>NZ_JAAGNW010000240.1:4637-8630 GCF_010645215.1 Burkholderia multivorans | reverse complement strand
GCGATGGATGCGATGGGGCTGCTGCTGACCGACCTGTTCGTCGCGACGGCCGCGATGGTCGCGGGTGCCGCCGAGGCGATCGAGGGCGAAGCGGCCAGCACCGCGCGCGACAAGATCGACCAGAGCCTGCAGAAGTACCAGGCGCTGCTCGACAAGAAAGGCGCATGACGCGCCGAGTCGGGGCGCGCGTCAGGCGCGCCCCTACTCAAGCGTGCGCCGTGCGGCGCACGGCCCGCTCAATTCAGGCTCTGATTGACGACGAGCCCGCTGTGCAGCGCGCGTACGCCCTCGACGCGCTTGGTCGTCGCCACCGCCGCGCCGATTTCCTGGTTCGAGCCCAGGTCGCCCGTCAGCGTCACCGCGCCCGAGGTATCGGCGCGGACCTGGATGCGGGTGGGCGTGCGGATGGCGCGATCCTGCGAGAGCGCGGCGACCACGCGGCCTTCCAGTGCGTTGTCCTCGGGCTGCGGCGCCGGCTGCTGCGCACGAACGCCCGGCGTCAGCGCCAGCAGGGCGACCACCAGCGCGGGGGCGAGTAGATGCTTGTTCATCGTGTGACCTCGTTCGGTTCGGTGATGCGGAAGGAATGCGAGGGAGGCGACGCTCACGCGCCGGTGTGCTTGCGGATCGCGTCCGCGGCCTCGCCGGCCTTTTCCTGCAGCTTGCCCGCAGTCTTTTCCGCCTGGCCCTCGGCCTGCGCGGTGCGATCGCCCGTCACCTTGCCCAGCGTTTCCTTGACCGACCCCTTCACCTGCTTGAGCTTGCCTTCGATGCGGTTCTTGTCCATGGTTCACTCCGTTGAAATCAGGAAAGTCGGCTCGGCGCGTCGCATGCGCGTTGCCGTCGAGTCACCATGATTCCAGCCGCGCGGGACGCGCGACAGTGACAGATGCCCCAGCGCGGCTAGTGCATCCGCACCGGGTACATCCGCACCGGGTGCATCCACACCGGGTACATCAGATCAGGAATGCGTTTCCGCGCGAGAAGAAAGAATCGCAGTCGACGGCATCCATCGCACCGTGTCGGCGCGCGCCGACCGAACCTGCGTCGCGCGCCGACCGCGAGATCGGCGCGCCACCTGCACACGCTAGGCGGCGGACGAACGGAATCCGTCGCGCAGCTCGCGCTTGAGCACCTTGCCGATCGGGCTGCGCGGCAAGGCGTCGACCACCACCACGTCCGCGAGCCGCTGCGTGCGGCCGAGCCGCGCGTTGGCCCATTCCGCGAGCGCCGCGCCCGTCGCGCCCGTCCCTTCGCGCAGCGTGACGAAGGCGACGGGCGTCTCGCCCCAGCGCTCGGAAGCCACCCCGACCACCGCCGCTTCCGCGATGTCCGGATGCGTGACGAGCACCTGTTCGAGGTCGCTCGGATAGATGTTGAAACCGCCCGAGATGATCATGTCCTTCTTGCGGTCCATCAGCACCAGGAAGCCGTCCGGATCGAAGCGTCCGATGTCGCCCGTGCGGATGAAGCGCTGCCCCTCGGCGTCGAACCACTCGGCCTCGGCCGTCTTGTCCGGCTGCCGGTAGTAGCCCGTCATCATCGTCGGCGAACGGCCGACCACCTCGCCGATCGCGCCCGGCTCCAGTTCCCGGCCCTGCTCGTCGATGATGCGCATCTCGTGGCCGGGCAGCGGCTTGCCGACCGTGTGCAATTTGTCCGGATGCTCGTTCGCGCACAGCTCGCACGACGCGCCGCCCTCGGTCATGCCATAGAACTCGCTCAGCACGCCCGGCCAGCGGCGCACGACCTCGGCCTTCACGGCGGCGGCGAACGGCGCGCTCGTGCACGACTTCGCGCGGAAGCTCGACAGGTCGTAGCGATCGAAGTCCGGATGCGCGATCAGCCGCTGGTACTGCACCGGCACGAGCATCGTGTGGGTCGCGCGATGGCGCTGCGCCAGTTCGAGATACGCCGTCGCGTCGAACTTCGGCATCAGCACCACGGTGCCGCCGAGCGCGAGCGTCGGGAAGAACGACACGAGCGTGGTGTTCGAATAGAGCGGCGTCGCGGTCAGCGTCACCGAGCCCGGCCCGTAGCCGCGCTCCGCGCCGCGCGCGCTGTAGGAAAAACGCATCGCGTGCGACTGTACGATGCCTTTCGGCACGCCGGTGGTGCCCGACGAATAGATGAGGTTGAACGTCCACTCGGGCCGGATCTCCACCCGCCGCGCGGCCGTGCCGACCGGCGCGAGCCAGGTGTCGAAGCCGGGCGCGGCGGGCGTGCCCGCCGTGTCGAGCCGGATCAGGGTCAAGCCGGGCGGCAGCGCCGCGGCCTCGAGCGCCCGCTCGACCGGCGCGTCGAGCAGCAGCACGCGTGCGCCGGCATTGGCGAGCATCGCGGCCAGGCTGTCCGGATGCGCGCTCGGCGACAGCGGCGCGACCGCCGCGCCGGCCCGCAGCGCCCCGATGAAGGCCGCGACATAGCGCGGCGACGCGCTCGCACAGATCGCGACGACCTCCTCCGGTACGACGCCGTCGCGCTGCAGCGCGCTCGCACAGCGTTCGGCGAGCGCATCGAGCGCGGCGGCGCTCAGCGTCTCGCCGTCGCACACGAGCGCGGGGGCGTCGCCGAGTGCCAACGCATGGCCCCGCACCGCATCGGGCAGGCTCACGAACGGCAGGCCCGCGATTTCGATCGTTGAAGTCATGGCGTCACGCTCCCGGTTGCACGATGACCTTGCCTTTCACCGCCCGGCCCGCCATGCGCGCCAGTGCGTCGGCCGTGCGCGCGAGCGGCACGCGTTCGGTGATCGCCGGCCGCACCCGCCCCTCGGCGAACCAGGCGGCCAGCAGCCGCATGTCCTCGGCGTAGTGCGCCGGCGCACGCCGCATCGCGTCGCCCCAGAACACGCCCAGGACGTCGCGCTCCTTCAGCAGCGTCAGATTGAGCGGCAGCTTCGGAATCTCGCCGTTCGCGAAACCCACCACCAGGTAACGCCCGCGCCACGCGGTCGCGCGCAGCGCGGCCTCGCTGTACGCGCCGCCCACGGGATCGTAGACCACGTCCACGCCGCGCCCCTGCGTAAGCGTGTCGACGCGCCGCCGCAGGTCCTCGGTGCCGTAGTGAATGAATTCGTCGGCGCCGGCGTCGCGGCACAGCGCGAGCTTGTCGTCGCTCGACGCGGCCGCGATCACGTGCGCGCCCAGCGCCTTCGCGATCTCGACCGCCGCGATCCCGACGCCGCCCGCCGCGCCGAGCACGAGCACGGTCTCGCCGGCCTGCAGCCGCGCGCGCCGCTGCAGCGCATGCAGCGACGTGCCGTAGGTCAGCACGAACGCCGCGCCCTGTTCGAAATCCATGCCGGCCGGCAGCGCCATCAAGCGATCGACGGGTGCGACGCACTGCTGCGCGAAGCCGCCGTAGCCCGGCGATGCGATCACCGCGTCGCCCACGCGCCAGCCGCTGACGTCGGGGCCGAGCGCGTCGATCACGCCCGCGAACTCGGCGCCGGGCGAGAACGGCAGCGCCGGCTTGACCTGGTAGAGGCCCTGCGCGATCAGCACGTCCGGAAAATTGAGCGATGCGGCCTTCACGTCGATCCGCACCTCGCCCGCGGCGGGCGTGGGCGCCGGCGCGTCCTCGACCCGCAACTGGTCAAGCGGCCCGAATGCATGGCAAAGCAGTGCTTTCATGTGGCTTGTCTCCTGATGCGGCGCGCGGCCCGCGCGCCCGATGTCCGATCGCGCGCCAGCCGGCCCGCGTCATCTCGTCTTCCGCCTTCGTATGCTGCCGCGGTCATGATAGCCATTCCCCACCGCGGCTGCGTCGAGCCTGTGCTGGAACGCGCGTTTGAAACGCAGGACCTCCCCGTGCGCCGTTTTCGGCATCCCGATTCGCTCGCCGAACGATTCCGCATCCATGACGTTTCATTGACGGCAAAATCGATTTTTTACTTCCGTTCGTTTCGCGATTTCATTGTTTCGAATTCAGGCAAATTAATTTTCGATTTTTCATTATTCCTGCCAATTCCAACAGGTGCATCGCATTTAT
>NZ_JAAGNW010000240.1:0-4627 GCF_010645215.1 Burkholderia multivorans | reverse complement strand
ATCGACGGAGAAGCCCGTGGAACAATACGCGACTGATTTCAATGTGTTGACGTTCGGCGACGCACAGGCGAGCGCGGATCTCGCGCCGATTGCGCACTGGGCGGAACAATTCCTGTGCGCGCCGCATCCGGCGGTGGGCCGCAGCGGCGACGTCTGCCCGTTCACGCGCGCTGCGATCATGAAGAACACCTTCGAGTTCGTGCGCAGCAATGCGCGCGTCGAGACCGGGTTCGTGGAGGAACTCCTCGGCCATCTCGGCAATTTCGAACGCAACGGCGGCATGGGCGACCTCTATCGCTGCCGGCTGATCGTGCCGCTGCGGCTCGCGGAGCCTACCCGCGTGGTGGCGGCCGTGCAGCAGCGCCTGAAGCCGGCGTTCGTGGCGCGCCGGCTGATGATCGGCCAGTTCTATCCGGGCTGCGACGAGCGCGGGCTTTGGAACCCCGAGTTCCGTCCGCTACAATGTCCCGTCCCGTTGATCGCGATCCGCAACATGGTCCCCACCGATGTCGCGTTCCTGTACGACGACGCCGGCTACATGGCGACCTATCGCGACTGGTTCGCCGAGCGTGGGACACGGGCCATCCGCCAGTACGAACAGCAAAGAGGACTCGCGCAGTGAGCACGTCGTCATCCGCCGTTGAAATGCGTCCAGGGCTGTTTCGCACCAGCCTGTATGTCGAGAAGCTGAAGCTGGCGTTCAGCCAGTTCTTCGTGAAGTCGCCCGAGGGCGAATTGCTGTGCGTCGAAACCGGCATGCGCGCGAACTACCCCGAGCTGGCGCAGCAGCTCGACGCGCTCGGCCTGTCGGCCGCGCAGGTCGGCAGCATCGTCGTGCCGCATTTCGAGGCCGACGAGATGGGCGCGCTGCCCGAGTTCCTCGCCGCCAATCCCCGCCTCACCGCCTACGCGCACCCGATCTGCACGCACGCGCTCGCCGATCTGTTCGAGGTGCGCGCGAAGCCGCTCAAGGACGGCGCAGCCGTCACGCTGTCCGGCACCGAGGTCGTGCCGCTGTTCGCCACGCACGTGCACCAATGGGATTCACTGGTCGTCTACCTGCCGGCGTACAAGGCGCTGCTGTCGTCCGACCTGTTCATGAGCCACGGCGATGTCGCGACGCCGCACGACGATCCGGTCGCGGCCATCGTCGCGTCGATCGAGAAGTCCGGCTACCTGCCGTCGCTGCGTCATTTCGCGGCCGCGCTGCGCAAGATCCAGGCGCTCGATCTCGATCTGATCCTGCCGATGCACGGCCCGGCGATCACCCACGACATTCCGCGCGTGATCGCGGGCCTGCTCGACTACTGCGCGCGGGCGTCGGTTGCCGAGGAGAGCCGCGCGTGATCGGCTGGAAACTGCTCGTCACGTTCGCGGCGACCACCTTCCTGCTCAACCTGACACCCGGCCCCGCCGTGATGCACGCGATCGGCCAGGCGATGACCAACGGCTGGCTGCGCGCGCAGGCGGGCGTGTTCGGGATCCTCGCAGGCAATCTCGTGTATTGCGCGGCGTCCGCGCTCGGCCTGAGCGCGATCCTGTTCGCGAGCCCGACCGCCTTCGACATCGTGAAGTACGCGGGCACCGCGTATCTCGCCTGGCTCGCGCTGAAGATCCTGCTCTCGCGCGGCGGCGCTCAGGCGCTGGTGCAGGGGCGTCGCGAATCCGCGGCCGCGTTGTTCGGGCGCGGCGCGCTGCTCGCGCTGTCGAATCCGAAGTCGATGCTGTTCTTCTGCGCGATCCTGCCCACCTTCGCCGGCAACGCGCACGACATCCCCAAGACGATCGCCTGGCTCGGCGCGACCGCGCTCGCGATCGAGTATCCGGTGCTGCTCGCCTACAGCGTGACCGCCTCGTTCGCGCGCCGCTGGACCAGCCGGCCCGGCTTCGCGCGCGGCCTGAGCCGCGTGAGCGGGCTGATGCTGCTCGGCGCGGCGGTGCTCGTCGCCCGCACCCCGATGTAAAACCCGTGCGGCGCGCCGAGCGCCGCGCGGCTTTCCTTCCTGTCGTTCTCCCCGTTCCGCTGCGCAATCGCACGCTCGAATTAATCGTGATTCACGTCACCAAAGATTCATTGGATTAAATCCCGGGATCGTTTAATTTGGGCAGGCCTTAATAAAAAAGCGTGAGCGGTTATTTCATCGGCCGCTTCGAATCACGCCTCTTCCCATTCCGATTCCATCAAGCGAGGGCATTATGCGACTGCGAGTCTGGCGTTATCTCCTGCCGATTTTCCTGGCCATGCACGGCATGGCGCCGCATGCGGAAACCACCACCGCAACGGCCGCCGCAACGACCCCGCAGGTGCACGCGTGGCGGGCGCTCTATTGCGCGGCGAACGGCGGGCGCGACATCACCGAGCAGGGCCGACTGAGCGTCGGCGAGGATGTCACGGCCGTGGCGGTCTGCCAGTATCCGGCGGCCGATGCCGCCGCCGCGCCGCGCGCAAAAGCCGCGGCCGCGGTAGGCGGGCCGATCCAGCTCTCGCCGGTGACCGCAACGCTGCATCCGCCCGCCGGCGATTTCTCGCTGTCGGCAGGCAACCCGCTGCCGGTCTCGTGCTCGGCCGATCTCGCGATCGCGCGCTGGCCGAACCTGCCGGCGGTCAGCAACGGCACGTCGAAGTTCAATTGCCGCGGCTACAACGTCGGCCAAAGCTCGGTGGGCTGCGGCGTGCAATGGTCGGGACCGACTTCGGTGACGGTCGGCGCGACGCCGTCCGGCGGCAGCGCGAGCGTGAACTTCACGTGCGCCGCCACGCGGCTCGGCGCGATCAGCACCGTGATGGACTATTCCTACAACGACTCGCTCTATCAACGCATCTTCTACTCCGCGCAGGGCGTGTTCGGGACCATCAATGTCCGTCAGTAAGCCTTGCAGCGCGGAGGTCCGATGATGCCGAGGCCCGGTCCTGCGCCGGGCCTCGGCGGGCGGGCCACCCGCGCGAGCCTGCCGCTGCTGCTGGCGATCGCGCTGGCGGGTTGCGCCGTGTCTCCCGCCCGCGACGCCGGGCCCGACTCGTTCGCGCGGCAAGTCACGGTCGCCTGCGTGGCCGGCCCGGATCAGGCGGAAACGCCCTGCCTGTCGAGCGCACTGCGCGCGTGCGACGGCGACGCGCGGCTGAAAAGCATCCAGCTGCACGCCGCGCTGCCGGTGACGGAGGGCGTCGACCAGCATCCCGCGCCGAGGTATCAGTACTCGGCCACCTACGCATGCGCGACCGCGCGCTGAGCGCATCCGCCTCCCGGGCCGTCACGCTCGGCGTCGCCCGAAACGCGTGATCGCCGCGGGCGGCAGGCGCAATGCCGCCGCCCGTCACTTCCCGCGCAGACCCGGCCATCACAGTCTTTCAACGGATCCGATACGCGTTCCACCTCGACCCACTGCTTCGGTCTGCGAACGGATGCACACCAAAATATGGACGCATGCGCACCTCGTTCCGCATTCGGACTACCTAATATGAAACGTCGGATGGCGGCCTTCACGCCGACCCACGATTCCACTCCAAGGAGACAGGCATGACATCGAGGCATTCGATCGAGCCGGACCAGCGGCACCGATGCCGCGCCCCTGCCCGCCACGTCCCACGCGCCATCCGTCGTGCTGCGCGCCGAACCGCTGCGTCTCGCCGACGAAGCAACGACGCTGAACGCACGCGACGCGCAGCCCCGGCAGACCGCGCTCGTGGACAGCTGCGCGAGCAGATGGTATTGGCGCAGCCTGATCGAGGAATTCACCTGTGGTTTCAGCGGGCAAGGCTGGATCAACTGATCCTCTGCAGCACCCTGCGCCTCAGCGGTCGTGCGCGAGTTGCGCCAGCAATTCGCGCGCCTGCTCGACGAGGTCGCAGGCATTCGGCCGCAGCGCGAGCGGCAGCGCGTCGCGCAGATGCCGCAGGTGCGCGTGGCTGCTGCGCGCATAGGCGGGATCGTAGTGCGTATCGACGAGCGCCTCGAGCAGCGGCAGGCGTTGTCCGGCGTCGAGCAGCGCCTGCCATTCGCGGATCCGCGCATGGCCATGCAGTTCGCTCAGCCGCGCGAGTTGCGCGCCGAAGCGCGCGGGATCGTCCAGCAAGTGCGCGTAGTCGTCGAGCAGCAGCGCCACCCGTTCCTCGCGGCTCGCCTCGATCCGTACGCAGCGCGCGTCGCCGATCCCCGCCACCATCGAAAGCGGCAGCGTGATCGCGCCGATCCGGCGGCTCTCCGCCTCGACGAACACCGGCCGTGCGGGATCCATGCCCTTGAGCGCGCCGACGAGCGCGGTATCGAAGGCCTTCTGCGAGGGCTGCGCCGCATCCGGCAGCGCGCCGAGCACCGAGCCGCGATGCGCGGCCAGCCCTTCGAGGTCGAGCGTCTGCGCGCCCGCCTGCGCGAGCGCGCCGAGCAGCCGGGTCTTGCCGCTGCCGGTCGGGCCGGCCAGGACGATGAAGCGATACGCGGACGGCAGCGTGTCGAGCGACGCGAGCACCGAGCGGCGGTACTGCTTGTATCCGCCTTCGAGCTGGCGTGCGCGCCAGCCGATCAGGTTGAACAGCACCGTCATCGATTTCGAGCGCGCGCCGCCGCGCCAGCAATAGATGAGCGGCCGCCACTTGAGCGGCCGGTCGGCGAACAGCGTGTCCAGGTGG
>NZ_JAAGNW010000024.1:48523-50448 GCF_010645215.1 Burkholderia multivorans | reverse complement strand
CGCGGCGATGATCGCGAGAGCCGCGCGCGCCGGGTCGCCGGGCTGCTTGCCCGACACCGCGCGTGTCGCCGCGCGGCGCTTCCCCGCCGTTTCCGCGTAGTCGTCGATCCGAGTCGCTGATTCAACCATCGAACGCCCCGCCCAGTCGGTGCGAAACGCGCCCGGCTCGACGATCGTCACGCGGATGCCCAGCGGCGCGACTTCATGAGACAGCGATTCGGACAGGGCTTCGACCGCGAATTTCGTCGCGTGGTAATAGCCAGTCGCGGCAAACGCGACGAGCCCGCCGAGCGACGACATATTGAAGATGTGGCCTCGGCGCTGCTGCCGCATGCCGGGCAGAATCCGCTGCGTCAGTGCGTTAAGGCCGAACACGTTGACCTCGAACTGCGCGCGGATCTCGCGGTCCTCGCCTTCCTCGATCGCGGCGAGATACCCGAAGCCGGCGCTGTTGACGAGCACGTCGATTGCGCCGAAATGCGATCGCGCCTGCTCGACGGCGCTTGCGATCGAAGCCGGGTCGGTCACGTCGAGCTGCAGCGGCAACACACCTTCGCTGTACCGGCAGGCGAGATCCGACAGGCTGCCGGGCTGGCGTGCGGTCACCACCGCGCGCCAGCCGCGTTCGAGCACGGCTTCGGCGAGTGCACGGCCGAGGCCGGACGATGCACCGGAAATGAACCACACGGGCGATTGATCGTTCATCGGTTGCTCCTTGAGGAAACGGCAGTTCAGCTGGCCTGGCCCGTGGGCCGGATCGTGAGTTCGTTCACGCTGACACGCATAGGCGACTCGATAACGTGGCGCACCGCGCGCCCGATATCCGTCGGTTGCAGCGCAATCGCGCGGTACTCGCGCATGTACGCCTGGGTCGGCGCGTGCGTGATCGTGTCGGCCAGCTCGCTTTCGACGACACCGGGATTGATGCAGGTGATCCGCAGTGCCGGATGCTCTTGGCGCAGGCCGTCCGATAACGCGCGCACCGCGAACTTCGTCGCGCAGTAGACGGCGGCGGTCGGCGACACCGAGAGCGCACCGATCGACGCGATGTTGATGATCTGCCCGGCGCCGCGCGAATCCATGTGCGGCAGCACGGCCGCGATGTTCCACAGGACACCCTTGAGGTTGACGTCGACCATGCGGTCCCATTCGTCGTGATGGCCGGCAACGAGCGGCGACAGCGGCATGACGCCCGCGTTGTTCACCAGTACGTCGATCTGCCCCCACGTCTCCAGCGCCGCATCCGCGAACGCTTGCGCCGATCGGCGATCGGTCACGTCGAGCGCGCAGGTTTCGACTGCGGCACCCGCCGCGCGGCGATCGCGCGCGATGGCGTCGAGCCGGTCCGTGCGACGCGCGCCCAGCATGAGCTTCGCGCCCGGTACAGCCAGTGCGCGTGCAATGCCCTCGCCGATTCCGCTCGATGCGCCCGTGATGAGAATGACTTTGTCCATGACACCTCCCTGTTTCGATGACAGGACGATATCGCTGCTTCTCTGTCGCTTGTAGATGGTGAATACTGGATGGGTTGGTTAGCGTGACTGGACAATGATATGGACCTGAATCTTCTGCCGCTGCTCCTCGCCGTCGCCAAAGAACGGAACTTCCGCGCGGCGGCCGATCGGATGGGCGTCACCCGTTCCGCGGTCAGCCAGGGCATCCGGCGGCTCGAGGACACGCTCGGCGTCGCGCTGGTGGTGCGCACCACGCGGTCGGTTCAATTGACCGACGGGGGCGCGCAACTGGTGCAGTCGCTGGAGGGACCGCTCGTCGACATCGGCAGCGCGCTCGATGCAACGGGCACGACCGACGCGCCGCGCGGCCATCTTCGGCTCACGGCCACGTCGATTGCCGAGCCCTTCCTCTCAGGCCCGTTGCTGGCAAGCTTTGCGGAGCGCTATCCCGACGTGACCATCGACGTGACC
>NZ_JAAGNW010000024.1:42164-48513 GCF_010645215.1 Burkholderia multivorans | reverse complement strand
CGAGAAGGACATGGTTGCCGTGCCGCTGGGCGGCGAGCAACGCGAACGCGCGGCGGCCTCGCCCGGTTACGTCGAGAAGCACGGCGCGCCCGGCCACCCCGACGAGCTTGTCCGGCACCGCTGTATCGGCTGGCGGCTGTCGCCGGAGCGGACGCCTTACCGCTGGGAGTTCGTTGAGGATGGCTGCCCTTTCGACGTCGCGGTCGAGCCGCAGCTGACGACGAACGACTTGCGCCTGATGCTGCGTCTCGCGCTGGCGGGCGGCGGCATCACGTTCGCGCCCGAGGACTGCCTGCGCGCGCATTTCGACGACGGCTCGCTCGTGCCGCTGCTGGAGGTATTCCTACCGCCGTTTCCGGGCTTCTTTCTCTACTTTCCGCAACGGCGCAACATGGTGCCGAAACTGCGGGCGCTGATCGATCATGTGCGGCAATGGCAGGCGCCGCCGTCTGGCGTGGGCGGTTGACGCGGGCCGCGCCAGTCGAGCGCGGCGAGGCGTTGCGCGACTTCAAGATAGCGATGCCGATTTCCAAACAATTCCCCATTGCTACGCGCAAGTGCGCGGTGCATGAGAGACAGTCGATACGCGTCGTTGTTTGCTCACCTCATTGAGTATATGCTCAATGAGTAATATCAAGCCTTCTCGTGATGATTCTGCAAAATCTCGCGAATGAACTTCCACGCCATCTCGGGCATGGCGCGAAACTCCTTGGAATCGCTGGGCAGAAGCCAGTTATCCAACCCGCGCTTCTTTGCACCTATGCGTTCCGCAAACTGCTCGCGCGTCATGCCCATCGTGTCCATTGCCTGCCGCAGAAAGTCCTGCTGCGTCATCGGTGTGCTCTTTCTCACCGCACCATCCTCTCACCAAATTTCGACATATGACCGTGTTCATGCTGCTCACGGGCGGGGCTGTCGCGAACCTTTGTCAGCCGGTCCCGGCGCATCAATCTGGTACGCTGCCCGAATCGCCTGAATGAACAAGCCCGACTGCTCAACGACCCACGTTGCCAGCTCCATGTCCACGCTGTCGCCGGTATAGTCAGCCACCTGGCGGATTTCCTGAGCCCGGTTCAGTGTGCGGCCCCACTCAGGCTGCACCTGACCGGTCTTGACCAGATGCAGGCCGAAGGCCGCAATCACACCATTGTGCGTTCGCACGACATTCGGATCGACCGGCGCACCGGAGGCGAGCAACGCGGCGCGCGCCGCGTCGAACATGGCGTAATAGGCGCGATTGCACGCTCCATTGATGTCACCATCATCGAGCAGCAAAGCCGCCGAGGACGATGCCCTGAGGGCCTTCGTCAGAAGGTCGTGGACGCTTACCACAGCCGAACTCCGTCACTTTCGATATTGCGCAATAGCGCGGGGTTGGAGTACGACTCAGGGTGCTCCCATTCGTCTTCCCAGACGGGAAGAGGCTGCACCCGGATTCCCGTTTCCAGCAACACATCAAACGCCATGTCGGCCATCATCAATTTGGCCGCCATGAATTGGCCACGCGGCCCCGGCAGGACAACCGCGATATCGGCGTCACTGTCCGGGCGGAATCCGCCTTTCGCACGACTACCAAAGAGAATGGCTCCTTTGACCGGAAAGGCCTTGGCGGCCCTGTCCAGAAAGGCGAATGCCGTCTGCTTGGTATCGGCGTCGATAGGGTGTTCAGCCAGGGTGCGCATGCGTGGTCGCCTCACGTTTAATCTACTCAATGAGTATCATACATCACGGCGATCACCGGCGCGCGATCGCGGCCACCACCCCGCTGCCCAGCGGCTTATCTACTTCGTAGCGCGTACGGCATACACGCGCCGCCTCCCCCTTCACTCCCCCCGATACTGCAAAGTCCCCAGCAGCACCTGCCGGCAGTTGCGCACCATCGTCTCCTCCGAGTCGCGATAGCCGGTCAGCACCCACGCCGCGGCGAGGTTGGTCATCGCGCCGACCAGCCCCAGTCCGATCAGCCGCTGATCCGCACGCCGCGCGGCATCCTCGGTTTCGAGCGGCTGCGCGAACGCCATGATCATCCAGCCGAACTCCAGCAGATTGCGCTGGTAGGTCAGATCGGTCTCGGCGCTCACGCCCATCACTTCGAACAACAGCACGCGCGCCGCGCAGGTGTCGCGCAGGAACGCGAAGAACGCGCGCAAGCCGGCGTCGATCCCCGCGTCGAGCCGTTCGTGCCCGCCCGCCTCGACCGCCTGCCGCACCTGCGCCCTCAGGCCCTCGGCGTGGTGCTGGTAGGTCGCGCGCAGCAGCGCCTCGGCGCTGTCGAACGCGGCGTAGAAATAACGATCGTTCAGCCGCGCCTCCTTGCACAGTGCGCGCACGGTGGTCTTGCGGAAGCCGGTCGTGCCGAACAGCCGGGTGCCCGCCTGGATCAGCGCCGCGCGCCGCTCCGCCGCCCGCGCCTCCGACGACACGCCGCCATAGGGCCGCCCCTTGCGGGGTGTTTCGAGTGTTTTCTCCATTTCCGTGATTTGACAACAGCCAGCGCCAAAACTAAAGTGGTGACACGATACACCACATTCAAGGCCATCGAAGCCGGACAGACAAATCCCAGGGAGGGACGTCGGATGAGGAGTTTTTCGGACAAGGTCGCCGCGATCACCGGCGCCGGATCGGGCATGGGGCGCAGTCTCGCCGTGGAGCTCGCCCGGCGCGGCTGCCATCTCGCGCTCAGCGACGTCAATCCGGAAGGGCTGGCGCAGACGGTCGCCGCATGCACGCCCTACGGCGTGCGGGTGACGTCGCAGCACGTGGACGTCGCCTCGCGCGAGGCCGTGTTCGACTGGGCGCGCGCCGCCCACGACGCGCACGGCCGGATCAACCTGGTCTTCAACAACGCGGGCGTGTCGCTCGCGGCAAGCGCCTCGGAGGCGTCCATCGAAGACTTCGAGTGGATCATGGGCATCAACTTCTGGGGCGTCGTGCATGGCACCCAGGCGTTCCTGCCTTATCTGCGCGCGTCGGGCGACGGCCACGTGATCAACACGTCGAGCCTGTTCGGCCTGATCGCGATGCCGACCCAGAGCGCGTACAACGCCAGCAAGTTCGCGGTGCGCGGCTTCACCGAAGCCCTGCGCATGGAACTCGAACTCGAAGGCGCACCTGTCAGCGCGACCAGCATCCATCCGGGCGGCGTCGCGACCAACATCGCGACCGCGTCGCGCATCGACACCAGCATCCACGCGCTGACCGGCCAGGACAGCGACGCGCACCGCCGCTCGGCCAACCGGCTCATCAACGTGACGAGCGCCGACGCCGCGGCGCGCCAGATCCTCGCGGGCGTCGAACGCAATGCGCGACGCGTGCTGGTCGGCGCGGACGCGCGCCGCCTCGACAAGCTCGCGCGCCTGCTCGGTTCCGCCTACCAGGTGCTGGTGCTGCGCTTCGTGCGCCGATCGCGCGCGCGCAGCCTGCGGCGCGGCGCGGACGCCGCGTCGCGCGATCTCGATTCCTCCATCCGCAAGGACCCCGCATGAGCCCCACCGCCGATCGGCCCACCCCGAGCGACGCCGCCGCGCACGACGCCGCCGCAGCGGCTTTCGATGTCCTGATCGTCGGCGCCGGCCTGTCCGGCATCGGCGCCGCCTATCACCTGCGCGAACGCTGCCCGTCCGCGCGCGTCGCGATCCTGGAAGGACGCGGCGCGATGGGCGGCACCTGGGACCTGTTCCGCTATCCGGGCGTGCGCTCCGACTCCGACATGTTCACACTCGGCTACAGCTTCCATCCGTGGCACAGCGAGCTGGCGATCTCCGACGGCGGCACGATCCTCGACTACATCAAGGACACCGCGCGGCACTTCGGCATCGACCGCGCGATCCGCTATCACCACCAGGTGACGGCCGCGAACTGGGATTCCGCAAGCGCACGCTGGACGGTGCACGTGCAGCGCGGCGACGGCGCGGGCCACGCCGAGGAAGCCCGCTACACCTGCCGCTTCCTCTACATGTGCAGCGGCTACTACGACTACGAGGAAGGCCACGCGCCGCGCTGGCCGGACATGGAGCAGTACGCGGGCCGCGTCGTGCATCCGCAGCACTGGCCCGCCGACCTCGACTACGCGGGCAAGCGCGTCGTCGTGATCGGCAGCGGCGCGACCGCGGTGACGCTGGTGCCGTCGATGGCCGGCGCCGCACGGCACGTGACGATGCTGCAGCGCTCGCCGACCTACATCGTGTCGCTGCCCGCGCGCGACAGGATCGCCGACGCGCTGCGCCGCTGGCTGCCCGCCGGCCTCGCGCACAAGCTGGTGCGCACGAAGAACGTACTGCTGACGATGTATTTCTACAACCTCGCGCGCCGCCGCCCGGACGCGACCCGAAAATTCATCATCCGCGCGGCGGGCCGCCAGCTCGGCCCGCAGTTCGACGTCAACAAGCACCTCACGCCGCGCTACCAGCCCTGGGACCAGCGCCTCTGCCTCGTGCCGAACGGCGACCTGTTCAAGGCGATCCGCGCGGGCAATGCGTCGATCGTCACCGACGAGATCGAACGCTTCACGCCCACCGGGCTGCGCCTGAAAAGCGGCCAGCGCCTCGATGCCGACGTGATCGTGTCCGCGACCGGGCTCAAGCTGAAACTGCTGGGCGGCGCGGCGATCAGTGTCGACGGACGGCCCGTGCAGCTGTCGGACAGCGTGTCGTACAAGGGCATGATGTACAGCGGCGTGCCGAACCTCGCGTCGTCGTTCGGCTATACGAACGCGTCATGGACCTTGAAGGCCGAGCTGATCGCGCTCTACGTGTGCCGGCTGCTCAACCACATGCAGGCGCACGGCTACGACAGCTGCATGCCGCGCGCCGACGCCGCCGGCATGGCGCTCGCGCCCGCGGTCGACCTGACCTCGGGCTACATCCAGCGCGCCGCCGCCGTGCTGCCGAAGCAGGGCGCGCGCAATCCGTGGCGCTCCCACCAGAACTACGCGCGCGATCTCGCGACGCTGCGCTTCGGTTCGCTGACCGACGACGCGATGCACTTCGAGCGCCGCCGCGCGCCGCTCGCCGCCCGCGACGACACCCCGCAACCCGCCTACGACGCAAGGTGACTCCGTGATAACGACGCTCCTCTCCGCTTTTGTCATCGTGCTCGCGGCGCTCGTCGCGTTCACCTTCCACACCGCGGGACGCATCACGCGGCTGTTCCCGCCCGAAGGCAAGTTCATCGACATCGGCGCGGACCGCCTGCACTACGTCGACTACGGCAACGGGCCGCCGATCGTGCTCGTGCACGGCCTGTGCGGCCAGCTGCGCAATTTCGCCTATCTCGACCTGCGGCGGCTCGCGCAGTCGCACCGCGTGATCCTGGTCGACCGGCCCGGTTCCGGCCGCGCGACGCGCGGCGCGCGTTCGGGCGCGAACGTGTATGCGCAGGCGCGCACGATCGCGATGTTCATCGATGCGCTCGGGCTCGACCGTCCGGTCGTGGTCGGCCACTCGCTGGGCGGCGCGATCGCGCTCGCGGTCGGCCTCAATCATCCGCGCCAGGTCAGCCGGCTCGCGCTGATCGCGCCGCTCACGCACGTCGAGACCGAGCCGCCCGGCCCGTTCCGCGGGCTCGCGCTGCGCTTCGCGCTGGTGCGCCGGCTGGTGTCGTACACGCTCGGCATCCCGGTATCGATCCTGCAGTCGCGCAAGGCGATCGACATGATCTTCGCGCCGGAACCCGTGCCGAAGGACTTCGCGGTCAAGGGCGGCGGCCTGATGGGCCTGCGGCCCGCTGCGTTCTATGCCGCCTCGTCCGATCTCGTCGCCGCGCCGGACGACCTGCCCGACATGGAGCGCCGCTATCCGTCGCTCGAAGTGCCGGTGGACATGCTGTTCGGCCGCGGCGACGTGATCCTCAACTGGCAGCGCCACGGCGAGGCGCTCAAGCGCAAGCTCGACAGCGTGAACCTGAAGGTGGTCGACGGCGGCCACATGCTGCCCGTCACGCAACCGAACTCGACCACGGAATGGCTGCGCGAAGTCGCAGCCGCGCCGCGCGCGCAGACGCAAACCCAGCCGGCCAGCCAGACCGGCTGATCCCGCGCGTCAATCCGCCTGAATCGCGCGGCGCCGCGCCAGCGCGATGCCGCGCGCGGCCAGCGTGACTTCGTCGAGCGACGGGAACGACGGCGCGATCCGCAGGTGGCGGTCGTCCGGGTCCCGGCCGTACGGATAGGCTGCGCCCGCGGGCGTGAGCACGAGCCCCGCCTGCGCGGCCAGCTCGACCGTGCGGCGCGCGCTGCCGCGCGGCCCGTACAGGCTGATGAAGTAACCGCCCGCCGGCCGCGTCCACGAGACGCCCGGCCCCCCTTCCAGCAGTTCGCCGAACGCCGCCTGCACCGCATCGAACTTCGGGC
>NZ_JAAGNW010000024.1:39449-42129 GCF_010645215.1 Burkholderia multivorans | reverse complement strand
GGTTGTCCTTCGATGCGGCCAGGAACGCGACGCCGCCGCCGCCGTAGGTGACCTTCGACAGCGAGGCGAACACCAGCGCACGATCCGGATGGCCGGCGGCCGCGCACGCGGCGAGCACGTCGGGCGTCGCATGCGCGGTCGACGTCAGATGATGGAAACGATAGGCGTCGTCCCAGAACAGCCGGAAGTCGGGCGCGGCCGTCGGCATCGAGGCGGGCCGCCGCACCGTCTCGGCCGAATAGATCGCACCGGTCGGATTGCCGTACAAGGGCACGCACCAGATACCCTTGATCGTGGGATCGTCGCGCACCTGCGCCTCGATGAAATCGAGATCCGGACCGTCGTCGCGCATCGGCACGTTGATCATGCGGATCCCGAGCGACGCGCAGATCGAGAAGTGGCGATCGTAGCCCGGCACCGGGCACAGGAACGCGATCTCGCGCCACGGCGCACCGCCCGGCACGCCGAACAACGTCGCGAACACGAGCGCGTCGTGCATCAGTTCGAGGCTCGAATTGCCCATCGCCGCGACCTGCGCCGGCGCGACGTCGAGCAGCGCGGCGCCGAACTCGCGCGCCTCCGGCAAGCCGAGCGGCAGCCCGTAGTTGCGGCAGTCGATGCCGTCGCGCGACAGATGGCCCGGCGCGCCCGCCGCGTCGAAGCACGCGGTCGCGAGATCGAGCTGCTCGGGCGAGGGCTTGCCCCGCGACATGTCCAGGCGCATCCCCAACTGCATGAAGGCTTCGTACGTCATCGTCATTCCCCTGCTCTCCGGCCGCGCGCGGCGTCTGGTTTCGATCGACCCAGTATGCGCGCGCCCCTGCATTCATACAAACGCGTTATATTGATCCTTTCAATCAGTTTTTCTGATAGCCATGAAAGCCCTCGACCTCGATGTGCTCGCAGTCCGCGCTGAGCATGCAGATCAAGACCCTCGAAAGCGCGCTCGGCAAGACGCTGTTCGTGCGCGGCCCGCGCAGCGTCACGCCGACGCCCGACGGTCACACGCTGCTCGCCTACGCGCGCCGCATGCTCGCGCTGCGCGACGAGGCATGGGCCTCGCTCGTGCATCCCGAGGTGAAGGGGCGCGTGACGATCGGCGTGCCGGACGACTACGCGTCGTCGCTGCTGCCGCCCGTGCTGCGCAAGTTCTCGGCCAGCTATCCGCGCGTCGAGATCCAGGTGATCGGGCTGCCGAGCAGCACGCTCGTGCCGCTGCTCAAGGACAACAAGATCGACCTCGCCTGCGCGACCCGCATGCGCGGCCTGCGCGGCGCCCCGATCCGCGCGGAGCCGATGGTCTGGGCCGGACCGCCCGCGGGCGGCAAGGAGATCTGGCGCGAGCGTCCATTGCCCGTCGCGCTGTTCGGCACGGGCAGCGTCGCGCGCGCGAATGCGATCCGTGCGCTGGAGCGCGCGCGGATACCCTATCGCACCTCATACGAAAGCCCGAGCCTGATGGGCCTGTGCAGCATGGTCGAGGCCGGCCTCGCGGTCGCGCCGCTCGCGCGCTGCGCGGTGCCCGCGCATTTTTCCCAGCACGGGGCCGCGCACGGGCTGCCGCCGCTGCCGGACCTCGACATCGTGCTCGCGCGCAGCGCCCGCTCGAACCGGCCGCCATGCGATTTCCTCGCCGACCAGATCCTGGCGGAACTGCGCGCCTGAACGCACCGGACGCATGCGCGCGCAACCATCGCGCACATTGCATGCCGATTGAAAACATGTGTCGCCGGGCCGGTACGGCACGTTTTCTGCTTGTTAATTCGGCGTGTGCCACGCCTTGATTCAGATCAAGCCCGTCGACCGGAATGCGTCGCGACCGGCATCGGTCAAATCGACCGACTGCGCCGCCGACGCCCGTCCCGACGGGCCCGCCGCGCTGCCCGCCGGGAACGGCCGGCGTGCTTCAGGCACTTGCGCACGAGCGTTCGTCAGCCGCTTGTCATGCGGATCGTCAAGCTTTTCGCGTTATAGTGAAATGAATAATCAGTCGTTTTATATACAAGCACCGCCGGCCGCCCGACCACGCGCGCCGGCGGCCGTCGTGCCCACCCGCAGACAGGACACCCGGGGATCATGCGTACGCCCTCTGCCTCAGCCAGCCGCTGCCTGAACGCTTCCGCGACACGCCTGCTGACTCCGACGGGCGTCGTCATCTACGGCATGCTGCTGCTGGTATTCGTCTGGGCGTTGTGCGCGCGGGTGCTGTACGAGTCGCGCCACGACGCGTACCAGCGCGCGCGAGAGAACGCCCGCAACCTGGTGCTCGTGCTCGAGCGCGACATCGCCCGCAACAGCGAGCTGTACGACCTGTCGCTGCAGGCCGTGGTCGACGGCGTCAGCGACCCCGAGGTGATGGCGCTGCCCGCGCCGATGCGCAGCAAAGTGCTGTTCGATCGCGCCGCATCCGGCAAGTATCTCGGCACCATCTACGTGATGAACGAGTTCGGCGACATCGTGCTCGCCGCGCACGAGGTTCCCGCGCACGCCGGCAACTTCGCCTATCGCGACTATTTCATGTACCACCGCACCCACCCCGGCCGCGAGCTGTTCATCAGCGCGCCCTATGCGTCACGCTTGCGCAACGGCGCGCTGACGATCGCGCTCAGCCGGCGCCTGACGCGCGCCGACGGCTCGTTCGGCGGCGTGGTGGTCGGCACGCTCAGCATCGACTATTTCC
>NZ_JAAGNW010000024.1:39025-39439 GCF_010645215.1 Burkholderia multivorans | reverse complement strand
ACGACCCCGCGATGGTCGGCCGCAATGTCGCGGATTCGCCGCTGTTCCAGCGCGCCATGGCCGAAAGCGAAGGCGCGTTCAGCGGCATCGCGTCGATCGACGGCACGAAGCGCCTGTTCGTCTACAAGCACCTGCCGGGCCTGCCGATCATCGTCGACGTCGCGCCGGCGGAAAGCTACATCTATGCGGAATGGAACAAGCGGCTCGGGCGCATCACCTTGCTGCTGGTGGTGTTCAGCGCCGTGATCGTGTGCGGGGCGCTGCTGCTCGCGCGCGAGCTGGGCTGGCGTCAGCTTGCCGAATCGCAGCTGCGGCGGCTCGCGCGCACCGATGCGCTCACGGGCCTCAGCAACCGCGGCGCGTTCGACGAGACGCTGCACAGCGAATGGAACCGGGCCCATCGCACCGGCCGGC
>NZ_JAAGNW010000024.1:23574-39015 GCF_010645215.1 Burkholderia multivorans | reverse complement strand
ATCGACCAGTTCAAGCCGTACAACGATTACTACGGCCACCAGTCGGGCGACGACGTGCTCCGGGCGGTCGGCCAGTGCCTGCGCGAATGCGTGCGGCGCGCCTCCGACGATGTCGCGCGCTACGGCGGCGAGGAATTCGTCGTCACGCTGCCCGACACCGACGAGCAGGGCGCGACGCTGATCGCGGAAAACGTCCGGCGCGCCGTCTACGATCTCGAGATCGAACATGTCGGCAGCCCTTACGGCCGGGTCACGGTCAGCATCGGCGTGGTGACGTCGCGCCAGGACAGCGCGCCGAGCGACGTCGCGCTCGTCAGGCTCGCCGACGCCGCGCTGTACCAGGCCAAGTCGATGGGCCGCAACCGGGTCTGCGACACCTTCAGCGGCTGAGCGCGGCCCGTAGGGCACAATAGGCGGACCGGCGCAGCGCCGCCAGCCCGTCGACGACCATCATGCAAGAGCCGCATCCCGTCCCGCCCACCCGCGCCGCACGATTCGCGCGCACCGCACGCCGCCTGGCCGGCGCCACGCTGCTCGCCTGCGCAGGCGCACACGCCGGTCCGCTCACGCTCGAGATCGGCGGCAACCTCAGCCACCCCGCCGATCCGCGCAATCCCGTCTATCACTTCGACGAAGCCGCGCTGCTTGCGCTGCCCGTCGCGTCCAGCGAGACCTCGACCAACTGGACGCCGCGGCGCACCTGGCAGGGGCCCCGCCTCGAGGACGTGCTCGCGCGCGCCGGCGCGCACGGCAGCGCGATCAAGGTCTACGCGTACGACGACTACCGCGAGGAGATCCCGATGGCGCTGATCACGCGCTACCACCCGATCCTCGCGTACAGCGGCGACGGCAAGCGCCTGGACCTGACCAACTTCGGTCCGCTCTTCATCGTGTTCCCGCGCGACCAGTACCCCGGCGAGCTGAGCGGCGTGACCAGCCAGCGCCGCTTCGTGTTCCACGTGCGCCGCATCGACGTCAAGCCATGAAATGGTTCACGCTGCCCGCCGGCGACAGGATGCTCGCGTTCGTCGGCATCGTGCTCGCGGCCGTCACGGTCCTGTGGCTGTATTTCGGCTATGCGCTCGTCAGCCTCGCGCCGCCCAGCCTCACCGGGCGGCTCGAACAGCAGGAGAACTACTACGTTCCCGTCTCGCAGTTCGAACAGGCCGCGCTCAAGGCCGAGGCGGCCCTGCTGCGCTACGGCGCGGGGCAGGAGGACTTCGACAACGTCGACGTGAAATTCCAGATCCTCAAGGCCAAGCTCGCGCGCC
Organism: Burkholderia multivorans; assembly: GCF_010645215.1. Lineage (GTDB taxonomy): Bacteria > Pseudomonadota > Gammaproteobacteria > Burkholderiales > Burkholderiaceae > Burkholderia > Burkholderia multivorans_A. The sequence goes on along the minus strand of NZ_JAAGNW010000024.1, from coordinate 37,744 downwards.
TGAGCCTGCCGTCGGATTCCACCTACCTGCTGGTGCAGACGCGCGGCTACATGGCCTCGGTCGAGCGGCTCGGCGACATCACCGCGGGCCTGGAGCGCGGCCTCGAGAATACGCGCCGCGATCGCGCGGCGGCCATCCCGCTCGCCGGCCAGTTCCGCCTGATGAACGAACCGCTCGCCGATCTCGAGATGAATGTCGGCAACGCGGAAGGCCTGCTGCGCGACCGCATGTACACCGACTACACGCACCGCCGCCGGGCGCTGATGAGCGTGAGCATCGGCGTGCTGCTGGTGCTCGTCGGCCTCGTCAGCGGCCTCGTGCTGAACGCGCGGCGCATGCGCGCGCTGATGCTGCGACAGCGCGCGGTGCTGGTGCGCGAGCAGGCGGCCACGCACGCGGCGGCGGAAGCGGTCAATGCGCGCAACGCGTTCCTCGGCATGGTCGGCCACGAGCTGCGCACCCCGCTGCAGAGCATCACCGCGGCCATCGACGTGCTGGCCGGCCGCAGCTTCCCCCCTTCCGACCAGTTGATCATCAACCGGCTCGCGCGCGCGGCCGACCAGCTCGACGCGCAGATGAAGGACCTCACCGACCTGTCGCGGATGAACGCCGGCAAGCTCGCGCTGCGCCGCCAGTCGTTCCTGCCGCGCGACGTGCTGCTCGCGGCGATCGAGAGCGTCGCGGACCGGGCGCGGCACAAGGCGCTGTGGTTCGAGAAGACGATTCCCGACGACGCTGCGATCTACGTGTCGGATCCCTACCGGATCCAGCAGGTCGTCACCAATCTGCTGACCAATGCGATCAAGTACACCGAGCGCGGCGGCGTCGCACTGCACGCGACGCTGCTGCGCGGCGAGCAGCGCGACCAGCTGTCGATCGAGATCGAGGACACCGGGCCCGGCTTCCCGCAGGAGCAGGCCGCCCGCATCTTCCAGCCGTTCACCCAGCTCGAGGCGTCGAGCACGCGCCGCCACGACGGCGTCGGCATGGGCCTCGCGATCGTGCGCGGCCTGCTGAACCTGCTGGGCGGATCGATCGCGGTCAACAGCACGGTCGGATGCGGCACGACCTTCCACGTCGTGCTGCCGCTCGAGCGCGCCGCCGATCAGGACGACCCGGCGCAGCGCGGTACGCGCACGCCGTATCGGCTCGCCGACAAGATCGTGCTCGCGGTGGACGACCAGGAGGCGATGCGCGAATCGCTGCGGGCGATGCTCGCCGCGGCCGGCGTACGCTTCGAACTGGCCGCGAGCGCGGACGAGGCGCTGCAACTGCTCGCGCACAGCCGCTTCGACGCCCTGCTGCTCGACATCAACATGCCCGACAAGGACGGGCTCGCGGTCGCGCGCTCGGTCACGGCGAGCGACGGGCCGAACCAGCGCACGCCGATCGTCGCGCTGAGCGCGGCCGGCCCCGAGACGCTGTCCGAGCCGGACCGCGACCTGTTCGAGCACTACCTGATGAAGCCGATCCGCACCGACGACCTGAAGCGCGTGCTCGACGCGGTGTTCTCGCGCGGCGCGCGCTGACGCCGCGCGCTACAGCGTGTTGAGCCGCTTGTTCAGTTCGGCGGCGAGGAGCGGCAGGCGCGCGGGCTTTTCGAGCACGTTGACGTCGAACACCGTCATCACGCGCGCGATCGCCGATTCGTCGACATTGCCGCTGTCGAGCTGGCCCGTCAGCAGGAAGATCGGCGCGCGCGGCTTGTCGGAGGCGCGGATCTCCTTGATCGCGGCCTCCGCGGTCTCGCTGCCGAGCAGCCAGTCGAGCACATAGGCGTCGAACACCGTGTGGCGCATCGCCTGGCGCAAGCTGCCCGCATCGTAGTAGGCCGTAGCGTCGAAGCCGCGCTCGTTCAGATACAGGCAGATCGTGTCGGCGGTCTTCAGCTCGCCGCCGCCGTCGCCCAGGTCGTCGTCGACGATCGCGACCGACGGTTTGCCGCTGTCGGCCTGCTTCGGCCGGATCTCGATCAGGTCGACCGCGAAGCGCTGGCCGATCGGCGCAGCGTCGTGCGGATAGATGCGCCACAGCTCGCCCACCCGCAGCGCGACATACTCGGGCGGCTTGCCGCCCTTCAGCTCGTCGCCGATCCACGCGAGACAGGTGAGCAGCCGCGTGCCGACGTCGAGCAGCGCGACGCTCGGCTCGCCGCGCGTCTCCTCGCGCGGATCGACGAGCGCGAACACCGGCTCGCCGTAGGCATCGGCCACGCCGCGGATTTCACTGAAGGTCCAGGTGCTCTGGCCGCGCATCTTGCGGTGCGCCTGGGCGAAACTCAGCAACAAGATGTCGGAAAGCGCGCGAGTCTGCTTCTGCTTCGGCACGCCGTGCCGTTCCATCAACTGCGCGACGCGGCTCGCGATCAGCGCGTTGTCCTGCATGTTTTGCATAATCGGCTCATGTCCTCGTGTTCCGGGATGCGGGCCGGCGCCCTGCCATCGTGCCCCGTCCGACGGCGCGTCGGCCCGGGGTACGCGTGGATTCTAGAGGGACACCCGGCGCCCGCACAGCCCGCCAGCCCACCCAAGATCGCCGCGACGCGACGAAAAGCTCACGCGCCGAGAAATAATTCATCACGCATGCATGCTTTATATGCAATATAGACAGCCGACATTCTCGCTTCATGCGATTTTCAATGCAAATTTGCGCCAGGAACCCGTCTTCGCGTGCGACAGGCATCGTCTCGGCGAAAAAAGGTATTGCGTCAAAAGAAATGACCGCAATCGGGGCGGTCGGGGCGGCGGATGTGTCCCGCGGCCGCCCCCCGGCGCGCATCGATCAGGAAGGCGTATCAGCGGCGCGGCCGGCCCCGAACGCGGGCACGGGCCGCCGACTTGGTAAACTGGCGGCACGTACGGGCCATCGGGCCCTTGTCTTTTCTCTGTCTGTACTCTTCGATCATGCGTGTCGGCCGTCCCGTTCCTGCCCTGCCCCAACCTGTGTGCGACTACTGCGGCGCCAAGGCGCTGCTCGCGCGCCATGGCGACGACGCGTATCCCTATCGCGACGAACATGGTCCGCTGTGGGTCTGCCCGCCGTGCGACGCATGGATCGGCGTGTATCCGCGCAGCCGACGCAACGTGCCGCTCGGCCGGCTGGCCAATGCCGAACTGCGCCAGGCGAAGTCCGAGCTGCATGATGCGCTCGAGCCGCTGGTCGCGGCCAAGATGCGCCGCGACGGCTGCAACGCGTTCGAAGCGCGCGCCAAGGGCGTACGCTGGCTCGCCGGCCAACTCGGCATCGATCCCGGCGCCAATACGATCCATTCGTTCGACGCGGCGCAATGCCGGCAGGCCATGCAATTGATCGCGGCCTTTCACGCGCGCAAATCCGGCGACGCCGATCTTTGACGCATTGCAGCGCCGGCACGCCGGATCCCGCGAGCCGGCAAAGGCGCGCCGCACCATGCGCTTACGGGAATATTCTGTTAACTTACATATTCCCTCGATATATCTCTAAAAGTTTTAGACATAATCAAAAAAAGTTTGACGCACGGTTTTTTTCCTTGATATTGTTTCTCGTAAGAAATGCACAAAAAAGCCGAACACAAGCATCAAAAGACACGAAACTGACGAAATACTTCCAAATTAATTACGTCGCACCGAGGGCCAACCCGCTTTTAAAAAGCCGCAACACATTCCCGCTTACCGATTAATTTCCGATTCATCGGCAATCGATTTTCATCGAAACATATATTCTCCTCCCCGGATTCAATCGATTAAAGATGGATTCCGGACGGATGAATCAACGGACGTGAAAAACGATGCCGCTGCGGCGGCCTGGGAATGGCGCGGCGCACGACCGCGACGCGCGGCGGCCGGCGAACCGCCGCCGCGCGACGGCGCTGCGCCCGCAATCGCTTGACGGTCCCCCGGCACGCCGGGTCCGGGCCGATGAACTGGATGATCCGTACGGCCTCGCGCACGGCCTGACCCGCCGTCGGCGCGAGGGCGTCGTATCGCCCGCCCGCACCAACCCGGCAGCACCACATCGAGCAGAAACTGAAGGAAGTATTCATGCCAGCCACATAGATCGGAATCCTAATTTTATCCGTGTGCGCTTCGCATCGGGAGCCACGCTTCGGCGCCATGTCCGCCGTCGCGGGCGCATCGTCGGGACATCCGACATCTTGCAGGAAGGGGGAGGGCCTCCATGTCGCCGTGAATCTGGTTCGTTGCCTTGGTTATGCGTCGGTTTGCATCACGCGACGCCGCCGCCCCGTGGGCACGGTCGCCGCAGCAGTTCTTCGTCATCATCCTGGAGCACACAATGCAGAGAACTCAGCAAGTCAATCGTCAATCGTCCAACCGCTTCGCTCTGGCGCTGCTACCGCTCGCCGTCGCAGCAACGCTCGCGCCGCTGTCCGCGCATGCCGCCACCAGCTGGGTGGCGACCCGCACCGATGCCTTCCTGCAGGCCAGCACGCCGGCGGCAGCCGTCGCGCAATCGCAGGCGCAAGGCGCCTCCGCCGCGGTCGCGCCGACCTACACGCTGAACAGCGTGGGCGCGCCGACGCTGACCGACACCGTGGTCACGCCGCTCGAACTGAGCCAGCCGCTGCACGTGACGATCGTGCTGAAGAACCGCAATGAAGACCAGCTCGACACGTTCCTGCACGACGTCAACCAGCCGGGCAGCGCGAGCTATCACAAGTACCTCACGCCCGACCAGTTCAAGGCGCGCTTCGCGCCCACCGATGCGCAGGTGCAGGCGGTCGTCTCCCACCTGAAGGCAAACGGCTTCTCGAACATCCAGGTCACCGACAACAACAAGCTGATCTCCGCGGACGGCAACGCGACGAGCGCGCAGAACGGCTTCCATGCGAGCGTCAAGCGCTTCAACTATCGCGGCAAGCCCGTCTACGCGAACGACTCCGCCGCGCTGGTGCCGTCGACGCTCGGCACCGTCGTCGAATCGGTGCTCGGCCTGCAGAATGCGGTCGTGCCGCACCGCCTGATCCAGCGCATCTCGCCGAACGCGCGCAGCGCGTCGAACACGGCCGGGAAGAACGCGGCGGCCGGCTCGCAGGTCGGCCACCAGCCGACCGACTTCGCGAAGATCTACGACGCGAGCGGCCTGCCCACCGCGACCAACACCACGGTCGGCATCATCACCTGGGGCGACATGACCCAGACCATCTCCGACCTGAACACCTTCACCGCGAACGCCGGCCTGCCGACCGTCAACACCGCGGTGGTCGCGGGCGGCTCGGGCACGCTCGCCGACGACGGCGATCCGAGCGAGTGGGATCTCGACAGCCAGGACATCATCGGCACGGCAGGCGCGGTCAAGCAACTGATCTTCTACGCGGCCGTCAACGGCGACAGCAACGACAGCGGCCTGACCGACGCCACGCTGACCGCCGCCTACAACAAGGCGGTGACCGACAACAAGGCGAAGGTCATCAACGTGTCGCTCGGCCTCGACGAAACGGCGGCGAACTCCGACGGCTCGCTGTCGGCCGACGACGCGGTGTTCAAGCAGGCGGTCGCGCAAGGTCAGGTGTTCTCCGTGTCGGCGGGCGACGCCGGCGTGTACCAGTGGTCGACCTCGCCGCAGGGCGCGCCCGGCTATATCGGCACCTACAACGGCAGCAGCGTGAGGACGACCATCACCCTGACGAAGTACAGCGTGTCGTCGCCGGCCAGCTCGCCGTACGTGGTGGCCGTCGGCGGCACCACGCTGTCGACCACGGGCACCACGACCTGGGCAGGCGAGACGGTGTGGAACGAAGGCGCCGCGTACGCGGACCTCGACAGCAACGGCAACCCGGTCGACAACGCCGTGCGGATCTGGGCGACGGGCGGCGGCGTCAGCAAGTACGAAACCGCGCCGAGCTGGCAGACGGCCGCGCTCGGCAGCAGCGTGACCAAGCGCGTGCTGCCCGACGTCGCGTTCGACGCCGCGCAGGCAACCGGCGCGTACATCGTGATCAACGGCCAGACCAACCAGCTGGTCGGCGGCACGAGCCTCGCCTCGCCGATCTTCGTCGGCGGCTGGGCGCGCGTCGAGTCGGCGAACAGCAACAGCCTCGGCCTGCCGACCCAGGCGTTCTACCAGGGCATCCCGAGCAACACGTCGTTGATCCACGACATCTCGTCGGGCAACAACGGCTACAGCGGCCACGGCTACACCGCCGCGTCCGGCTGGGATTACGACACGGGCTTCGGCAGCCTCGACTTCGCGAAGGTCAGCGCCAGCTCCGTGAAGTAAGCACGGCACGCCGGCGCACCCATCGCGGCGCGCCGGCGCGATCGTCCTCCACGCGATTGCAGGCCCCTCCACGGAGGGGCTTTTTTCGTGCGCGAGACGTTTGGGGTGGGATGCAAAAAAGCCGTTTCGATACTTTTTATCGCGGCGACACCGTTTTTTTCACATCGTTTTTATGCGCAGGCCTGTAGCGTGGAGGTGTCTTGTCCACGCATCGCGGTTCGTCCGCTCATCATGGCGCTCCTCCACGCAATTCCCGTCCCCGACCTGCCGCCGCTTACGCCGCGCCCGCTGACCCGCCAGAACATCATTCCGTTTCCCGCCCGGCGCGTCCTGTTGCCGATCACCCTGCCGGTGCGCGCCCAAGGGCAGGCATCGTCCTTGCTGCACACCCTGTTGCATTCGCCGCTCGGCGCCTACGTCGTCGACGTCGAGACCGGCGACGAAACAATCCGCGTAGCCTGCCGCCTCGCGCGCAACGATCTCGGCTTCGCGCTGCACACGCTGCTCGCAACGCTGCCGGAAGCCACGCTCGGGCGCGTGCGCGCCGCCGATCGGGAGGGATGCTGAGCATGTTCACCGGTCTCTGGCTGCCGCTCGTCACGCCGTTCCGGCGCGGCGTCGTCGACATCGACGCTTTGCAGTACCTCGCCGCGCACTATCAGCGCGCGGGCGTCGACGGCTTCGTCGCGCTCGGCACCACGGCGGAGGCCGCGCTGCTGTCCGACACCGAGCGCGAGGCGATCGTCCGCGCGCTCTTCGAGGTCGTCGGCACGCGCACGCCGATCGTGATCGGCATCGGCGGTTCGGACACGCGCGCCGTGCTGCGCGAGATCGCGCACTGGGAGCGCTGGGACAGCGCGGGCTATCTGGTCTCGCCGCCGTCCTACATCTGCCCGGACCAGGCCGGCATCCGCTGGCACTTCGAACAGGTTGCGCGCGCAACCGAACGGCCGATCATGCTGTACGACGTCCCGCAGCGCACGGGCGTCACGATCGAACCGGACACGGTCGCGCGGCTCGTCGAACTGCGCAACGTGCTCGCGATCAAGGAGTGCGTGAAGGACCATTTCGCGCCGCTCGGCGAACTGCCGATCAGCGTGCTGTGCGGCACCGACGAGGCGTTCGTCGACTGCCTGAACGCCGGCGGCACGGGCGGCGTGCTGGCGAGCGCGCATCTCTGCGCGGACCTGCTCGTCGGAACTGATCGAACGGCTGCGCAAGGCGCGCGAGCATCTGCAGGACGTGCGCGCGGAATTCGTCCGCACCGTGCACTAGCCGCCAGGCCGCGCCGGCCGCGTGCCGGCGCGTCATCCTTGCCACCCATCATCCACGCGTCGCACGGATTGCATCAGGAAGGGGCGCTCGCAAGGACCGCCACGCGGCGAGCACCCCTTCCTGATGCAATCGCACCACCGCCGCGCAGGCCCGCGTGGAATCACATGGAGGTCCATCATGAGTCGTCTCGTCGTCGTTTCCAACCGCACCGCCGACCCGTCGAGCGCCACCGCCGGCGGGCTCGCCGTGGCACTGCGGGACAGCCTGCAGCGACGCGGCGGCCTGTGGTTCGGCTGGAGCGGCAAGCTGCTCGACGCGCCGCCGGGAACCCACTACGACGTCGACGTGCAGCACAGCCAGGCCGGACCGGTTCAGCTTGCCACCATCGACCTGAGCCAGGACGACTACGACACGTACTACCTCGGCTATTCGAACAACGTCCTGTGGCCGGTGTTCCACTACCGCCTCGATCTCGCGAACTTCGATACGCGTTTCGCGGCCGGCTACCGGCGCGTCAACCGGCTGTTCGCGCGCGCGCTGCTGCCGCTGCTGCAGCCGGACGACCTCATCTGGGTGCACGACTACCATCTGATCCCGCTCGCCACGGAGCTGCGTGCGCTGGGCTGCCGCAACCGGATCGGTTTCTTCCTGCACATCCCGGTGCCGCCGCCGCAGATGATGGCCGCGATACCCGAGCACGAATGGCTGATGCGTTCGCTGTTCGACTACGATCTCGTCGGTTTCCAGACCCGCGCCGACGTCACGCATTTCACCCGCTACGCGGAAGCCGAGGCCGGCGCACAGGCGCTCGACGGCGAACGGCTGCGCGCATTCGATCGCACGTTGCGGGTCGGCGCATTTCCGATCGGGATCGACGCCGACGAATTCACGACGCTCGCGAATGCGCCGGACGGCCTCGACATGTACACGCAGATGCGCGACGAGTATGCGCGCCGCAAGCTGCTCGTCGGCGTCGACCGGCTCGATTACTCGAAGGGCCTGCCGCAGCGCGTGCAGGCGTTCCGCGAATGGCTCGAACAGCATCCGGCGAGCCGCAAGAGCGCGACGCTGATCCAGATCGCCGCGCCGAGCCGCGAGGACGTCGACGCCTATGACGACCTCCGGCAGCAGATGGACAGCTTGTGCGGCGCGCTCAACGGCGACTATGGCGAATTCGACTGGATGCCGGTGCGCTACATCCATCGCAACGTGGAGCGAACCGACTTGCCGGGGCTCTACCGCGCGTCGCGGGTGGCGCTCGTCACGCCGTTGCGCGACGGGATGAACCTGGTCGCGAAGGAATTCGTCGCCGCGCAGGACCCGGCGGATCCGGGCGTGCTGGTGTTGTCGCGCTTCGCCGGCGCGGCCGAGCAGCTGACCGACGCGCTGCTGGTCAATCCCTACGACGTGCAGGGCACGGCCCGCGCGATCGAACGCGCGCTCACGATGCCGCTCGACGAGCGGGTTCGCCGCCATGCGGCGCTGCTGGCGGTGATCCGCTCGCAGGATGTGCACTGGTGGAGCGCGAGCTTTCTTGGCGCACTCGAGGACATCGCCGTGGAACCGGCGAGCACCGGGGTGGTTTCCGTCTAGGAACGGGCAGTCCTGTTCCGGGTGCTTTCGGGCGGCGTGGCGCGGCGTGGCGCCATCTGGCGCGCGAGGCCGCGGTCATCCTCCGGAATCCTGCCGATTGCCGGATGCGCGCCGCGCACCCGGCCTATGCTCGCAGGCTAGTGCGCGCGGCTGCGCCGGGCCGGGCGGATCGCGCCGAACTCCGCTTCCGGCAGGGTCTGCATCAACAGGGACATGATTTCCATCACCCGTCCTGCCTCCAGTTCGATCTGCAGCGACGCCTGGCCGTCCCGGTTGTCGATCGTCGCGACATAGAGATTCATCTCGCTTCCCAACGCGCGATGCAGCGTCAGCCGCGCGGTGCGCAGATGCCGGCTGTCGATGAGCACGGTGACGAGCCGCGCCTGCCTGCGGTCCGCGTGCGCGACACGCTGCCTCGCGACCGGGCGGTTCAGGTGAATCGTGCCAGACCAGCCGGCAGTCGGAACGGGAGCGAGCTTGCGTAATGTCATAAGGACGGGCGGAGCGGGCGCCGAACGTCCGCTCCTGGCTGTTGAACACGTCTCGATCGCGGGTGCGATGATCGGGCACTCGGCGCGTGGCGTAACATCCCGTCCGCGTTACGTAGCGTCTTGGGAACATCGGATAGCCGATGCGGCACCCCACCTCGAATTGGCGCATTTAATTTGAATACGAATGCTGGATGTCGAGGTTTTCCGGATATGGTCCGGTTACATCCTGTCGTTTATGCAATGGCCCGGAATTTGCTGTGAAGGCTTGCGGTGAATAAATTTCAGGGGCCCTTCCATGCGCACGATACTCACCAGGACAACCATTGCCATCGGTGTCTCAACCCTGCTCGCACTGCATGGTTGCGGATCGACGGACAGCATTCCGCCGCTAGTCAACGGCGGCACGGTCAAGCCAACGACTTCGGGTACTTCGGGGACGTCTGGTGCGTCCGGTACTTCGGGGACGTCGGGAAGTTCGGGCACATCCGGTAGTTCGGGATCGTCAGGTGGCGGTGGCGGCGGTGGCGGCGCGTCGGGGACTTCCGGTACGTCAGGCACCTCCGGTTGGGGTACTTCGGGTACTTCGGGTACTTCGGGTACTTCGGGTACTTCGGGCACTTCGGGCACCTCGGGCACCTCGGGCACCTCGGGCACCTCGGGCACCTCGGGCACCTCGGGCACCTCGGGCACCTCGGGCACCTCGGGCACTTCGGGCACTTCGGGTTGGGGTACTTCCGGCACTTCGGGTACTTCGGGTACTTCGGGTACTTCGGGTACTTCGGGTACTTCGGGTACTTCGGGTACTTCGGGTACTTCGGGTACTTCGGGCACTTCGGGCACTTCGGGCACTTCAGGCACTTCAGGCACCTCGGGCACCTCGGGCACTTCGGGCACTTCGGGCACTTCGGGCACTTCGGGCACTTCGGGCACTTCGGGCACCTCGGGCACCTCGGGCACCTCGGGCACCTCGGGCACTTCAGGCACTTCAGGCACTTCAGGCACCTCGGGCACCTCCTCCACCCCGCTCGGCAACGTCATCACCCATGGCGGCAACCTGATCACGGCCATCGGTACGGTCGTGGCCGATACCGGAGTGAAGGTTTCCGGCACGTCGGCACCCGGCGTCAATGACTCGACCACCACCGACCTCGGCAACGCGATCACCGATCTGGGCAACGGCGTCCGGACCCTCGGTCACGGCACGGCGGACGGTCTCGGCAAGCTCGGTAGTTCGGCCAACCCGCTCGGCCCGACGCTGACCTCTACAAGCGGCGTCGTCCATGACGCCGGAGAGTCGGTCACCAAACTCGGCGGCGTCGTGACGAGCCTCGGCAGCGGCCCCCTCGCGCCGCTCGCGCCCGTCACCACAGCGCTGGGCACGACGGTCGTCGGCGGTGTCGGCGACCTGGTCATCAAGGTCGCGGGCGGCCTGCAGCAGACACTGACCAATGCCCCCGTCCAACAGATCGAAACCCAGGTCAGCACGGTCATCAACCCGATCACGCTCGCCGTGTCGGATACGACCCGGACCATCGGCAACGTCACGGGCCTCGGTGTGCCGCTGAATGATGTGCTCGCTACGGTCGGCAACGGCATCGGCGCCCTCGGCTGGAAAGTGACCGGCTCGACCAACGATCAGGTCGGCAAGGACCTGGGCGGCGTCGTCACGCAACTGGGCCGGACCGTCACCGCAACAGGCGGACTCTTCACCGGCGGCACCACCAACCCGATCGGACCGATCACCGGCCTGCCGATCACGATCACCGGTTCACTGACCGCGTCCCTCGGCATCAATCTCGGCATCGGTGGCTGGGGTACCGGCGGCGGACTCGGCGGCATCCTGGGCGGCCTGGGCGGTCTCGGTGGCGTCGGTGGCGTCGGGGGCCCTGGCGGTGTCGGCGAGCTCGGCGGCATCCTCGGTGGCTTGGGCGGCATCGGTGGCATCGGTGGCATCGGTGGCATCGGTGGCGTCGGTGGCGTCGGTGGCGTCGGCGGTGCTGGCGGCGGTGGCGGCTCCGGCGGTGCCGGCGGACTCGGCGGAATCCTCGGTGGCTTGGGCGGCATCGGTGGCGTCGGCGGTGCTGGCGGCAGTGGCGGCCCCGGCGGTGCCGGCGGGCTCGGCGGCATCCTCGGTGGCTTGGGCGGCGTCGGTGGCGTCGGCGGTGCTGGCGGCAGTGGTGGCCCCGGCGGTGCCGGTGGGCTCGGCGGCATCCTGGGCGGCGCCGGCGGTGCCGGTGGCGGTTGGGGCACCGGCGGCGCTGGCGGCGCTGGCGGCGCTGGCGGCGCTGGCGTACTCGGCGGTATCCTCGGTGGACTGGGCGGCGCGGGCGGTGTGGGTGGAGGAGGCGCGGGCGGTGCCGGCGGCGCGGCCGGCGGGCTCGGCGGCATCCTGCAACCGCTGACGGGCATCGTCGGCAGCCTCGGCGGAGCCGGCGCCCCGCCGGCCGCGGGCGGCCTGCTGTCGCCGCTGACCAACCTGCTCGGCAAACCCGCCGCACCCGGCGGTGCGCCCGGCGGCCCGCTGGCCCCCGTCGGCACGCTGGTCGGCGCGCTCGTCGGCGGCGGCGCGCCCGGCGGCCCAGCATGCACGCCCACCTCGCCCGTCCCCGGCCTGATCACCGGCCTGACCGGCGGCGCGACAGGCAGCGGCTCGAACGGCGGCGCGGCCAACGCCGGCCCGCTCGCTCCGCTCACGAACCTGCTCGGAGGACTGCTCGGCACCGGCACACCGGGCAAGTAACACAAGCCAGCAGCACACGGCCGGGCACTTACCAATCACAACGCCCGGCCGCGCTCTCCAATGTCACGATACGAGGCTGACATGAATTCGACCTTCCCCAGCGTGGCGGCAACGCCCGCTCGCCCGCCGCGCTCCGCCACGCCGTTCACGGTCGGTCTGGCGGGGATCGCCGCCGGTCTGTTCACGCTCTGGATCCTGCGCGGCACGACGCTCGACGGCGCTGCGCGCGCCACCGCCGCCTGCATCGCAATCATCTCGACGATCGCCGCCTACGAACTGTTCGTCGCGCGCGTCTACCTGCGCCCGAGCGCGGGCCTCGCCCAACGCGCGGTGCGCCCGCTCGATCTCGCGCGGGTCGCCGTGCGGCTCGTCGCGCTCGGCTCGATCTACGCCGGCATCGCGCTGCTCTACTGGCTGCTGCCCGAATACCATGGCCCGTTCTATACGCCGTTCTGGTCGCTCGTCGGCACGCTCGCCCCGTATCTCGCGATCGGCGCGCCGTTCTACTTCGCGTGGATGGACACGCGCCAGCGCGACGTCGACGACGCCTACCTGGCCTGGGGCCGGCTGCTGCTGCGCGGCGAACGGCCGGCCAGCTGGCAGCCGATCCGCGAGATGCTCGCGGGCTGGATGGTGAAAGCGTTCTTCCTGCCGCTGATGGTCACCTATCTGTCGACCGACGCCGATCATCTCGGCGCGTCGCTCGACACCACGCTCAGCGCGCCGATGTCGCTCGCGTCGTTCCGCTTCATGTACGACCTGTCGTTCACGATGGACCTGATGTTCGGCACGGTCGGCTATCTCTGTACGTTCCGGATCCTCGACAGCCACGTGCGCACGGTCGAGCCGACCACGCTCGGCTGGCTCGCCGCGCTGATCTGCTACCAGCCGTTCTGGTCGTTGATCTCGAATCAGTACATCCACTACGAAGGCTCGATGTTCTGGGACAACTGGCTGCTCGGCGTCCCGGCGATCCGCGTGCTGTGGGGCGTGACGATCGTCGCGCTGCTCCTGACCTATGCGATGTCGACGATCTCGTTCGGCCTGCGTTTCTCGAACCTGACCAACCGCGGCATCATCACGTCCGGGCCTTACCGCTTCACGAAGCATCCGGCCTATCTCTCGAAGAACCTGTCGTACTGGATGGTGTCGGTGCCGTTCATCGAACCGCTCGGCTGGCGCATCGCGGTGATGCACACGGTCGCGCTGATCGCGGTGAACCTGCTGTACTTCCTGCGCGCGAAGACCGAGGAGCGCCACCTGATGCGCGACCCCGACTACCGCGCGTACGCCGAGTGGATCGCGCAGCATGGCCTGTTCGCGACGCTGGCGCGTCGTCTCGGGCTGCGCCGCGCCGCCTGAGCCCGCGGCGCGGCGCGGCGCTGCATGGCGCGCGTGCGCCGGCCCCGGCATAATGTCCGCTGCGCCGCCGGGTTCCGGCGGCATCTTCACCAGCGGAGCAGCCGAATGTACGCGTACAAGACGATCGAATCCCCGGTCGGCCGATTGAAACTCGTGGCGCACGGCGAGCGGCTCGCCGCCGTGCGCTGGGAGCACGAACGAGATGCGCGCGCGCCGGCCGGCGGGATGAGCGAGATACCCGACCATCCCGTGCTCCTCGCAACCGAGCGCCAGCTCGGCGAATACTTCGCAGGCCAAAGAACCTCGTTCGATCTTCCGCTCGACTTCGCCGGCACGCCGTTCCAGAAGAAGGTCTGGGAGGCGCTGCTGACGATCCCGTTCGGCGAGACGCGCAGCTACCTCGAAATCGCCGAGCAGATCGGCAACAAGAAGGCCGTGCGCGCGGTCGGCGCGGCAAACGGCGCGAACCCGATCCCGATCATCGCGCCCTGCC
>NZ_JAAGNW010000024.1:19295-23564 GCF_010645215.1 Burkholderia multivorans | reverse complement strand
CGCGTCGAACCAAGGAGCGCCACGATGATGCCGGTCACGATTCCATCCCGCGCCGCGCCGTCGATCGCGCAACGCGTCGATCGGCAGGATTGGGCGGACCTCGAACAGTCGCTCGACCGCTACGGCTGCGCACGCCTGCCGCAACTCGTCACGCCGGCGGAATGCGCGGCGCTCGCCGCGCGGTATCCGCTCGACGCCCCCTATCGCGCCCGCATCGTGATGGCCCGCCACAACTTCGGGCGCGGCGAATACAAATACTTCGCCTATCCGCTGCCCGAACCGGTCGGCGCGCTGCGCGACGCGCTTTATCCGCATCTCGTGCCGATCGCGAATCGCTGGCAGGCCGCGCTGCGCAGCGCGATCCGCTATCCGGCGCGGCACGCCGAATTCCTCGCCCGCTGCCACGACGCGGGGCAATTGCGCCCCACGCCGCTGATCCTGCGCTACGAAGCGGGCGACTACAACTGCCTGCACCAGGACCTGTACGGCGAACATGTGTTCCCGTTGCAGGTCGCGATCCTGCTGTCGGAACCGGGCCGGGATTTCAGCGGCGGCGAATTCGTGATGACGGAGCAGCGCCCGCGCATGCAGTCGCGCGTCGAAGTGGTGCCGCTCGCGCGCGGCGATGCCGTCGTGTTTACCGTCAATCACCGGCCGGTCGAGGGCGCGCGCGGCCCGTACCGGGTCAACATGCGGCACGGCGTGAGCCGCTTGACGGCAGGCGTGCGCCATACGCTCGGCCTGATCTTCCACGACGCACTGTAGCCCGCGCGAATTCGACCGCAAGCCCCGGAGTGCGGCCGGCGACCCGACGCCTTAGAGTGGTCGTGGTCGCCATCAGGACGTTCCCCTTCACGAGGTCAAGCCATGACACACGACTCCGCTGTTTCCCATCCGGACCCGGTGCGCTACGCGATCGGTCCGTGCTCGCTCGGGCGCGTGCTGGTGGCCGAAACCGATCGCGGCGTCTGCGCGATCCTGCTCGGCGCCGGCGACGCCGCGCTGAACGCCGAGTTGCGCACGCGCTTTCCGCACGCCGGCGCGTCGTCGGACGCCGGGCTCGCGGCACGGCTCGCGCACGCCGCCCATCTCGTCGATCATCCCGGCGACGCGCCGCCGTTCCCGCTCGATCCTCACGGCAGCGCCTTCGAGCGACGCGTCTGGGACGCGCTGCGCGGCATCGCGCCGGGCGTCACCACGACCTACGGCGAGATCGCGCGCACGCTCGGCGATCCGCGCGCGGCGCGGGACGTCGCCGAAGCGTGCGCGGCCAACATGCTCGCGATCGCCGTGCCGTGCCATCGCGTGATCAAGCGCGACGGCACGCTGTCGGGTTATCGTTGGGGCTTTCAGCGCAAGCGCGAGCTGCTGCGGCGCGAAGCCGAGCAATATGCGCCGCGGGCGCTGATCTGAGCGTGCGCGCGCCGGCCTGCGCCGCGGTGAGCGACGCGCCGGATCCGCCCGCGCCGCGCGACGATGCGCGCGAGGCCGGCCCGGCCGCCCCGCCAGCCCGCCGCGACGCGGCGGGCTGGCGGGTCCGCGCGGACGGACGGCTGGAGTTGCATTTGCCGGACGGCCGGCGCTTCCTGATCGACGCGGATACGATCACGCGTCTCGAATGAATCCACACGATGAAGCTGTTCCTGCACGACCAGCCCACCCCCATCGGCGCACTCGTGATCGCGGCTGACGCAGCGGATCGCGTGCATGCCGCCGCGTTCGCCGAGTATGCGGACCACCTGCGCACGCGCCTGCTGCGCGACGCGCCCGACCTCGTGCTGCTGCCGGGCGCCGGCCCGAGCGCGGCCGGCGCGGCGCTCGGGCGCTACTTCGCCGGCATGCTCGACGCATTGCACGACATCGCCATCGCGCCGGCCGGCACCCCGGGCCAACAGGCCGTCTGGGCGGCCGTGCGCGCGATTCCGGCGGGCGCGACCTGCACGTACGGCGCGCTCGCCCGCGCGCTCGGCCGGCCGAACGGCGCGCGCGGCGTCGGCGCGGCCAACGCCGCGAATCCGCTCGCGATCCTGGTACCCTGCCATCGGCTGGTCGGCCAGGACGGCTCGCTCAAGGGCTATGCCTGGGGCCTCGAACGCAAGGCGTGGCTGCTTGCACACGAACAGCGGCATGCGACGCCGCACGACGCCGTTTCAGCCTCCCGTTTCCCACCGTCTACCGATTCATGACCGCTCACCCCTCCACGCTCTACCGGAAAGCCGCCCGCTTCCTGTCCGCGCTCGATACCGACTGGGCCGCCCACATCGAGGCGACCGGCCCATGCCTGCATGCCCCCAAGCCGGCGCGCGATCCTTACGAGGCGCTGGTGCGCGCGATCGCGTACCAGCAGCTGCACGCACGCGCGGGCGATGCGATTCTCGCGCGCCTGCTCGCGCTGTTTCCGGATCAACCGTTCCCGACGCCGGCGCAACTGGCCGCGACCGGGTTCGACGCCCTGCGCGCCTGCGGTTTCTCGGCGACCAAGATCGCGACGATCCAGGGCATCGCGCAGGCTGCGCTGTCGGGCGTCGTACCCTCGCGCGAGACCGCACTCGCGCTGCCCGACGACGAACTGATCGCGCGGCTGACCACGCTGCGCGGCGTCGGCAAATGGACCGTGGAGATGTTCCTGATCTACACCCTGGAGCGAATGGACATCCTGCCCGTCGACGACTTCGGCGTGCGCGAGGGCTATCGCCGCCTCAAGGGCCTGACGGCGGCGCCGACGCCGCGCGAACTGGCCGCGCTCGGGCGCGCCTGGAGCCCGTATCGCACGATCGCCGCGTGGTACCTGTGGCGGCTGCCCGCACGCTGACGGATTCGAGGAATTCAACCGCAAGAGCCGGAGTGTGGTCCGGTGCGCCGCTGCGTACAGTGGTGCCTGACTCGAACACTATGAGACCAGCATGATCAAGCTAAGAACGTCTTCATCGGTCAAGGGCAGTGCCGCCAGCGTCGTGGCGGATCCGCGCTGGGCCGCCGTGCTCGCGCGCGACCCGCGCGCCGACGATCAGTTCGTCTACGCGGTCAGAACGACCGGCGTCTACTGCCGGGCAAGCAGCACCTCGCGGATTCCGCGCCCGGAGAACGTCGAGTTCTTCGACACCCCGCAGGCCGCGGAGGCGGCCGGCTACCGCCCGAGCAAGCGGGCCGCGTCCGACCAGACGCGCATTGCCGAACACCATGCGGCGCTCGTCGCCGACGCGTGCCGGCAGATCGAGACTGCCGAAACCGAGCCGGGGCTCAATGCGCTCGCGCGGCACGCCGGCATGAGCCCCTATCACTTCCACCGGGTGTTCAAGTCGGTGACGGGCGTCACGCCGAAAGCGTACGCGCTCGCCCATCGCGCGAAGCGGCTGCGCGAGCGGCTCGCGCAAAACGCATCGGTGACCGAAGCCATCTACGAAGCCGGCTTCAATTCGAACAGCCGCTTCTACGAGGCCTCGAACGGCGTGCTCGGCATGACGCCGTCCGATTTCCGCGCGGGCGGCGCGAACACCGACATCCATTTCGCGCTCGGCGAGTGTTCGCTCGGCTCGATCCTCGTCGCGCAAAGCGAGCGCGGGGTCTGCTCGATCCTGCTCGGCGACGATCCCGACGCGCTGCTGCGCGACCTGCAGGATCAGTTTCCGCACGCGAACCTGATCGGCGGCGACCCCGGCTACGAGACGCTGGTCGCCCGCGTCGTCGGCTTCATCGAGGAGCCCGGCATCGGCCTCGACCTGCCGCTCGACGTGCGCGGCACCGCGTTCCAGCAACGCGTGTGGCAGGCGCTGCGCACGATCCCGGTCGGCACGACCGCCACCTACGCGGACATCGCCGCGAAGATCGGCGCGCCCAAGGCGGTGCGAGCGGTCGCGCAGGCCTGTGGCGCCAACCATCTCGCGGTGGCGATCCCGTGCCACCGGGTGATCCGCAGCGACGGCAACCTGTCCGGCTATCGCTGGGGCATCGAGCGCAAGCGCCAGCTGCTCGAACGGGAAGAGCAGGTATGACGCTCGCAGCCGCGCCGCCGCTGCCCGAGGCCGCCGCGCTCGCCGCGGATCTCGATCGCGACGGCTATGCGGTGGTCCGTCGCTGGCTCACGCCCGAAGCCTGCGACGGGCTGCGTGCGACGGTCATGGATCTCGGGCTCATTCTTCCCGAGGGTCAGGGTTCGAGGCTGTACTGGCGTGATGCGGAGTTCACGCCCGGCGCACGGCTGCGCGAAGCGCTCTATGCAGGGCTCGCGCCGCATGCGCAGCGCTGGCTCGACATCCTAGAGACCGGCGC
>NZ_JAAGNW010000024.1:16371-19285 GCF_010645215.1 Burkholderia multivorans | reverse complement strand
CACCGGTCGGGCGATGAAGCCGCGCTGCAACACCGCGCCGACGATGCGCTCGCGTTCCCGCTGCAGGCCAGCGTGATGCTGTCGCGCGCGGGCCGCGACTATACCGGCGGCGAATTCGTGATGACGGAACAGCGCCCGCGCATGCAATCGCGTCCGGCCGCGTTCCTGCTCGATCAGGGCGATCTCGTGTTGTTCGCCAGCGGCATTCGGCCGTTCCGTGGCGCACAAGGTATCTATCGGGTCAATCTGCGGCACGGCGTCAGCGTCGTACGGACAGGCGAGCGATGCGCGCTCGACCTCGTGTTCCACGCCGCGCGCAACACCGCCGCGACGCCGGACCGATGAATCGCACCTGGCTTTTGCTCGGCCCGGACGGCCGCCCCTATCGCAGCGCGGTCCCCGGCACGCTGGGCGGACACCGGCGCGGCCGCATCTACGGCCGGCTCGACTGCCGCTCCGCGCAGCGCGCCCTCGCGCGCGGCGGCTATGCGAAGGAACGTGTGTTCTTCCTCGACGAGGCCGCCGCGCGCGCCGCCGGATACCGGCCTTGCGCGGTGTGCATGCCGGAGCGATATGCGCGCTGGAAAGAGGAACGAGGAGCGTGACGATGACGACCGACGTCGATTCGGTCGCGCCGCAGCCCAGCACCGTCAGGTTGCACAGATCCGCGCGCGGCCTTCCTGGCCTCCGCCTGCGTGTAGAAACGAATTTCTGCAGTACCTCACTGCTGCATTTTCTGCGCGGCACGCCGCTGCTGTGCGCCGGCGGAACCGAGGCGCTCGACCTGCTGCCCGTCGAACTCGACATGGGGCTGCGCATCGTCGCGCTGCGGTAAGCGCGCGTGAAGTAGCGGCGCGCGGCCGCGACCATCATTTGCCGGAGTGATGACACTCCCCTTTTTCTGCGGATTTGACCGGGGCCGGAAGCGGCGACAACCTAAGGCCGCACTGCCGCGAAGACGGCATGCGCCGTCTCCCCCTTCAGAGTCCGCCATGTACCCGACCGACACCGTGCAGTCCCCGGGCGCCGCCCGGCCGCTCGTCGACCGGCAGCTTCGCCGGATCGTCATCGCTTCCGTCGCCGGCAACGCGATGGAGTGGTACGACTTCTTCGTGTACGGCACGGCCGCGGCGCTCGTGTTCGGCCACGTGTTCTTCCCGCCCGGCGCCGCGCCGCTCGCCGGCAGCCTCGCCGCGTTCGCGGCGTTCGCGCTCGGCTTCGTCGCGCGGCCGCTCGGCGGGGTCGTGTTCGGCCATGTCGGCGATCGCTACGGGCGCAAGGCGTCGCTCGTGTGGACGCTGCTGATCATGGGCGCGTCGACCTTCGCGATCGGCCTGTTGCCGACCTACGGGCAGGTCGGCCTGTGGGCGCCCGCGGCGCTCGTCGCGCTGCGCCTGCTGCAAGGCATCGCGTCCGGCGGTGAATGGGGCGGCGGCGTGCTGATGATCAGCGAGAACGCGCCGCCCGGGCAGCGCGGCTATTACGCCGCGTGGAGCCAGCTCGGCGTGGGCGGCGGCTTCGTGCTGTCGTCGGCCGCGTTTCTCGCCGCGCAGGCGCTGCCGGACGATGCGTTCCGCGCCTGGGGCTGGCGGCTGCCGTTCCTCGCGAGCATCGCCATCTGCGCGATCGGTATCTATATCCGCCGCCATCTGCCGGAAAGCCGAGACTTCGAGCAGGTCGGCAAGCGCGGCGCGCACGCGCACCTGCCGCTCGTCGCGTGCCTGCGTCGCCATCCGAAGGAAATCCTGCTCGCGATGGGGCTGCGCGTGGCCGAGAACGGCGGCGCATACATCTTCCTCGCGTTTTCGCTCGTCTACGGCAAATACGTCGGAATCCGGAACGACGTGATGCTGACCGGCGTGATGATCGCGATGATCGTCGAGATGGGCGCGATGCTCGCGTGGGGCCGACTGTCCGACCGGATCGGCCGCAAACCGGTGTACCTGATCGGCGCGCTCAGCCTCGTCGCGTGCGCGTTTCCGTTCTTCTGGCTGCTCGACACGCGCGCGACGCCGTTCGTGTGGCTCGCGCTCACGGTCGGCACGGCCGTCAGCCACGGCGCGATGATCGGCACGCTGCCCGCGCTCGTCGGCGAGCTGTTCAGCACCGAGGTACGCTATTCGGGCGTCGCGCTCGGCCATGAAGTCGCGTCGATCTTCGCGGGCGGGATGTCGCCGCTGATCGCGACCGCGCTGCTCGCGCGCCATCACGCGTCGTGGCCCGTGTCGCTGTTCCTCGTCGCGCTCGGTCTCGTCACCGTCGCGACGCTGTGCGCGATGCCCGAGACGCGGATCATGGATGCGGCTCACGCCGCCCCTGCTATCCCTGCTTCCGACACGGCGTGACCATGACGCCTCGATTCGTGCGAACGGGCCGCGCCGCGCCGGCGTGCCGCCTAGCCGCCGCTCCCCCGCCGCGCGCCGTCGAACACCGGCGCAAGCCCGAGATGATCGAGCAGCCGCGCGAATTCGCCGAGCCGCTGCCGCATGTAGGCGGGCACGTCGACCTCCGCATAGTCGTGGAAACCCGCACCCGTACGCACGCCGTCGCGCCCGGCTTCCATGTTGCGCACGACGCTGTCGGCCGGCGCGAAACGCGGGCCGATCTCACCGGCCAGATACGTCGACGCGTAATACAGGATGTCGCAGCCGCCCCAGTCGATGAATTCCAGCAGCCCGAGCACCGCGAAGCGCGGGCCGAAGCCGGTGCGGATCGCCGTGTCGATGTCCGCCGCGCTCGCGACACCCTCCTCGACCATCCGCGCGGCCTCGTTCATCGCGAGCGCCTGGATGCGCGGCACGATATAGCCGGGCGTCGGTCCGCAGATCACCGGCTGCTTGCCGACGCGCGCAAGCAGCGCAGCGAGCGCGTCGACGACGGCTCGATCCGTCGCATCGCCGCGGCCGCGCTCGAC
>NZ_JAAGNW010000024.1:12073-16361 GCF_010645215.1 Burkholderia multivorans | reverse complement strand
GTCGAAGTCGTCGATGCAATTGTTGCGCGCGCATCGACATTCAGGCTGAGCCAACGCAGCGCGTCGGCTTTCGCGTCGAGCACTTCGGGCAGCGCCTCGAATACGATGTCGGCGCCGCGCACCGCATCCGCCGCGCCGTTCCGCGCGACGAGCGCAATGCGCGCGACGACGGCGTCGGCCTGCGCGGCGTCGATGCGGCCGAACGCGATCTGCGCGTGCAGCGGCCGCGCGATCTCGTCGTGCGTGCGCGCCGCGAATGCGCGCCATCCGGCCGCAGCGCGCGTCTTGAAGTCGACCAGCGTCACGTCGAGCCCCGCGAACGCGAACACCAGCGCGATCCCCTGCCCCATGCGCCCCGCGCCGAGCACGTGCACGCGCGTCACCTCGGCGGCCGCCGTCATGCCGCGCACCCTGCGTCGAGCAGCGCGCGCAGTGCGTCGCGCGACAGCGCCGCCAGCCCGAGCCGCTCCAGCGTGCGGCCTTCCGCATACAGGTCGCGCGTCGCGACCGCGCTCGCGACGCTCAGCAGCCCCTGCGCAACCGGCGTCGGCGCGCCGGCCCAGCGCCCGCACGACACGACGAGCGACAGCCCGAGCCGGGTGTCCTCGAGCATGTAGCGCTGCGTGCGCAAATCGATCTTCTCGCGCCAATCGCCGCTATCGGTCAGCTTGCCGTGTGCGCCGCGCCCGTACATCCATTCGTCGCCGTCGGCCGCGTAGTGATCCGCGAGCGGGAAATGCGGCGCACGGTAGCCGAGCGCCTCGCGCACCGCGATGCGTTCGGCGTCGAGCGCGTTCGTCACGCGGCGGATCGCCGGTTGCGTGCCTTCGTTATGGATGTCCCACGCGTCGAAGTGTTCGAGCGGCCCGGCGTTCATCAGGATCAGCGGCGGGTGGATCACCGGCCCCGCGTTCATCAACGCGCCGGACAATGCGTCCTCGACCGGCTCGACCGACGGATAGCCCGTGCGCAGCACGTCGAACGCCCAGCCGGCCGCGTGGGCCGGAAACACGCCGGTCGGCAGGCGCGTCGCATACGCGCTGATCACGACCTCGTTGTCGTCATGCCTGCGCACCAGATACGGCAGCGTGCCCGTCTCTGCGAACGCGATGCGCGAGCGATTGCCGGCATCGGCCGCCGCACGCGCGAACACGAAGCTGCCGAACGTGCCGGGCGGCAGGAACACGACCTGCCCCTCCTCCAGCAGCGGCGCGACCTGCGCGGCGAGCGCGTCGTGCGAGGTGGCCGGCAGCGGCACCACGACGAGCCGCGCGCCGCGCAGCGCGACCGCGAGATCGTCGGTCAGGCGAATCCCGCCGGGCGCTTCGCCGAGCGGAACCGCCCGCTTGCCGCGATAGTCGGTCACGTTCAATACGCCGAGTTCGCGCAGTCGCGCGTGCGGCTCGCGATCGCGCCGCCACCACGTCACGTCGTGCCCCTTCTCGAACAGGTCGATGGCCGCCGCATGGCAGCCATGGCCGCCGCCCAGTACACATACCTTCATCGTCGTCTCCCGGTGAATGAGTGCTTCCGAGACTACGCGGCGACATGCGCCGCGTCGCTTCAAAACGCGCAACGACGCACCCGTTCGCGCAACGCAATCGCGGCCCGGCACGTGCGCCACCCGCGCATGCCGTCGCGCCACTCCAATCCGACCCGAGGTCCACGAATGGATATCGCCCTTTCCCGTCATGCGCCGAACCGGCTCGGCGCGCTGCAGGCGCCCGACGAAGTCGAACGCGCGGTCGCGCACCGGCTCGGGCCGCACCGGATGGCCGCACGCGGCCGCGACCCGTTTCGCGCGGAACTGTACGAAGTGCCGCTGCATCACGGCGCGCTGCTCGAACTCTGCTACGGCCGCGAAACGCGCATCGACTTCGGCGACGATGCCGCGCATTTCCTGTTCAGGCTGACGCTCGCGGGCGCGTGCGAATTGCAGGCGGGCGCCGTCGTCGCGCGCGCCGGCCCCGGCGAGCTGACTGTTTCGTCGCCCGCGCTCGCGAGCCGCCTGAGCACGAGCCCAGATTGCCGCAACCTCGTGCTGCGGCTCGAACGCGGCGCGCTCGAACGCAAGCTCCAGGACATGCTGCACGCGACGCTCGCACGACCGCTGCAGTTCGAACTCGCGGCCGGCGGCGCGAGCGCCGCGCTCGTGCCGCCGACATTCGAGTATCTGTGCCGGCTGGGCGCGCAGCCGGGCATCGGCGCGGCCGCCTTCGGCGCCGATCTGAGCGCGTGGCTGATGTCGCTGCTGCTCGTGCACCTGCCGCATTCGTACAGCGACGCGCTCGCGCGCGGCACGCCGCCGCTGCCGGCGCACGTGCGCCGCGCGTGCGACCACGTCGACGCGCACCTCGGCGAGCCGCTTGCGCTCGCCGCGCTGGCGGCCGCCGCGGGCGTCGCGCCGCGCACGCTGCAGCACGCGTTTCGCGCGTTCCTGCACACCACGCCGGCCGCCTACGTGCGCGAACGCCGGCTCGCCGCCGTGCACGCGGCGCTGCAACGCGGCGACGCGCGCGGCGTGACCGACGTGCTGATCGCGCACGGCATCCACGGCTTCGGCCATTTCGCGAAGGCGTATGCGCGGCGTTACGGCCACGCCCCTTCCGTCACTGCGAGGACACCCCGATGACGCATCCCGCGACCGGCCGCCACGCGGCCCCTGCCCGCGCCGACCCCGCGCCGCACGACGGCGACGCGCGCGACGGCTTGCGCGTGCAGGATCTCGATCTCAATCTGCTGAAAACGTTTCGCGCGGTGTACGAGGAACGGCATGTCGGCCGCGCGGCGCAGCGGCTCGGCGTCACGCAGCCGTCGGTCAGCCACGCGCTCGGCCGGCTGCGGCTGATGTTCCGCGACGCGCTGTACGTGCGCACCGGCACCGGCGTCGAACCGACGCCGCGCGCGCAGCGGCTCGCGCTGTCGGTCGACAAGGCGCTCGCGATCCTGCAGGACGTGCTCGACGAAGGCTCGCGCTTCGCGCCCGACAGCACGCAGCGCGTGTTCCGCCTGCACATGAGCGATTTCGCGGCGAGCGCATTCCTGCCGACGATGCTCGCCGAATTCGACCGCCGCGCGCCGGGCGCGGTGATCGAGACGCTGCATGTCGACGAATGCCAGCTCAACGTCGCGCTCGAATCGGGCCGCGTCGATTTCGCGCTCGGGCATTTCGCCGACGCATCGAGCCACTTCCAGCGCGCCGCGCTGCTGCACGAGCGCTGCGTGCTGTTGATGCCGCGCCGCACCGCACAGCGCGCCGCGCTGCCCGACGACTTCGTGCTCGACGGCGCGGTGCCCGGCGCGCTGCGCTTTCTCGCGGTCACGTCGCATCCGCAATCGATGCAGTTGCTGGAGCGGCATGGGCTGATGCCGCGCGTGCGCGCGGCGCTGCCCGATTTCATGGTGGTGCCCGCGCTGCTGCGCGACGGCGACTACGCGCTGATCCTGCCGGAGACCGTCGCGATCACGTTCGCGGCGCAGCAGCCGTGCGCGCTGTACGAGATCGCCGACGCCGGCGAATGGGCCGTCAACGCGTACTGGCACCGGCGCTTCGACGCGGATCCCGGCCATCGTTGGCTGCGCGCGCTGCTGCTCGAACTGTTCAGCATCGGCCGGCAGGCGCCGTTCGACGCATGGCTCGCGCCGCGACTGCCCGCCCGTGCCTAGCGGCGCAGACCGGAACGATCAGAACGACGTCAGGATGCCCGCGACGATCGAACTGGCCGTCGCGCCCGGCTTCGCGAGCGCCACGCCGCCGCCCGCCGCGCCGTTGACGACGAAGCTCGCATGCGCGCCGTTGCGCACCATTGCCGCGCCCGTGTACAGCACCGTGCGCTTCGACAGCGGATAGTCGAAGCGCACGCCGTACGAATCGGCATCGCCTTCGCTGTCGGCGACCTTCCGGTAATGGCCGACGCTCAGCAGCAGCGACGCGCGCCCGATCGGCACCGTCGCACTGAGTTCCATGATGTCGCTGTGCGGATACGCGCTCCGGCTGTCGATCGCCGTCGCGACGTCGGGGCCGCCGCGATGGCGCAGGTACAGCGCGGCAATCTTCACGACCTCGAAATCGTAGGACACCGCGCCGAGCGTGTAATTGCCGTTCGCCGCCGGGCTTGCGCCGCCGAGCGTCGCGGCGGCGACCGGGCTGAACTTCTGCGTCATGTAGTCGAGATCGACCGACAGGCCGCCGCGCACGTAGTTGAGCCCCGCGCCGTAGGTATCGCCCAGCGTCGACGGCTGCCCGGCCGCGCCGTTGGCGCCGCGCGCGGCCATCGCGCGCAGCATG
>NZ_JAAGNW010000024.1:7683-12063 GCF_010645215.1 Burkholderia multivorans | reverse complement strand
ATCGCGTTACGCACGCGCAGGAACGCCGGCCCGACGAAGTTATCGGTCGCGTTGCCCCATGCGAGCCCCGCGCCGAGCCCCGGCAGGCTGTACGTGACGAGCGTCGTATGCAGGATCGTGTAGAGCTCGCCGAACTGCACGCCGCCGAACGGCCCCGTGACGCCGACCCACGCCTCGCGCCCGAACAACGCGCTGCTGCTGGAGAGCGCGCCGCTCGCGGCGTTGAAGCCGTCCTCGAGCTTGAAGATCGCCGCGTAGCCGCCGCCGAGATCCTCGACGCCCTTCAGCCCCCATTGCGATGCGAACAAATTGCCGCTGCCCATACGCGCCACATGGTTCGGTCCGGCGTTCGCGTATTCGATCGCAGTGTCGATGCGGCCGTAGAGCGTCACGCTCGATTGCGCGGCGGCGGGCAGCGCGGCGCAGGCAAGGAGCGCGGCAAGCGGTGCGGCAAGCCGGTCGGCCCGCCCGTTCGAATGGTTCATCGTCGTCGTCCCGTGGTAATGCCGGCGGCTGTCTGCAGCGCGCCGCCTGGCTTGAAGCGCGTTCGCCTCGAAGGGCCAACATCGCCAATGAAAACCGGGCCGAGTCTAGGAACGACAATTTCGAACGTCGACACAATCCGCTCTATAACACTTATAGATGCACCGCATGATGCGCGCGCCCCCCGCCGCACGTGCGCCCGCGGCGGCCCGCGCGCACGGCCTCGGTGTTTTCTTTACCCGGGTCGGTAGATGTCCATGTGGCGCGGCTGTCACTCCGGATATGGCGACCGGATTTGGCCGACTATGCTGCGTCTCCGATCGTGCCGCACGCACGCATTCGCGCCGCGACGGCGCAGCCCGCGGGGCCGTCGTCGCGGCGGCCACCGCCCGCTCCTGGAGAATCCGCATGTCCGCATCCACGGCCCGCGCTGCCGACGGCAAGCGCTATACGTACGAATGGTATGTCGTCGTCATCTGCATGCTCGCGTACGTCTTCTCGTTCGTCGACCGCCAGGTGCTCGTGCTGATGATCGAGCCGATCAAGCGCGACCTATCCCTTTCCGACACGCAGTTCAGCCTGCTCAACGGCTTCGCGTTCTCGCTGTTCTACGCGGTGATGGGCCTGCCCGTCGCGTATCTCGCCGACCGCTACGCGCGCCCGCGCATCATCTCGATCGGCATCGCGCTGTGGAGCATCGCGACCGCCGCATGCGGGCTCAGCCAACATTTCGTGCAGATGTTCGTCGCGCGCATGGCGGTGGGCGTCGGCGAGGCCGCGCTGTCGCCCGGCGCGTATTCGATGCTTGCCGACTACTTCCCGAAGGAGAAGCTCGGGCGCGCGATCGCCGTGTATTCGCTCGGCTCGTTCATCGGCGGCGGCGTCGCGTTCCTGATCGGCGGCTACGTGATCGCACTGCTCAAGCAGGCGAGCGCGTTCACGCTGCCGTTGGTCGGGCAGATTCACGCGTGGCAGGTCACCTTCCTGATCGTCGGTTTGCCCGGCCTGCTCGTCGCGCTGCTGTTCGCCGCGACCGTGCGCGACCCGCAGCGCAAGGGGCTCGCGCAGGACCGCTCGGGCACGGTGCGACGCGTGTCGATGCGCGATTCGCTGCGCTTCGTCGGCGCGCACCGCGCGACCTTCGCGTGCCACTACCTCGGCTTCTCGTTCTATGCGATGACGCTCTACTGCCTGCTGAGCTGGACGCCCGCGTTCTATATCCGCCGCTTCGGAATGACGGCGGTGGAGGCCGGCTACACGCTCGGCAGCGTCCTGCTCGTCGCGAACACCGCCGGCGTGTTCTGCGGCGGCTGGCTCAACGACTGGCTGCTGCGGCGCGGCCGCACGGATGCGCCGATGCGCGCCGGCGCGATCGGCGCCGTCTGCATGGCGGTGCCCGCCGCGCTGTTCACGCAGCTCGACCATCTGCCGGCGTCGCTCGCGAGGCTCGTCGTCGCGATGTTCTTCGCGTCGTTCCCGATGCCGACCTCGACCGCCGCGACGCAGACGCTCGCGCCGAACCAGATGCGCGCGCAAATCTCCGCACTGTTCCTGCTTGTCTCGAACCTGATCGCACTCGGGATCGGCACGACGGTCGTCGCGCTGTTCACCGATCGCGTGTTCGGCACGCCCGCGGCGGTCGGCCCCTCGATGACGATCGTCAACCTCGCGGCGGCCACGCTCGCCGCGCTGCTGCTGGCCATCGGGTGCCGCCGGTACCGGCTCAGCCTCGATCGCGAACGCGGCCACGCAGCCGCGGCCGGACAACCGGCGGCCGGCCGCGGCGAGGCGATCGCCGCATCCGGCTCCGCCGTGCGCTGATTCGATCTTGCCCAACCATCATCCATGAGGCTGATTTCATTATCGATTTTTTATCGATTTGATTTATGTTGAGTCGATCCCTATTCTCGATCGCATCACGGCGCGGCGGCAATCGCCGCGCCGGTTTTCCTCGTACCCCACGGAATCATCCATGCAAGCGAACCGCCACCAGGTCCGGATCGACGCGCTGATCGACGCGGCGCAGGACATCCGCTGCTTCCGGGTTTCGCGCGTAGACGGCCAGCCGTTCGACGCATACGAACCGGGCGCCCATATCGACGTCACCGCACCGTCGGGCGTCACGCGCCAATACTCACTGTGCGGCGATCCGGACGAGCGCGACAGCTATCTGTTCGCGGTCAAGAAGGAAGCGCGGTCGCGCGGCGGCTCGCGGTCGCTGCACGACGACGCGACGATCGGCACCGAGCTGGCGATCAGTGCGCCGCGCAACCTGTTCCGGCTCGCGGCAAGCGCCGGCGAGCACGTGCTGATCGCGGCCGGCATCGGCATCACGCCGCTGCTGTCGATGGCGTACGCACTGCACAGGCGCGGCGCTCGCTATCGGTTGCACTATTTCGCGCGCAGCCGCGAGCATGCGGCCTTCGTCGACGCACTGTCGGCCGAACCGTTTGCGTCGCACGTGACGTTCCACTACGCCGTCGAGCCCGACGCGCTCGCGGCCCGACTCGGCCGCTGCGTCCACGCGATCGATGCGGAGGCACACGTCTACACGTGCGGCCCGGGGCCGTTCATGGATGCGGTCGTCGCGGCGGCCGCGACGCGCTTGCCGGAAGACGCGATCCACCTCGAACGCTTCGCCGCCGAACCGGCGGCGGCCGGAGCCGACGCGGCCGGCGGCTTCGACGTGCGCCTGCAACGCAGCGGCCGGACGGTACGCGTCGCACCCGACACGTCGATCGTCGACGCGCTCGCGCAGATCGGCATCGAAGTCGACACGTCGTGCGGCGAAGGCGTGTGCGGCACCTGCATGGTGTCCGTCGTCGACGGCGAGCCCGACCATCGCGACCATTGCCTCAGCAAGGCGGAACGGGCGAGCAACACGGTGATCTGCTGCTGCGTGTCGCGCGCGCGCTCGCCGGTGCTCGTCCTCGATCTTTGACGTGCGCCGACGCACGGCATCGTGCCGTACGGTCATACGCTCACGCGCCGTCGAAACGCGCGACGATCCCGGCCAGCAGCGCCCGCATCCACGCGATGCCTTCATCCTCGTGGAAATGCTCGTGCCAGTGCATCGTCACCGGCGCGGGCGGCAGCGTCACGGGCAGGTCGTAGAGCCGGAACCCGTTGTCGCGGTTCAGGATGCGTGCGAGCCGCTTCGGCAGCGTCGCGTAGAGATCCGTGACCGACAGCACGCTCGGCAGCGCGACGAAGTGCGGCACCTCGAGCGCGATGTTGCGCCCCACGCCCTGCGCGCGCAGCGCATCGTCGAGCGCGTGGTGGCTGTGCTCGACCGACTTCACGTTGACGTGCGCCGCGCGCACGAACTGCTCGAGGCTCAGCGCGCCGCCCGCCGGCAGGCCGCGCCGGCGGCCCGTCATGCAGACGTAGGTTTCCTCGAACAGCACCTGATGGCGCGTGCGCGGCATCAGCTCCGGCAAGTTGCCGATCGCGAAGTCGAGCCGGCTCGCGCGCAATGCCTCCTCGATCTCCTCGACCGGCAGCGGCTGCACGCTCAGCGTCACGCGCGGCGCGTGCGCGCGCAGGGCCTGGCAGATCGCGGGCAGATACGCCATCTCGCCGGCATCCGACAGCGACAGCCGGAACGTGCGCGTGCTGGCCGCCGGATCGAAGCGCTCCGCGTAGCGCAGCGCGACGCGCACCATGTCGAGCGCCTTGCCGACGATGCCCGCGAGTTCGAGCGCGACCGGCGTCGGCTGCATGCCCGCGCGCGTGCGCACGAACAGCGGATCGTCGAACAGCGTGCGCAGCCGGCCGAGCGAATAGCTGACGGCCGGCTGCGACAGCGCGAGCCGCTCGCCGGCCCGGGTCAGGCTGCGCTCCTCGACGATCGCCTGGAACACGCGCAGCAGGTTCAGATCGAGATGATCGATCGAT
>NZ_JAAGNW010000024.1:0-7673 GCF_010645215.1 Burkholderia multivorans | reverse complement strand
CGCCGCCCCCTTCATTTGCCGCATTTATTTAACAGCCAATTTTAGATCAATTTGACGGATATATCACGGGAGACGAGACTGATTCCCGAACCCGGACGCCGCGCACGACGCGGCCCGATTCCACGACTCTTTCCCCACGACGACGATGAGCGACCTTCCCTACCAGACGATCGACACCCGCGCGCTGCACGGTCTCGCGCAGTCCGACCGCATCGCGCCCGCGATGTATCACGATCCCGCGCTGTTCGAGGCGGAACTCGAACGCATCTTCTACCGAACCTGGATCTGGGTCGCACACGAAAGCGAATTGCCGAACCCGGGCGACTTCGTCACGACGACGATCGGCCGCCAGCCGGTGATCGTCGTGCGCGACAGGACCGGCGAGATCAACGTGCTGCAGAACCGCTGCCGCCATCGCGGCGCGACCGTCTGCGAAACGCACAAGGGCAACACGAAGGGCTTCACGTGTCCGTACCACAGCTGGTCGTACGCGCTCGACGGCACGCTGCGCGCGCTGCCTTACGGCGACGGCTACGAAGGCGTGTGCGAGAAAGGCGACCTGCCGCTCGTGAAGCTGCGGGTCGGCGTGTACCAGGGGCTGATCTTCGCGAGCGTCGACGACGACGTCGAACCGCTCGACGATTTCCTCGGCGGCGCGAAGCCGTGGATCGACCTGTTCATGAAGCAGGGCGCCGGCTATCCGGTCAAGGCGAACGGCGAGCACAAGTTCAAATTCAAGGGCAACTGGAAGATCCAGCTCGAGAACACAACGGATCTCTACCACTTCCCGGTCGTGCACAAGTCGTGGATGAAGTCGATCGACGACGAGACGGCCGCCGCGATCACCCGCTTCATGACCAGCGAGGACGCGTTCTGTCGCGGGCTCGGCAACGGCCACAGCCTGGCGGTGCTGATGCCCGATCTGATCGATCTCGACGAGGACGACGGCGCGCCGCTGCCCGAGCGCTTCGCGCCGCTCGCGGCGACGCTCGCCGAGCGCCACGCGCCGGACGCAGTGCGTCGCATCGTGCGCTCGTTGATGGGCGTCGGCTTCAACCTGAACCTGTTCCCGAACCTCGCGCTGTCGATGGCGTTCTTCCGCGTGCTGCGGCCGATCTCCGCGAACGAGACCGAGATTCGCCACGTCGCGCTCGCGATGGACGGCGGCCCCGACGCAGCGAACCGCGAGCGGCTGCGCATCCACGAGCACTTCCAGGGCCCGTTCGGCTTCGGCAGCCCCGACGACGCGGAAGCGTGGGAGCGCGTGCAGCGCGGCGCGCATGCCGGCCCCGACGTGGCGATCCTCGTGAACCGCGGGCTGAACCGCGAAACGACCGCCGCGAACGGCGAAAAGACCGCGCATGCGACCGACGAAACCGGCATGCGCGAGGCTTACCGGCAATGGCGCAAGCTGATGGAGCAACAATGATGGACGATCGCAATATCCTTTTCTCGCAGCAGACCTTCGCCCGCGCGGTCGAATTCGTGTGGCGCGAAGCCGAACTGCTCGACCGCCGCGACTACCGCGCGTGGCTCGACCTGTGGGAGCCGGCCGGCCATTACGTGGTGCCGATCGATCCCGACGCAACGGACTTCGCGGCGACGCTCAACTACGTGTTCGACGATCGCGACATGCGCGAGAAGCGCGTGCAGCGGATGCTGTCCGGCTATTCGGCGTCGGCGTCCGACGCGGCGCGCACCGTGCGCACCGTGTCGCGCTTCACGCTGGAAAGCAGCGCCGCCGACGCCGTCGAACTCAAATCGGCGCAGGTCGTCGTCGCGTACAAGCGCGGCGTCGCGACGCTGTTCGCGGCCGACGTCACGCACCGGCTGCGCGTCGACGCCGACGGCGAGATGCGGATCGCCGAGAAAATCGTGCGCCTGATCGACTCGACCGAAGCGCTCAGCGCGATCGGCTTCCTGCTGTAAGCGCATGCGGTTTCGCCTCCGGTGCGATCGCCTCGGCTTCACGGCGGCGGCGGCGAAACCGCGGCCGCGTCGCCCCCATCCTTTCACGACGACCATGCCCACACTCGAAGTTTTCCTGCCGGCCGGCCACGACGACGCCCGCAAGGCCGCGCTGATCGCCGGCCTCACCGGCGCGACGGTCGACGCGCTCGGCGCGCCGGCCGAATCGGTCCGCATCCTGCTCAGCGAATTGCCGGCGGCCCACATCGGGCTCGGCGGCCGTAGCGCGGCGGACGGCGCGCCGCCATCGCTGCCCGTGATCGTCGCGATCCTGATCGCCGGCCGCACCGACGCGCAGAAGCGCGCGCTGATCGCCGCGCTGTCCGACGTCGCCGCCGGCGTGCTCGCCGCGCCGCTGCACGCGACGCGCGTGATGATCAAGGACATTCCGAACACCGATTTCGGCATCGGCGGCCAGACCGCGCGAGCGCTCGGACGCTGATCGTGCGCCTCGCGCGTGCCTGCCCGCCGATACGCGCCGGCCGCCGGACGGCCGCGCCACCTCGCGTTCGCCTGCGCCGCTGCGCTCGCCTAAGGCCGGTGCGGGCCGGGCGTCGCTTCGGCGAGCGGCAACGTCACGCGGCAGTCGAGCCCGCCGCCGCCGGCCGGGCTCGCGCCGATCCGGCCGCCGTGGCGCGTGACGATGCTCTTGCACAGCGACAGCCCGATCCCGTTGCCGCCGGCCTTCGACGACGAGAAGCCGTCGAACAGCCGGCCGTGCGCCCCATCGGTGATGCCCGGGCCGTTGTCGATCGCGCGCAGCTCGGCCTGCCCCGCGACAGCTGCCGTGCCGAGCGTCAGCGTGCGCGGCGTGCGCTCGCAGCCGGCGAACGCCTCGATCGCATTGAACGCGAGATTCAGAATCACCTGCCCGATCAGCACGCGCTCGCAGCGGATCGGCAGCGGCGCGTCCGCCTGCTCGATCGCAACCGTCACGCCGGCTTCCTGCGCGCGCAGCTCGATGAAGTACGCAGCGTCGGCGACGATGTCGCGCAGGTCTGCGACCACGACGACGGGCTCGCGCTTCACGATGAATTCGCGCACGCTCTTGATGATGAGCGCCGCGTGCTCGGCCTGCCGGTCGGCGCTGCGCAGCCCCCAGATCACGTCGTCCACCGCGCCGCGCGCATTCAGCCGCCGCACCGCGCCTCCGATGAAGTTGCGCACCGCCGCGAGCGGCTGACTCAGCTCGTGCGCGATCACCGTCGCCATCTCGCCCATCGCGTTGTAGCGGCCCGCGTATTCGAGCATCCGCGCTTCGGCGCGCCGCGCATCCTCGATCGCGACTTCGCCGCTCACGTCGCGAAACTGCACGAGCAGGCCGTCCAGATCGCCTTCGATCTCGACCTGCCGGCACAGAATGCGCAGCCAGCACGACACGCCGTCGCGCCGCGCGATCCGGTAGCGCTGCGGATCGGACGGGCGCGCAGATGGCGCGACGCGAAGCTGCATGGCGAGCCGGTCGCGGTCGGCCCCGGTGCAGTAGTCGAGCAGCGCGCCGGGCGCGTCGTCCGGCGCGAGCCCGAGCACGCGCCGCCCCGATTCGCTGATGAACTGCACGCCGCCGTGCGGCGTCGCGACCGCGATGCCTTCGTCGAGGTCCTGCATGAACTCGCGCAACCGCGTCTCGTAGCGGCGCAGTTGCTGGCGGATCGCCTCCTCCGCGCTGATGTCGCGGAACTGCACCATCACGACGTCGCGCCCGTGCAGCGGCACATAGGTCGCGATCGCCTCCGACAACATGTCGACCCCCGTGCGCGACCGGTAGCACCACTCGTACACCTGCGGCCCGTCGACGATCGCCCGATCCATCGCGCCCACGCCGATCTCGCGGCGGTACTTCGGTTCAGGGCGCGTCATGTCCGGCGCCTTCAGCGGCAACAGCTCCTCGACGGAAAAGCCGAGCGCGATGCATGCGGCGCGGTTCGCCCATACGATCGCCTTCGTCCGGGCATCGTGCAGCAGCACGCAGGTCGTCAGTGCATCGAGCAGGCGGTGGAAATCGTCTTCGTCGGGAAAACTCATGATCGGCGTCGGATGAGGACGCGCGGCATCGCGCGGCCGGCATCCCAACATAGCACCGGCGCGCGCGGATCGCATCTGAAGATTTCTTTAGTCCGGCACGGAACGTCCCCCGTCGCGCGGCCGATCGCACCAATTGCCGCGCGTTTCCGGCGTTTCTAGACTGCTTGCATCGTGTGTTGCGCCGCTTCGCCGCCCGCACCCGAACCCTCATTCGCTTCAGGAGACAGCCATGCCCCACGCCGAACTCGCCCTCGACACCGCGCCGCCCCCACCGCATGCCGCCGGCGCATCGGCCGCGCGGCTGTCGCCGCTCGACGCCGCGATCGACGCCGTCGCCGCACGCCGCGACGAGTTCGACCGCCTGTCGCACGTGCCGCGCGACATGATCGCGCTGTTCAAGCAGGCCGGCATCTACCGAGCGGGCACGCCGCGCCGCTTCGGTGGCGACGCGCTCGCGCCGACCGCATTCCTCGACATGATCGAGCGGATCGCGCTCGCCGACGGCTCGGCCGCGTGGGTCGCGAGCTTCGGTTCGGCCAACGTGTATCTCGCCGCGCTGCCGCTCGATACGCAGGCGGAGCTGTACGCGAGCGGCCCCGACCAGGTGTTCGCGGGCGGCCTGTTCCCGGTGCAGCCGGCACAACCTGCGCCCGGCGGTTGGCGCGTCAACGGCACGTGGAAATTCGCCAGCGGCTGCAAGGGCGCCGACTGGCTCGGCGTCGGCATCGCGGTGCCCGGCGCGCGGGATGCCGCGCCGAACAAGCCGCGCACGGCCGTGTTCCGCGCCGCCGAAGTCGAGATCGTCGAGAACTGGAGCGTGGCCGGCATGCAGGGCACCGGCAGCCACGACCTGCGCGTCGACGACCGCTTCGTGGCCGAAGCCTGGACCTTCGTGCGCGGCGGCGAACCGACCGTCGACGAACCGCTGTACCGCTATCCGACCGTCGCGTATGCGGCTCAGGTGCTCGCCGTCGTCAACCTCGGTCTGGCGCGCGCGGCGCTCGATGTCGTGAACCGTATGTCGGGCGGCCGGCAGACGACCACCGGCGCGCCGCGCCTCGCCGATCGCGCGTATTTCCGCATCGGGCTCGCGAAGGCCGAAGCGCAGTTGCGCTCGGCGCGCGCGTTCTTCTACGATGCGACCGACACGGCCTGGCAATCGATCCTGGCCGGCAACCCGGTGACGCCCGACCAGGTCAGCATGCTACGGCTCGCGGCCACGCACATCGCGCGCGAAGGCGCGAGCGTGGTCGAACGTGCGTACCGTCTCGGCGGCACGCCCGCGATCTACCGCTCGCATCCGCTGCAGCGCCTGCTGCGCGACGCGATGATCGTCACGCAGCACGCGTTTCTCGCCGAGGGCAACTTCGACGGCGCCGGCGCGGTGTTCACCGGCGTCGCGCCGTTTCCCGGCTACCTGTAACCCGCGTCGCTTCGCGACGCCATCCTAGATTCCTCAGGAGAATCCCGTCATGTCCGATTCGAATCCGCTGCCGCTGCGCGTGCTGTTCTGCTGCGGCGTCTCGCAAAACTTCTTCGACCTGCCGCGCGAGAAGATCGGCGAAGTCTGGCAGGCGTACGGCGCGATGCTCGCGGCCGTCGAGGCGATGCCGGGCGTGCGCGTGCTCGGCGTGATGGACGACGACCGGCTCGTCGTCGGCCAGGCCGACGGCGCGCCGTGGACCTTCTACATCATGGCCGACGTCGCCGACTTCGACACCACGGTCGCGGTGTGCAACCTGTATCGCACGACGCCGGTCGGCGAATACAACCTGTGGCGCTACGGCAAGATCGAGGCGCGGGTCGGCCGCGCGCTGACCGTGCCGCCGGCCGCGCGGCCCGCACCGTGAGTCCGGCGATGACGACGCCCGCAATCGGTCGGTCGAGTCTCGACGATACGCACGACCGGCTCGAGGCGCTCGACGTACTGATCCGCCGCGTGGCGACGCTCGACGCCGAACGCGCGGTGCGCGCGACGATGACGCGCTATATGGCGCTGTGCGATGTGCCCGAGGCGGCCGACGACGGTCCGGCACTCGCCGGCCTGTTCGCGGCCGACGCCGTATGGGAAGGCATCGGTCCACAGTACGCACGCAAGTTCGGCCGTCTCGCAGGCATCGATGCGATCGTCGCGATGCTGCGCTGCTATCTGCCGCCCAATCCGCATTTCTCGGCGAACCTGCACTTCCTGACGTCGGAATCGATCGACGTCGACGCCGGCCGCACCATTGCGCGCGGTCGCTGGATCATGCTGCAGGCGTCGCGTTACGCCGACGGCGCGGCGGAGCTGATCGCCGCGCGGCTGAGCGTCGATTTCGCGCCGGCCGGCGACGGTTCGAGCTGGCTGATCCGCCATTTCCGCACCGAGCGCGTGCTCGACGGCCCATGGCCGCTCGCCGCCGCGCCCCGACCCTGACCCTTTCGTACGCCCCACGCCATGACAGGCTTCATCGACACCTTCACGCTCGGCGGGCCCGGCCCGACGATCGCAATCAAGGACACGATCGACATCGCGGGCCATCCGACCCGCGCGGCCAGCCGCGCGCTGGTCGACGCGCCGCCCGCTGCGCAACACGCGGACGTCGTGCGCCTGCTGCTCGACGCCGGCTGGCAGATCACCGGCAAGGCGAACATGCATGAGCTTGCGTTCGGCATGACGGGCATCAACGACTACACCGGCACGCCGATCAATCCGCAGGATGCGGCGCGCATTCCGGGCGGTTCGTCGAGCGGCTCCGCATCGCTGGTCGGCCTCGGCGCGGTCGACGCGGCGCTCGGCACCGACACCGGCGGCTCGATTCGCGGGCCGGCCGCCTGCTGCGGCGTCGCCGGCCTGAAGCCGACCTTCGGCCGCGTGTCGCGGCGCGGCGTCGCGCCGGCCGAATCGACGCTCGACTGCGTGGGGCCGTTCGCGCGCGACATCCGCACGCTTGCCGCCGTGATGGCCGCGATCGCACCCGGCTTCGATCTCGCGCTCGCGACAACGCCGGTAACGGATTGCACCGTCGCGCCAGTCGCCGTCGATGCCGATCCGGCCATCGCCGCCGCGCTCGACGCGGCCATCCGCGCAGCCGGCTATCGTTCGCACGGCGTCGCGTTCAACGACCTGCGCGCCGCGTTCGATGCCGGCCTCGCGGTGATCAACGCGGAGACCTCGCGCGCGTTCGGCCACCTCGTCGCGACCGGCCGGCGAGGCGCCGATCTCGATGCACGGCTGCGCGCCGCCGCGACGACCACGCCCGCCGCGCTGGCCGCCGCCGAAGCCGTGCGCGCGCGGTTCGTCGCGCAGGTAGACGGCGCGCTGCGCGATGCGGACGTGCTCGTGCTGCCCACGCTGCCCGCGTTGCCGATCACGCTCGAAGAGGCGCGCAGCGGCGTGTCGGTGATCGCGATGTCGTCGCTGATCCGGCCATTCAACCTGAGCGGCCATCCCGCGCTCAGCCTGCCGCTGCCGCTCGCCGGCTCGCTGCTTAAGAGCGGGCTGCAGATCGTCGGGCGCAAGGGCGCGGACGAACAGGTATGCGCGATCGCCGCGCACCTCGAAGCGGCACTAGCCGCCTGATTCATCATGCGTGCGCGCCAGCGCGTACGCCTACCCGGAACTCACGAACCATGTCCGATCGAGTCGTACTTGTCACCGGCGCCGCGCGCGGGCTCGGCACCGTCATCGCCGAACGCTT
>NZ_JAAGNW010000239.1:6996-8637 GCF_010645215.1 Burkholderia multivorans | reverse complement strand
GGTATCGATGGTTCGTACCGCATTGCCGATCTTTTGCGAATGGATGGCGGCCACGTCCTGCACGTGATACAGCGTCTTGCTCTTCCGATTGTTTCCCTTGTCGAGAATCAGTTCCTGGGAAGGAAACACTTCCTGTCCATTTCCAAGGCGCACATAAGCCGTTACCTGCAACAGCACATGCGCACGCCCGGCCAGACCATCCGCAATCAATCCACCCAACGCAGCGACTTCCGAATCGCATTCGTCCAGGGCGCGCATATTCAACGACAACGCATCGAATGACCAGGTCAACGAAGGTTGACCGCTCTTCAGTTGCGCCACCTCCACCCGAACGTCTTCCGCGCCCATTCGGTTACGCCACAGGAAGCGTCCATTGGCCAGATTGGCCGCATAACGATTAGCCAATCCATTAAAGCCTTGTCGCGAGACATAGTCACTCACCACATCCTGCAGCTTCGCTCGATATCCTGCGCTGTTGCAAGCGGACGGCGTCCCGGCGCCTGCCAGCACGCGCAACGTAAACTGCACCCTGAGCGTATCGGCATCAGCCGGCAAAGTGGCGACATCCACGGTCTGCAGGTTGGGGTTCGCAATAGGGGCATCCAGTTTTGCCGGATCCCGATCCTGCCCCTTGGCCTTAAGACGGTTGGAGATCGTTCCTCGCACCGATTTCTCTCGAATACGGATCGGATTCCAGACTGAAACGTCGGTACGTTCGTCCCATCGACCCGCATAAAAAACCGCGTCGGACGGATCCAATTTGCGTTCGAAAGCGAGGACAGTAGCAGGGATCAATTTTTCGGGCATAGTAAATATCCTGCAAAAAATGGAATGAAGGCAAACAGCGCAACCCCGAATGGGTCGCCTGTGTTGGCTCAGCCGGTTCAATCAAAATCGGGTATATCGTCATCGGTCCATGCGGAAGCCGAACTGCTATGCACGTAGCCGCTACGACAGCGGTACAGGCCGGTCGCGGTATCGAACTCAGGGCGCCACAACAGTGCGTGCACGTCATTCAGCCGATGCGGGCTGATCCACTGACCGAACGAGTAGACCGATTCCACAAATACACAGGGCGTGGATGCATCGCGCGTATTAGCGACGGTGCCGGCAGGCAGTGGCTTAGTCAGTGCCGCGTAGCCCACGGGTATCGGTACGGTCCAGCCTGCACCCTTTTGCCTGGCGGGATCCGCCCAGCGCTGCCTCTTGGCGGAAGCAGGCTGTGCTCCGTCTTCGGACATCTCATCCCCCACCGGCTGGTGATTGAATCGCGCCGCATGAAGCCACCCATCCAGCAACGTGGCGCCCGGATGCTCGGCGCGCAGAGTCCGGTGCCGCTCCTTCAGCAAATCGTCGCGGCCAACCAGCACGTAGCCGGGTAGCCACTGGCGGCGCCAACGAGCGAAGACCCGCGCCTGCTCCTCATGGTCCTCCGGCAATACAGCCATCCATGGCCTAGTGCGCCGCCCCGGCCTCGGAGGCCCGGGCAGCAACGTCCCGCCGGCGAACCGCATGCGTCCGACAATCTCGCCGATCTGCGCGGCCCATTCGTCCAGCTGCGCGTCATGACCCAGCGTCAACGCAGAGCCGGCATCCTGCCCGGCCGCATGCGTTACCTGAAACACAACGGTGACATCGAGA
>NZ_JAAGNW010000239.1:5327-6986 GCF_010645215.1 Burkholderia multivorans | reverse complement strand
CGAGATGAATCCGGCCCTCTTCGACGATCGCGGCGGTACCGCCGTCCTTGTCCACGGGATTGCGCGTCAGCTGAAAAGTTTTGACGTAACCATCCGCTACCTGCTCCTCGTGCTGATGACAGATCACCCCCACTTGTTGCAGCTTCAGCGGGATGCCGGCCGCTGCGAGCTGGCGTTGCAATGCCCACATCAAACCGGTCAAGGCAGTCATGGACGGAAAGCCATGCGTGAGAGGACTTGAAATCGCATTGGCGTTTTGCACACGAAGATGCGGCAGGACAAGCAGCGCTTTGGCGACGGGAGTCAGCGTTGAGCGATTCATTGCTCCTCCTGCCGCGCCGTCGACTCTTCCTGCGCGTGGTGTGATGGGATGCCTTCCGGCACATCGATCCGCTCGCGCATCTGTCGCAACTGCTCCATCCAGGTGCTGTCATCGTCGAGCAATACCTTGCGCCATTCTCGGGAGTGGGCGTAGCCGACGTCGGGAAGTTTGTCCCGCAATTGCGTATTCAGCCATTTGCCGAAGCGTTCGCCTATCCGGGCAGGCCAGTCCATCGACAGCCAGCGCGCGGCGAATCCGCCCTCTTCCGGCAATTCCGCGCGCAACGGATCCAGCCAGAGTTTCTCTTCGTCGGCGAGTTCTTCAAAGGATGAGTCGCGAGTCCAGCCGGCGGGACGATGCAACAACTCGCCGGCATAGATCACCAACTCGTCGACGAGCCTATCCGTCAGACCGTCGACTCGATTTCGGGTATGGACGTTTGCCGGTGGATCGCTCAACAGAAATGCCTGAAATTCGCGTACAGCGATACGCACCGAAGCCCGCGCGCCAAAGCTACGCTCGAAGATGGATCTCGCATTGACCGGAAGATAGCTGCGTTGCCCCTGCCAGACCGGAGGCAGGGAAGCCAACAAGTAGTTGTTCCCGCCACGTTTGCTGTTGAGCTGCGAGATATTCTGAGGTTTCGTGCCGCCCATCTTCTGTACCGCGAGGTCGCGGTATTCGCGATAGACCCCGTCATGCGGCGAGCCTTCGCGACGCGCTTGACGAGCCAACTTATTGGCCTCACCAAAACGCACGTCCTGCACGTCCTCGAAAACGGCCTGAGCCAAGGAAGTGGCATACAGCGGCGCAAGCAAATGGTACTGCGCATCATCATCGGCATCGTCACCGACCAGCCAGTACACCTGCTTGGCACGCACATGCGAACTGACGCGTTCTTGCCGTTCGGCAGTCAGACTGACCAGCGCATCGCGCAAGGAACGTGCCTCGGCCGGGTCCTCGCTGAGCGCCTGCAAGGCATCGGCATCGTTGGCATGGAGCGCCTGCAGGAGGCTTCGGCCGTCGACGTCGAGTTTCAGCAGTTTGTACACGTCGAGCGCCGCCGCATTGCCCACCACGTCCGTGACAAATTTCTGACCAAGCGCATGACTGCCCAATTCGTCGAGCGTGGGCAAATCGGTGGGCGCAACGTAGAGATTGGTGCCGCGTGCGTCCGGGTGGATCGGCTTGAGAGAATGCGTGACAGCCTGAATCTGCCTGACGCGCTTGGCCGCATTTTCCAACCACAGGTCGCGTTGATGCTCTGCGATCAGTTCCGATCGCTTCGGGTCATCAGGTTGGAGTTTGTCTAGCTTGGCTTGGAGGCGGTCACGCAG
>NZ_JAAGNW010000239.1:1905-5317 GCF_010645215.1 Burkholderia multivorans | reverse complement strand
GGAATACGTCGATGGTCGCGCGGAAGCTGGAGCGGCCACTCGTTACAGGTGATTCGGACATCCGGTCTCCTTCGAAACGAAGATAATAAGAAATTCCCTTATCAATGCATATCCGCTGGCGGGATGACAAAAACCGACTTCTCGGCTCTACACGCTTCCGAACACGAAGGCTAACCGCCACACATCTCGTCACGGAAGTCGCGATTGTTTTAATTTATGAAGATATGCGCTTAATTGGCCGCAATGCGATCGACTTCGCGCCGCACGGCATATTTTATTCACAAACACATCATTGTCGTTACAAGTTCGCAACTCATATTTGATTTTTAAATTGAAATCCCGGTTTCAATTGCGATAATGCGCCATCGACAATCCACTTGGTGAAAAAATCCGCTCGTACAAGTTCAATGATTGGCTATTCGCGATTTAAACGTACCTGTGAGCTGAGATGTCATTCACTCCTTGTTAAACCCCAACACCGAGTGAAACACCCAACCTGACATCGCCCTCGGTTCAGGCAAGCTGGCAGTGGCAATTCTCTCCGCGCTGGCATATACACTCTGCCCCTGCGTGTCGGCCCATTGACGCAGCAAATCCATCAGGTCGACGTGGCACCAAGAACCGATGCCCGGGCCGTCCAAATCGCAATCAGGCACAGGCACGAGCAATTCGCGAATATCCGCATAGGGTGTTTCCCCTCGCTCACGCCGACCGATAACCCGGTGCAAGCGCAACGCGTCCTCATCCTCCGTGGGCAACAGCACGACCTCCTCCCGCCTTTGCGGATCGTGACGAAAACGCTGAATCTGCGGCAGCAGACCAGTCAGCCAAATGCGCCCGCCATGGCTGGCGTCACGGTGACACCAATGCCGAGTCGCGTCGCGCGCCACGGGCGTATAGAGCGGGTGGGTCTCGTCGCGCGGCAGCATCGTGTCGCGCATCCGGCCGTGTTCCAAATCGATCAGACTGGACTTCGGCTGCAGCTTTGCTGCTTGATGGATACGCGGCCTGGCATCGACGGGCCACTTCTGTTCCTCGTCAGGCAGCTTCAACAAATCAGCCAAGCGATGCGAGCGCAGATAAAAATGAATCGAAGCATCCTGTCTTTCTGATTTATCCCGATTCGGGGAACGAGGAACGTCGGCCATTTCGAATCCAGGTTTGCAGAACACCGGCTGGGCTGCTTCGCGGCGCTCGAAATACCGCAGGTTCGTCTGGAATACCGCCATGTTCGTCCGGCCCACGGATCCCGGTCTATGACGCCGCACCCGCCCGGCGAGCTGAATAAGCGAGCGCATCGACGAAGGTTCGGCGATCGCCCAGTCGGCGTCCCAATCCCGACCGACCTCGCAAACCGGCGACGCCAGCACGACGAACATGTGATGTGGTTCAGGGTGTGTATCGAGCAGCGCTCGCACCGCAGGACGCAACAGTGCCTGATCATCGCCATCCTTCGTCGTACGGCGATCGAATGCGGCATCCAACTGCTGCTCGATATGCGAGCGCGCCAGCAACGGGAACTGCGCGTGATACACGCACAAATGAACGCGGACATTGGACGCCGGCGCACCATGCCGATACATTGCCAGCGCAACATCGAACAGCGGGTCGATATTGGCCATGCGAATCAACCCAAAACTCACGCACTTGCCGGTCGCAGCATCAACGCTGTGATTCTGCGCATCCTGATGCAGTGTCCATGCCCGCTGCAACGCCGTTTCGGCGAACGCCTGACGGCGCGCGTCCCTCCCCATCGACACCCACTCGTCAGGAAACGGCATTAGCTCGGCGCGTCGCCGGATTTCCGCAGCGGCCAGTTGCGCACACCGCTTTTGCACGAAGCGCTCGTGCCTATCGGCAAAGTGCTTGCCATCGCCACAATCCGCATGCGATTGCGCGAATTCGTCTACCCACAGACACGCCACACACGGCGATTCCTCCGGCCGCTCGCCCCGATTGCGTTGGTAGTAACGCCGGCCATCCAGATAGGCCCGATACAGGCCTTCTACGAGCGCCGGCGGCAATGTGGCGGACGACAGCAATACGCGCGAGCCCAGCAGCCCGGCCCAATGCACCAGCCGCGTCAGGGCGGGCAGATCGGCCATATCGAAGTCGTCAGGCTCGTCCAGAACCAGATCGCTGGTCATCAACCTCAGCATGGGGGCAATCTGACGCCCTCCACGCAGGCTCTCGGTAGCCGGTGTCAGATGATCGACCGTGCAGACCAGCAGCGGCGCAGCGATCAATGAACGCACCTGCACATCGTCGGTCAATCGCTGCAGCAGAGGATGTTGGTCGCTGCCTTCGAACAGCACCTGCCCACCTTCATCGAGCAATGCCTGTGTCGATGCGGAACCGGTAGCTTCGGCCCGGGTTTCCCAGTATTCGAACAGCGCATGGCTGGCTGCACCGCCTACTTTGATGGCGAGCTGATCATCGTTCAGTCCCAGATCGCGCTGAAAACTACGCCCGGTTTGCAACGTAAGCGTGCGCAACCCGATCGCAAATGCGCAGCGCATACCGCGTTGCGGATCCGCAAGCGCATTCATGATGCGGGCGTTGCCCAATGTCTTGCCGCAGCCGGTGGACGCCATATTGACGATGAAAGCGCCCTGCTCAGCCGCGCGCGCACGCACGCCGGCCGCCAGGTCCGCAGCCTTGTCCTGCCATTGGAAGCGCGCGTTCGTATTGCGTTTCTTGAGGCCACGGTGATTCTGTAGCGCAGGTAGACTACGCGCCAGCGTCGGCAGCGAACGCGCCACCAGCGAAGAATGAGCCTGCACGCCGAGCAGATGTTCGTCGAGCGTCTGATTGAAAAAGGGGCCCCCGCCCGTCAGCTGCAACCGGTCGATGCTCCGTTTGCCCAGCGTATTGGCGTATAGCGGATAGCCGGGATTTCGATAAGGCTTGCGGCGGGTCTCGTCTTCGATACTAGAGTAGTGGTGATCAGCCAGCATCAGGCATAGCCGCGAAACATGCGCCACAAATGGATCGTCCAGCGGCGAAGAAACGTCCGGGAGCCGGGCCAGTTCCAACAGCTTGCGCGCGTATCGCGCTGCTTGCTTGCGCCAGGGATCGGTGACAACCGGCAGACCGGATGGGAAATGCCAATGGGCTGCCAAGACGGAGTCCGCCGCATTCTCGCGAGGTTCGTTCCAGTCTACCTCGATCTGCTGAAACAGATCCAGCAGTTCGTGCGCGTTGATGTCGTTGACGTGGGCTCCGAAACGCCGCCAACGATAATCCGGCTGATCGATATCTTCGTCCGTGCTGCCGCCGCTGTTCCGAACTGGCTTGCAAGGCATTCGGTGATGCGTCAACACCAGCCATGAAACGGCCTGTGCCAGCGGGGGGAGCGTTGCGAACGGCAATCGACTCCTAGCTCGCGGTTCATCCAATCCATCGCGCAAGA
>NZ_JAAGNW010000239.1:1366-1895 GCF_010645215.1 Burkholderia multivorans | reverse complement strand
CCAACGAACGCCTGGAACAAGCGCACCGATACCCACTCGTGGCGGTAATGGTTGCGCTCCCGCAGATCCGGTCTGCACAA
Organism: Burkholderia multivorans; assembly: GCF_010645215.1. GTDB lineage: Bacteria > Pseudomonadota > Gammaproteobacteria > Burkholderiales > Burkholderiaceae > Burkholderia > Burkholderia multivorans_A. Next base: position 1,815 of record NZ_JAAGNW010000239.1, on the reverse strand, counting down.
CCGACTCTGAAATGCCGCCGTGGCCTTGCCAAGATCGTGCAACAGCGCCGCCAATGCAGTCAGTGCTGTCATCAGGGGAAGACGGTGCCACGTGCTTTCATCGCCGACACGCAACACGTCGCTTGTCGTCGTATTGGTCGGTACGGCTCCCTCCGTATTGAACTGGCGGGCGTCGCCGACGATCCACAGCAACTCGCTATGATCGCGGCCGCGGATCCAATGGCAAGCCACTGCGGTATTCTTTCGCGCACTCTGCCGTAACAGCTTGCGCACCGTATCGAGCCCTGCCTGAGTGATCGGGGTTTGCCAGGTGCGTTCGCCGCGCCGTTCGGCAAATTGATCGAGAATGCGCCTGGTTTCGGTAAGGGCACGCTTGGTGCATTGAGAGACGAACAGCACGTTCACGGCTGCACCTCCGGTGCGTGAGCAAGGCGCGCCGTGTCGATCGC
>NZ_JAAGNW010000239.1:0-1356 GCF_010645215.1 Burkholderia multivorans | reverse complement strand
AGAGCCTCGATGCACTGGCGACGGAATTGCTGCTCGTCGTCACCGCGCATGGCCGACAGAAATGCCTGCGGCAGGATGACCGCGTCCTTGACCAAATCGGCTGCATCGAATACCAGACCTCCGCGCCGCGTCTTGCCGTGCAATACGGCCAATCCATGAGGCAAACCCAGCACCCAGGTAGCCGTGGCGCCAAGACCGTAGCCGAGATAATTGCCGTGATCGAGAAATCGGTTGGCGGCATCGGTCCCGCCACCACGCTTGGCCCGAGTGAATTCGCCGTAGCCGACCGCATCCACGGCAAGTTTGAACAGCGCCTTGGTCAGACGAGCCTCATCGGTCAGTAACGCCGTCACGTCCTGCGCATCGGCTATCTGGCCGTTGAATTGTTGCACCAGCTTTTTCAGGCGCTCGACGTCGACTGAGAAACCAGCCTCACGCAACGTTCGCGCGCCCCATACCTGCTGCAGCCGTTGCAGGCGGCTTATCTGCAGTTGCCGGGCGGCATGCAAGCGCAATGCGTCATCGAACCAAAAACGGTGGTGTTGGCGATGGGAATATTCCAGTACAGATTCTTCTTGCCCGCATCCGTCACATATTCGACCCGCCCGCCATTCACGAGGACGCGGCAATGCTCCAAGTAGTAAAGGTTCGCGCGTTTTGAATGCAGGATGGTTTTCAGGTCCGTTGATCGTATCGTCTCCACTTGCGCCCTCGTCGATTTTTATCTGCTCGCGGCTAGTAAAACAGAATTCTTAAGGACCTTCCATGTTACCTGTACGGTTTCACTCACCCGACCGAATCAGTCAATGCGTCGATCTGCGGATTATTTGGCCGGCATCAGGGAAGATTGACTGCGGCACAATACCGCCGTTCGATGCATGACTTCACATCGGACAATGTCGGCGGTCGTCACAAACCATCAACATACACATCACGTAACGGGCTGTGCAATATGTCGAACTATTGCCAACTCCAAAGGGCAGCACGCGCTCCCAGCATCCTCGCTTCCCCCCGCATGCGTAAGCACGAGCCGCCCGTCGGGCGTCAACGCCGCCTACAACGACATCTTGCACCGTGCGGTATTGGGATCCATTTTCACGCCACGCTCTCGTGATAACCGCGCCAACCTGGACCAATCGGACCACCCGAGCAATCCGCCTCGCGCATCGACATCCGTCAACCCCGCCCCCACCTCGTCCGCACGCGATCTTCGCTAGAATGCCTCCCTTGCTAGACAGACGCGCCCCGAGGAAATCGCTTGAAACTCCCGTACGAATGGCAGATCGGCCTGCGCTACACGCGCGCCGGCAAACGCACGACCGGCAACGGCTTCATTTCGTTCATCGCCACCGTATC
>NZ_JAAGNW010000238.1 GCF_010645215.1 Burkholderia multivorans | reverse complement strand
ACACCGTCTATTACCAGCGACGGGTCGCCGACGGCGACCTGGTCGCCGCGAACTCGCCAGCCGCAGGGTCGCGTGTCGACGTCGAGCCGAATCCCGCAACTGATCCGAGTGCCAAAAAGGCCGCGAAGGGAGCCTGATCAATGGCAAGCAAAAACATCTCGTTCGACACGATCCCGTCCGGTATCCGCAAGCCCGGCAAGTACTTCGAGTTCAATACGAAGCTCGCGGTTCGGACGCTGCCGGCGAACGACCAGACTGTTCTGATCATCGGTCAGCGCACCACGAACGGCACCGTGCCGGCATTGAAGCCCGTCGACGTGTTCTCGGGGGACGATGCGGCGCTCTACTTCGGCGCGGGATCGCTCGCGCACATCGCGGCCGTCGCGGCGATCACGGCAAACAGGTACGTGAGTCTCACCGTCATCGCTGTCGACGATGCTGTTGCCGGACAGCCAGCCAAGGCAGTCGTCGAGTTCACCGGCCCGGCTACGGCAAATGGCGCGTTCGCGCTCTTTGTCGCCAATACCCGGGTCGACATTCCCGTCTATGCGGACGACACCGAGACGATGATCGCCAGCCGTCTCATGGCTCAGATCGTGCAGAACACGGCGCTGCCTGTCACGGCAGATTCCGTCAACGGCAAGGTGACGCTGACGGCAAAGAACAAGGGCGCGTTGGGCAACGACATCGTCCTGTCGCAGCTCAACCAGACGGCCGGCGTCAAGGCGACGATCACGGCGTTCACGGGCGGATTGAACGATCCCGACATCGCCCCGGCGCTCGCCGCTGTGTATGGCGCGAAGTACAACCTGTATGTGACGTGCTGGCCGACCAAGGAATCGCTGACCAAGATTCGCACGCACGTGGACAGCATCTCGGGACCGCTCGAACAGCGGCCCGCAGTAAGTGTCGCCGGCACGCCCGCGACACTCTCCACGGCGACAACCCTGGCCAGCGATCTCGACGCCGGGCGAATCACGATCGGTTGGCATCCGGGATCGGTATGCCTGCCGGCGGCGATCGCCGCCACCTACGCGGCCGTCATCGCCAGCGAGACGGACCCGGCGCGGCCATTGAACACGCTCGCGCTGCTCGGTCTCGACGTGACGCCGATCCCGTCGCAACCCGGGCGCACCGAGCAGGAGAAGGCGCTGCACAACGGCGTGACGCCCTTCGAGATCGGCCCTGGCAACGTCGTGCAGATCGTGCGTGCGATCACGACGTACACGAAGGACGCGCACGGCCTCGACGATCCGGCGCTGCTCGACATCACCACGATCCGCACGCTCGACTACGTTCGCAAAGCGTGCCAGCAGCGCATTGTATTGCGCTTCCCCCGCGAGAAGCTGTCCGAGAGAACACCCCAGAAGGTGTACAGCGAACTGCTCGACGTGCTCTACAAAATGGAAGAACTGGAGATCATCGAGAACGTCGACGCGAACAAAGACAAGCTGATCGTCGAGCGTGACATGCAGGACGTGAATCAACTCAATGCAGCCATCCCGTGCGACGTCGTGAACGGTTTGCACGTGTTCGCCGGCCGGATCGACCTGATCCTGTAACACCCTTCGCAACACTATAGGAGCCAGCAATGGCATTGGAAGAATACGTCGGTGCGATCGTGATCGAGGCCGACGGCAAGGGAGCAGACGTCGTGTCCTTCTCGGTCACGTCGAAGACCGGTAAGAAGCCGGTCAAGACGATGAACCGGACGGGCCGCGTGAAGGGCTTCGCGCGAGGCATCGAAGAACACGAGCTGAAGGTCACGGTCGTGATTCCGCTCAGCGGCGACGAAATCGACTGGTGGAAGATGGAGGGCGGCAAGCTGACCCAGTTCCCCGTGTCGCCGGGTGGCAAGCGCGTGAGCTACTACGATTGCGTCACGCTCGATATGAGCGATCAGTACAGCGTGGAAAACGAGGCGCGCCGCGACCTCAGCATCTTCTCAACTCGACGGGTGAATGAATGAGCATCATGACGGAACATGGATCGTTGGAGTACGGTATCGAATACCCGGAGAGCAGCGGCAAGCTGCACTATGACTTCGAAGTTCGTCTCGGTACGATCGGCGAGAACATCGACGTCAACGTGGCGATGCTCGCCCGCTGTCTCGTGTCGCTCGGCACGATCCCGAAGGAAGCGATCACGTCCGATCTGCTCATCACGGCGGTCGACACCGACTACGACGTGATGATGAGGGCGCAGGACGAGCTTAAAAAAAAGCGGAAGCAGCCGAAGCTGGCCGCCGAAACTACCGACTCGCCGGACTCGTCCTCGCTCAATACGGCGTTAGCGAAGACCGGTTCCGAAGTCTGACCGGACCAGAGCTTGAGGGATACCTTGCCGCGATCATGACGATTCGCGGCAAGGACAATCGGCAGGTGCCCGCAACGGAGACGCACACCGTGAAAAGTTTGAGGCAGAAGCCTCCCAAAGGTAAGCGGAAGTAATATCAATGCGCGATCTCGAAGTCGGTATGACAGTGCGCTGGCGCGACCAGGTGTCGACGCCCGCGCAACAAAGCGAGCGCAACGTACAGCGCTCGGTGCGCCAGACAGCGCAGACCTATGCCGACGCGTCGCGTGTCGCTGTGACGGCGAGCCGCATGTTGTACGACGTGCGCGTATCGCAATCCGCCCACGCCGAGCAAGCGGTCCAGCGCAATGCGCAGCAGACCGAGAGCAACGTCCAGCGCGCTGCCCGCCAGACCGCGCAGACTTACGTTGATGCGTCGCGCGTGGCCGTGACGACGAGCCGCATGCTGTACGACGTGCGCGTATCGCAATCCGCCCGGGCCGAGCAAGCGATCCAGCGCAATGTGCAGCAAACGGAAGCGGCGTATGTACGCAGCGACCGCAACATTCTCTCCAGCTCCGTGCGACTGGCGGCCGCAAGGTCGCAACTCGATGTTCGGTCCGAGCAAGCCATTCGGCGCGAAATTTCCCAGACCGTCGCCGCCTACAACCGCCTCCAGCGTGCCGGCTTTGCAACGGCCACCGAGCAGGCACGCGCGTTCGCCGCATTGCGCTCCCGCGTCGCCGAGCTGAATCGCGAACTGCGCGGAACCGAACAGGCTGAGGGCCGCCTGTCGCGCGGGGGGCGCGCGGTCGGTGCAATGTGGCGTGCCGGCGGTGTCGCTGCCGGCGCGGCGGCCGGCGTGATGGTTGCGGCTCCCGCCGTGCGCGAGACCATGGCGTATGACCGGCGGCTCGCCATGATGGCCAACACGGCTTTTTCCGATCGCGATGTCGCTGGGCGACGCCAAGGTATGGGCGAACTGAACAGCGCGATCGTGGCGGCCGTGCGCGCGGGTGGCGGCTCACGTGAGCAGGCCGCCGACACGCTCGACAACCTGCTCGCGTCCGGCGCGGTTAGCGACAAGACCGCGATGAACATGCTGCCGACCCTGCAGAAGTATGCGACGGCCACTGGTGCGGACCCGAACGAACTCGGCAACATCGCCATTCGCGCGATGCAGAACTTCAAGATCAAGGAAGCGGACATCCCGCGCGCGCTTGATATGGCACTCAAGGGTGGCCAGGCCGGCGGTTTCGAGCTGAAAGACATGTCGAAGTGGCTCCCGCAGCAGATGGCCATGGGGAAGCTGGCCGGCATGTCCGGACTGAAGGATTTCGGCAAGCTCGTCGTTGCGAATCAGGCATCCGTCATCACGGCAGGCACGAAGGACGAGGCCGGTAACAACCTGGTCAACCTGCTGGAAAAGCTGAATTCGCAGGATACGCAGATCAAAGCGAAGAAGCTCGGGATCGATCTGACCGGCAGTCTCGCGGCATCACGTGCCAAGGGCGTGAACGCACTGGATGCGTTCGTCGGTATCCTCGAAAACGTGATGTCGCGCGACAAACGCTACCAGGGCCTGAAGAAGAAGCTCGTGGCCGCCCCTGAGGGCGAGCGCAAAGAGATCATGGAAAGCCAAGTCCAGTTGCTGGAAGGCACGTCGATCGGCAAGATCATCCACGATCGTCAGGCACTTGGTGCGGCGGTTGCATACATGGGTCAGAAAGACTATCGCAAGCGTGTCGAATCGCAGGTGTTCGACCCAACGATGGCCGTCGACAGCAATTTCGAAACCATCTCCAATACAGCGTCGTTCAAGGCCGAGCAGTTGGAGAACGAGCGCGCGATCGCTCGCCAGAGCGCGCTGGAAAAATTCGACGAGAAGCTCGGCAACGTGGCGACCAACCTGACAGAGTATGCGCGCAAGTATCCCGAGTTGACGGCGGCTATCGAAGGCACGACGCTCGGTTTGAAGACGTTCTCGGCCGCGTTGGGCGTCGCGGCCTCCATCAGCATCTTGCGCGGCGGTTTGGGTGCTGCGCCTGCTGCTGGAGTCGTAGCGGCTGAAACAGCGGGTGCCGCATCAGCCGGCGCGATCGGTGCCACGGCAGCGCAGGCGGCAACCTTCGGCTCGCGCTTTGCCTCGGGACTGCGTCTAGTCGGCAGCGTCGGAGTGCCGCTACAGGCGATCGCGGGCGGATTTGAGGCGTACTCCATCGCTAACGATGATTCATTGACGCCCGATCAGAAGAAGGCCGGCTATGTGGGCGTCGCTGGCGGCGTCGTCGGCGGCCTGGGGGGCATGGCGGCCGGCGCAGCGGCTGGTGCCGCAGTCGGATCGGTTGTGCCGATCGCCGGCACCGCAGTTGGAGCGATCGGCGGCGCGATCGCCGGCTACTTCGGCCACGACTTCGGAGAGCGCGTCGGCAAGATGATCGGCGACGCGATCTTCGCTCAGAAGAAGGACGAAAAGCCGCTTATCGTTGAAGGACACTTCACGATCAACCTCGATGGCCAACACCTCTACGATTTCGTGACGACGGCAGGTCAGAAAGCCGCACTGAGGAACTGATATGGCGTGGAAAGACACACTGTTCGATGCGTCGTTCCGTGGCGTGCCGTTCGACGCGCAGCGGACGGACGACACGATTGACCGGGATACCGCCGAGTATGCGGTTCCCCATGTCGACGGCGAGGATGTCGAAGATCTAGGCTTGAAGGCGCACACGGTCAGCCTGTCGGCCATCTTCTTCGGCGACGACTACGAGGTCCGCATGAAAGCGCTGCTCGGCGCGCTGGCGGTCAAGGGACCAGGCGAACTGATCCACCCGGTGTTTGGCTCAATGCCGAGCATGCAACTCCTCGGCGCGCACGTGTCGCACGACGCTGACAGCGTCGATGCATGCGTGATCGAGATGCGCTTCAAGCGCTCGACGCCCGCCAATCCGTTTTTCGTCGAGCAGCGGCCGAAGCAAGCCGCCGATGCGACTGAGCAGCGCGCCAACATCGCCCAGGACGCGGGCAATAGCATGTTCAAGCGGGCTACTGGCCTTCTCACGACGATGAAAGCCGGCTTGCGTCGACTCAATGCCCTTCGCGACGTGTTGAGCGAGACGTTGGGCCCGATTAAGGCGCTGGTGGTTGGCTTCCGTAGCGCGGTGCTCGACTATCTGTCGTTCCCGGGCGCGTTCGTTTCCGACTTGATCGGCCTGGTCAGCGGGATCGCCGACTTCCGTTCGTTCGACCTTGGGCTTGTGATGTCCGACTGGAACGACATGCGTGACCAGATGAAGACCATCATCAAGTTGCCGGCTGCTTCGGCTGCCGGACAGCCGCTCTCCATCCCTGGTACGCAAACTGCGAGAACTGCACCGGGCAGCTCGGTTGATCCGGGGGGGCCTGGTGTGCCTGGTGGGTCAATTGATCCTACTGCGCCGTATGCGCCGGCACGTCCGGGAACCGTCGTGGCTGATGTTGCGGATGTCCAGCTCGTGACCGCGATCACGGCCGTCGTTGTGGCAACCGTGACGGCCGGCGTTGCGTCCGACGTACTTGCGAATGAGGTGGACCAGCCGACGCTGACGCCCGAGCAGGTTGAACAGGTCGCCAACGACACGCGCGAGCTGATCCAGATTGCGATCGATGCTGTGCGAGCGGCCGTGCCCGTGGAGCAGGCCCGCCCGGTCATCGAGCCTTGGAAGGAAACGGCGCTATCGGTACAAGAGCTTGCGATCAAGGTTATCGACGTCCTGCCGCCGATCATTTCGCGCACGGCCGACATGCCTTCGAATCTGACGTTGCTCGCGCACCGCTGGTACGGGGACTACCGGCGCTCGGCGGAGCTGCAGCGTCTGAATCCCCAGATCCGCAATCCGAACTTCATTCAGCGAGGAGATATTGTCCGTGGCTTCGCCCAATAACGACGTGACGCTGATGCTTGGCGGCAAGGCACATAGCACATGGACGTCGTATTCGATCGACTCCGATCTGCTGACGCCGGCCGACGCGTGGGACGTGCGCTTGACGCGCCCGGCCGGCAAGATGCCGGACACGGTCAAGTCCGGCGCACACGTACAGGTGAAGGTTGGCGACGATACCGTGCTTGTTGGCTTCGTCGATAACGTGCGTCGACGTACTAGCAAGTCTGAGAAATCGCTGTCGATCAGCGGTCGAGACTATGCCGCGATTCTGCGTGACTGTTCGGCACCGATCTTCACGGCGAAGCAGGTCACGCTCGCTGACGTGGTCGCGAGCATCGTCAAGCCACTCGGCATTCACAAGGTGCGCATCGATACGGCACGAACACAGCCGACATGGGACAAAATCAGTGTCGACCCGGGCGATACGGCGTGGGATGCGCTCGTTCACGCGGCCGAAAGCGAAGGATTGTGGCCGTGGTTCGAGCCCGACGGCACGCTCGTTGTTGGAGGCCCCGACTACAATGCGCCGCCGGTCGCAAGCCTGATATTGCGCGAGGATGGCAAGGGCAACAATGTCGAATGGTTTGACGAGGATTCGTCGATCGCCGAACGCTATTCGGAGGTCACTGTGCTCGGCCAGGCGCACGGCACACACCAGACCGCGGGCAAGCATGCGATCAAGGCCACGGTTAAAGATCAGGGCGTCGCGATTTACCGGCCGAAGGTGTACGTCGATCACGATGCACCGAATCTTGCGGCCGCTGAGGCTCGGGCGAAGAAGATCATTTCCGACTCCGCGCTCGCGGCACATACGCTGCGCGCCAGCGTTAAAGGGCATCGGACGTCGGACGGCGCACTGTGGAAGCCCGGGCAACGCGTACATGTTGTGTGGGAGGAATGCGGAGTCGACGCGATCTACTTCCTCATGGCGCGCCGCTTCACGGGTGGCCGCCCTGGCGGCACGCACACAACGCTGACGCTGAAGGAGGATGGCGTGTGGATTCTCGACGCACATCCGCATTCGGGGCGTAGGCATCGGCGCAAGAAAGACGATGGTCCGTTGTCGCTGGTCGTGACGGACGCAAACGGAAATACGGCGGTGTCAAAATGATGCGAGAAGTCGAAAAGCGAGTGTCCCGCATGCTGGCCGGGGTGCGTCATGCGTTTCGCGGGGTGATCAGCGGAGTGAATACCTCTGGCCCGGTGGCCCTGGTGCGCGGTGAAGGTCTCGCGGGAGAGAACTGCGTCGACGAAGAGCTGTTCCAGCACTACGGCTACACCAGTGCGCCGCCGGCCGGGACGATGAAGATCGTCGTGCCGATCGGCGGTGCGACCAGCCATAGCATCGTGATCGCAACCGAGCATGAGCAGTATCGCTTGAAAGCCTTGAAGCCCGGCGAGGTAGCGATCTATACCGATGAGGGGGACTCGATCGTGCTTGCGCGCGGTCGCGTCATCAACATCAAGACGAAGACGCTGAACATCGAGGCAGAGGACTCGGTGAACATCAAGACGCCAACCGTCAACGTGGATCACGCGCTGAACGTCGCCGAGCAGATCACCGGCAAAGGCGGCATGTCGATGTCGGGCGGCGACGGCGCGCGCCTCGACAGCTTGCATGTCGACAACGATGCCGTGATCGGCGGCAAGAGCTTCACTGGCCACAAACATCCGGAAACCGGCGGCATCACAGGTACACCGGTCGTTTGATGCCGATGGCACCATCCCACTGACCTCAATCATGTAAGACGTTCACGCGCACGCGATCACAATCGCGGCATGGACGCACTTCTGAACCCTCAAACCGGCGGATATACAGGCACGCAGACGACAACGCTTGCGAACGCCGTGTATATCCGTCTCACCACGCCGCTCGGCTCCTGGTGGGCTGCGCCTGACGTCGGCTCGTTGCTCCATACGCTGGCTCGTGAGAAGAATACGCCGCGCGTGCGTGGCCTTTCCGTCCAGTACGCCGAACAGGCGCTTGCGCCACTACTCAAAGACGGTCGGGCGCGAGAGGTATTGGTGTCGTCCGAGCCTGGTCAAACTGACTGGCTCAGTCTTCGCATCGAAGTCTACGACGCGACCGGCAACGTTCAGCATTTCCAGCATCCGGTGAAGGTGTCGTAATGCCGGCTACCGTTCTCACACTCGACCAGATCCGCGCAAACATCCTTCGCGAGATCAAGAACCAGCGCCCTGACGCCGACGTCGGCCCGGATTCCGACCACTTCGTGCGTGCGAGCGGAACAGCGAGCGCGATTGAAGGGCTGTACGCTCATCAGACCTGGACGGCCAAGCAGATCTTCCCGGACACGGCCGACGAGGACTATCTGATCCTGCATGCGCGTCTGCGTGGCATCGAGCGCAAGCCGGCCGTCGTCGCGAGTGGTACCGCTCGCGCGAAGGGAAAGCCTGGTGTCGAGATCGCGAGCGGTCTGAACGCGAAGTACCAAGACGGCACCGCATATGTGACGACGAGTGGCGGCACGTTCGAT
>NZ_JAAGNW010000237.1:5071-8824 GCF_010645215.1 Burkholderia multivorans | reverse complement strand
GCGAACGCGCCCGCGCCCGCGATGATCAGCTTCGGCCGCTTTTCCACGGCGAGCCTTTCGAGCGCGTCGTAGTCGATATCCTCCTGCGCGTTCAGCCCGTAGCTGACGACGTCGAACCATTTGCCGCTCATGTTCAGTGCCATCCCGTGCGTCAGGTGGCCGCCTTCGGCAAGGCTCATGCCCATGATCGTGTCGCCCGGCTTCAGCATCGCGAAGAACGCGCCCAGGTTCGCCTGCGAGCCCGAATTCGGCTGTACGTTCGCCGCTTCCGCGCCGAACAGCTGCTTGACGCGATCGATCGCGAGCTGCTCGACCACGTCGACATGTTCGCAGCCGCCGTAGTAGCGCTTGCCCGGATAGCCCTCGGCATACTTGTTGGTCAGCTGCGAACCTTGCGCGGCCATCACCGCAGGCGACGTGTAGTTCTCGGAGGCGATCAGTTCGATATGGTCTTCCTGCCGGCGGTTTTCCTGCTGGATCGCGGCGAAGAGTTCAGGGTCGATCCGGTCGAGCGAGTAGCGGTTGCGTTCGAACATGGCGAATAGGCGGTGAGGGGTTCAAAAGACCAACGACGCGTCCCGGGGCGGGCCCGGGACGCGTGCAGGGAAGTGCCGGGCGACGCCCGGCCGGAGCCGGGCGGGCGCGGCGTCAGTGCGTGCGGTCGCGCAGCGTCTTCGCCGCGGCCACCATGTTGGTCAGCGCCGGAATCACTTCGGCCCACTGACGGGTCTTCAGGCCGCAGTCCGGGTTCACCCACAGGCGCTCGGCGGGAATCCGCTCGGACGCCTTGCGCATCAGGCCGACGATGTGCTCCTGGGTCGGGATGTTCGGCGAGTGGATGTCGTACACGCCCGGCCCGATCTCGTTCGGATACTTGAAGTGGTCGAACGCGTCGAGCAGCTCCATGTCGGAACGCGACGTCTCGATCGTGATCACGTCGGCATCCATGTCGGCGATCGACGCGATGATGTCGTTGAACTCCGAATAGCACATGTGGGTGTGGATCTGCGTCTCGTCACGCACGCCGTTCGCGGTGATGCGGAACGATTCGACCGCCCAGCCCAGATACTCGGCCCACTGCGCACGGCGCAGCGGCAGGCCTTCGCGCAGCGCGGCCTCGTCGATCTGGATCACGCGCACGCCGGCCTTTTCCAGGTCGAGCACTTCCTCGCGGATCGCGAGCGCGAGCTGCAGGCACGACGCCGAGCGCGGCTGGTCGTCGCGCACGAACGACCAGTTCAGGATCGTCACGGGGCCGGTCAGCATGCCCTTCATCGGCTTGCTGGTCAGCGACTGCGCGTAGGTGATCCACTCGACCGTCATCGCCTTCGGGCGGCTGATGTCGCCGAACAGGATCGGCGGCTTCACGCAGCGCGAACCGTAGGACTGCACCCAGCCGAACTGGCTGAACGCGTAGCCGTCCAGTTGCTCGCCGAAGTACTCGACCATGTCGTTGCGTTCCGCTTCGCCGTGCACCAGCACGTCGAGGCCCAGCTGTTCCTGTTCGCGCACGCTGCGCTCGATCTCGGCGCGCATCGCGGCCTGGTAGCCGTCGGTGCCGAGCGCGCCGCTCTTGAACTGGCTGCGGGCCTGGCGGATCTCGCCCGTCTGCGGGAACGAGCCGATCGTGGTGGTCGGGAACGCGGGCAGCTTCAGCAGCGCGGCCTGCTTCGGCGCGCGCAGCGCATAGGCGCTGGCGCGCTTGCCGAGCTGGGCGTCGATGCGGGCGACCGCCGCCTTCACGGCCGGATTGTTCACGCGCGGCGAGGCGCGGCGGGCGCGGATCGCGGCCGCGTTGGCGTCGAGCGCGGCCGCGACGGATGCGCGTTCACCGTTCAGCACGGCGGCCAGCACCTTCAGTTCGTCGAGCTTCTGCAGCGCGAACGCGAGCCACGAGCGTACTTCGGCGTCGAGCTTCTCTTCACTGCCGAGATCGACGGGCACGTGCAGCAGCGAGCACGAGGGCGCGATCCACAGGCGCTCGCCGAGCTGCTTCGCGAGCGGCGCGAGCCATTCGAGCGTCGCGTTCAGGTCGCTCTTCCAGATATTGCGGCCGTTGATCGCGCCGACCGACAGCACGCGCGACGCCGGCAGCAGGCCGGCGGCCTTCTCGGCTTCGGCGCGGGCATTGATCGCGTCGATGTGCAGGCCGTCGACCGGCAGCGTGCAGGCCAGCTCCAGGTTGTCGAGCAGCTGGCCGAAGTAGGTGGCGAGCAGCAGCTTCACGTTGCGCGTCTTGAGCGCGTCGTAGGCGGTGACGAAGGCCTGCTTCCAGGCGGCGTCGAGTTCCGTCACGAGCGTCGGCTCGTCGATCTGCACCCATTCGACGCCTTCGCGGGCGAGCGTGTCGAGCAGCGCCTGATAGGCGGGCAACAGGCGCGGCAGCAGCGCGAGCTTGTCGGAGTCGTCCTTGGCCTTGCCGAGCCACAGGTAGGTGACCGGACCGATGATCACGGGCTTGGCCTTGACGCCCTGTGCGCGGGCCTCGGCGAGTTGTTCGACGAGGCGCGCGGCGTCGAGCGTGAAGGTCGTGCCGGCCGTGAACTCGGGGACGATGTAGTGATAGTTGGTGTCGAACCACTTCGTCATCTCGCCCGCCGCGACGCCGCCGCAGCACGCGGCGTGCTCCTCGGCCGATTGCGCCGAGCGGCCGCGCGCGACCCGGAAATAGTTGTCGAGCGCATCGCCGTGGAAGCCCTGCACGCGTTCCGGCAGATTGCCGAGCGTGAAGCTCATGTCGAGCACCTGGTCGTAGAACGCGAAGTCGCCGACCGGCGCGAGATCCAGATCGCGCTGGTTGTTCCAGTGCAGCCGGCGCAGCTGCGCGCCGAGCGCCTTCAGTTCGTCGCGCGATGCTTCGCCTTTCCAGTAGCGTTCGAGACCGAACTTGAGTTCGCGTTTTGCGCCGATGCGCGGGAAACCGAGATTGTGAGTCGTGACCATGAGCGCTGTCGTCCGATGAGAAAGCGTGGAGTGAGTGAAAGCCTGCAGCGATGATAGGGTTTCACGCTCATGAAGAAAAATGGCATTATTTCATTGTTCGATTATTTTTCTTCATGGGTTGCTTGCCCGGGGTTCCGCCATGCTTGAACGCATCCATCTCGTCATCATTCGCGAAGTCGCGCGCCAGGGTTCGCTGACCGCGGCCGCGAACGCGCTGTTCCTGACCCAGTCGGCGCTCAGTCACACGGTGAAGAAGCTCGAACAGCAGCTGGGCGTGCTGGTCTGGGATCGCGACGGCCGCAGCCTGCGGCCGACCCAGGCGGGGCAGTACCTGCTGTCGCTCGCCGAGCGGCTGCTGCCGCAGTTCGAGCACGCGGAGGCGCGCATGAAGCAGTACGCGGACGGCGAGCGCGGCACGCTGCGGATCGGCATGGAGTGCCATCCGTGCTACCAGTGGCTGCTGAAGGTCGTGTCGCCGTACCTGGCGCGCTGGCCCGACGTCGATGTCGACGTGAAGCAGCGTTTCCAGTTCGGCGGGATCGGCGCGCTGTTCGGTTACGACCTCGACGTGCTCGTCACGCCCGATCCGCTCGCGCGGCCGGGGCTGCGTTTCGAGCCGGTGTTCGACTACGAGCAGGTGCTGGTGGTGGCGGAGCGGCATCCGCTCGCGACGGTGCGCTATGTGAAGCCCGAGCAGCTGGTCGACGAGATCCTGATCACCTATCCGGTCGACACGGACCGGCTCGACATCTACAACTATTTCCTGCGCCCGGCGGGCGTCGTGCCGCGCCGGCACAAGACCATCGAGAC
>NZ_JAAGNW010000237.1:0-5061 GCF_010645215.1 Burkholderia multivorans | reverse complement strand
GGCACGCGCGATGCGGACGAGGCGGTGGATTATCTGCGGTCGTTCGTCGAGTTCGCGAAGGCGTCGAACTGGCAGGCGCCGCGCGTGCGGGGGTGAGGGGGCGCGCCGGGAGCGCGGCGGGTCGAGAGCACCGCACTGATCGGCGCGCAGCGTGCGATGCCCTGATGGTGCGGGGCATGTCGACGAGGCAAGCGAGGGGCAATGAAGCCGGCGTCCGGGCCGTAGGCTGGCCGATGCACGGCATGCAGCGACGGTAACGCAAACGGGCGTTGGCGCGGCGCATGCGCCCGTCGTCACGACCGGCTCGCCCACGATCCGGCCCGCGTCGATCCCCCTTCGCCTTTCCATTGACATCGATCGGCCTTGCTTCTACCTTTCGCTGGCGCGGTCCGGGGGAATCATCCGCCGCGCGTCTCACGCTTCACCTAAATCCATTACCCGAGAGACCATTCCATGCGATCCCTAGCCTGTTCGCTGGCCTTGCTGCTATGCATGTCCGCAGCACACGCCGGCGCGACCCGTGAACTCCGCGATTACCTGATCCAGGACGTCTGCGTCGACGCCAACGACAACCCGGTCGCCGGCGATCCCGCCAGTTGCCCCAGCCATCGCGACATGCGCGTGGGCGAGCGCTCGCCCTACCTGCTGACCGATTTCGACCACAACAGCGGCGCGACCTACCAGTCGACCAACAGCATCCCGGTGCTGGGCGCGGACGGCACGACCAAGGTGCTGGTGATGAAGAGCCTGCAGGGCGGCTTCGATTCGCGCTTCCGCTTCTCGTTCTCCGAGGCGCGCGACGGCTATGACCTGATCGATCTCGACAATTCGAGCTACGCGTCGTTCATCCGCACCTCGGATCCGGGCTGCCGCGACCAGATCTGGTCGCGCACGGGCGGCGCGGGCAGCATCGCCGAACGGGCGGGCGGCTGGATCCTGTTTCCGTTCCAGGGGCCGCCGTCGGGCTGGCCGCCGTCCTCGTCGATCTACCACCCCACGTACCGCATCCAGGTCACGCAGCCCGCGCCCGCCGGATGCGGCAACGGCAACAGCACGGGCGTCACCTACTGGAACGGTCCGGGCACTTACCAGTTCGAGTCGGGCAAGGTGATGACGGCGATCCAGTCGAACCATTTCGCGGCCACCAACCTGTCGCAGCAGAACAATGCGCTGGAGCGCTATTTCTTCACAAAGGAATACGGAATGACGCGCTGGGAAGCGTGGATTCCGCGCAGCCGCTGCTATGCGGAGCGCGGCGCGCAGGATCCGTCCTGCCATCCGGAAACCGACAACGAGCCGCTGCACGCGCGCTGCAAGGTGCTCAACGTGTCGAGCACGGGGCACGCCGGCCTCGATCGCTGGGGCGAGCAGGACTGGGTTCGGGTCGATTGTCGGTCGACCTCGATGCGCGCGGCTCGATGAATCCGCCGCTCGGCGCATGGAATGCGAATTCGCCGGCGTACGGCCACGTGACCGGGCGCGCGAACGGGACCGGCTGGGAGATCCCGGCCACCGGGCAGTACTCGAATCTCAGCTATGGGCCTTATGTCCAGCAACTGCCGGCTGGGCGGCTGAACGCGACGTTCCTGCTCAAGGTCGACGCGACCGCCGCGCACAACGACGAAATCGCGGATCTCGACGTGTATCGCTGGTCGACGAACACGGTGTTCGCGAAACGCAAGCTGATGCGCGCGGATTTCAACGATGCGAATACGGTGCAGGCGTTCATCGTGCCGTTCGATTACGACGGGCAGGGCGCGCTGGAATTCCGCGTGCATGTGTATGGACATTCCTACGTCTATCACGCGGGGTCGCTGGTCGGTTATTGAGCGCGGCGGAACGGTGGACGGGTTGGGCCGGCGTCGGCGGTCGCGCCGCGCGTCAACGCGTCCGGTGGCAGCAGGAACCATCGTCGCGGTGCGCCGCGCAACGCGCCGGATCTTCGCTGCCCGCCCGCCGAAACCCCTCCGCCCGACGCCCCGTCACCCGGAATCTCGGCCGAGCGCCCGCCGGAGTGTAAACTGCTG
This sequence comes from Burkholderia multivorans, assembly GCF_010645215.1. GTDB lineage: Bacteria > Pseudomonadota > Gammaproteobacteria > Burkholderiales > Burkholderiaceae > Burkholderia > Burkholderia multivorans_A. The sequence goes on along the minus strand of NZ_JAAGNW010000237.1, from coordinate 3,034 downwards.
CCTTTTTTATCGACGCACGCAGCATGTTGCAACCACCACGGCGCGGCGCGCCGGGCGGTCCGGCACTGATTCGTCTGCTGGCCCGTCTGGCGGATCTCGAAGTGTCCGCACCCGGACAATCGCTGTCCGACCAGTTGAGCCGCTGGCTCAGCTGGACCGACGCCATCACGCTGTCCACCGCCCTGAACCTGGGTTCGCCCACGGGATCCGGCCCGGCCCCCGCCCACGATGAGGCCGGCCGGGAGTGCGCGCGCGTGCGCGCCGCGCTCACGAAGTCGATCGACGGCGTGGCCGCGTTCGGCGCCGGGCGCGGCGGCGCGCCGCTTGCGCCGCCCGTCGCGCCGAAGGACGCCGCGCTCGATTTCGCGGTGCTGCGCCAGGACTATCTGTTCGTCCAGCAATCGATGCAGACGGAAATCGGCCAGCTGCGCGCGCGACTGCGCCGCGCGATGACGGCCTCGACGCCCGAACTCGCCCGTCTCGCGGTGCTGGACGCCACTTTCGAGCAGGCGCTCGACGCGCGCGAGCGCAGCCTGCTGGGCACGGTGCCGACGCTGCTCGGCGCGCGTTTCGAGCAACTGCGTCGTGCCGATGCGCGGGCGGGCGATGCCGCGCGGGGCGATCCCGCGCCGGGCGAGCCGATGCCGGACGCTTCCACGTCGGGCGCATGGCTCGGCCTGTTCCGCCAGGAAATGCGCGGCCTGCTGCTCGCCGAACTCGATATTCGTTTTCAACCGGTCGAGGGGCTGCTTGCGGCCCTTCGCACCAGCCAACCACCGGGACGCCATGTCCAGATCTCACCTTAATCCCGTTGTTTTCCTGGCCGGGCTGGCCGCTGTCTGCTGGGTCGGCGCGGGCTATCTCGCCACCAATCCGCTCGCGCTCGCGTTCACGCTGCTGGTCGGCGCGTGTTATGTCGCAGGGGCGCTCGAGCTGCGGCGCTATCAACAGACGACGGTCGCGCTCGCGGCCGCCGTCGATGGCCTCACCGAGCCGCCGCCGACCCTCGCGCCGTGGCTCGACCAGCTGCCGGCGGGGCTGCGCGGCGTGGTGCGTCTGCGCATCGACGGCGAGCGCGCCGCGCTGCCAGGGCCGGCGCTCACGCCGTACCTGGTCGGCCTGCTGGTGTTGCTCGGCATGCTGGGCACGCTGCTCGGGATGGTCGCGACGCTCAAGGGTACGGGCGCCGCGCTGGAAAGCGCGGCCGATCTGCAGGCGATCCGCGCGTCGCTGGCGAGCCCGGTCAAGGGCCTGGGGTTCGCGTTCGGTACGTCGATCGCGGGCGTCGCAACTTCCGCGATGCTCGGCCTGCTGTCCGCGCTGTGTCGCCGCGAGCGCGCGCAGGTGGGGCAGCGCCTCGACGCGGCGCTCGCGACGACGTTGAGAATGCATTCGTACGCGCACCAGCGCGACGAAACCGCGCGCCTGCTGCAACGTCAGGCGGAGGCGCTGCCGGTGCTGGCCGAGCGGATGCAGGCGATGGTGACGGCGCTCGAACAGCACGGCCGCGCCGACGCCGAGCGTCAGCTCGCGAATCAGCAGGCGTTCCTCGGCCGCACGGAGACGGCGTATGCGCAACTGGCCGCATCGGTCGGCCAGTCGCTGCGCGACAGCGCGACCGACAGCGCCCACGCCGTGGGCGGCGCGCTGCAACCGCTGATGGAAGCGACGCTGGCGGGGCTCGCCCGCGAGACGGGTGCGTTGCACGACAACGTATCGCGCGCGGTGGAGCGGCAGCTGGAGCAGGTATCGCATGGCTTCACGGCGACGGCCGCGCAGGTGTCCGGGATCTGGAACGACGCGCTCGCGCGACAGCAGCGCGAGCAGGAAGCGCTGGTGCGCGAGTTGCGCGATGAACTCGCGAAGGCGAACGCCGGCGTCGAGCAGCGCTCGGCGGCCTTGCTCGACGGCATGAGCGCGCGCGCGGACGAAGCGGGCGAACGCACCGCTGCCGCGTGGCGCGACGCGCTCGCGGGGCAGGCGGAGGCGAATGCGCACCTGGCGGAACGCAATCAGCAGGCGCTCGAACGCGCGGCGACGGGCTTCGAGACGCGCGCGGCGGCGTTGCTGGCGGGGCTGGGCGAGGCGCTGGATCGGCAGGCGCAGGTCAACGAGCAGTTGGCGGCGCATAACCGTCAGGCGCTCGATACGGCGTCGAGCGGTTTCGAACGACAGGCGGCGACCTTGCTGAGCGGACTGAGCGGGGCGCATGCGGGATTGCAGGCCGAACTGGCGGCGCGCGACGAGGCGCGGCTCGCGGCGTGGCGCGATGCGCTCGGCGCGGTGGCGGCGACGCTCGACGCGAACTGGACGCGTGCGGGCGAGCAGGCGGAGTCGCGCCAGCAGGCCATTTGCGAGACGCTGGCGCGGACTGCGGGCGAGATGTCCGAGCAGGCCCGGGCGCAGGCGCGCGACACGCTCGCGGAACTGGCCGGCCTCGCGCGCGAGACTTCGGCGGGGCCGCGCGCGGCGGCCGATCTGGTCGCGCAGCTGGCGCGCACGGCCGAGACGGTCGAGCAGCGCTCGACCGCGCTGCTCGACGGCGTCGCGACGCGCCTCGATACGGCTGCGGCGAATGTCGCGGGTGCGTGGCGCGTGGCGCTCGATCGTCAGGCCGAGGTCAACGCGGAGTTGGCGACGCATAACAAGCAGGTGCTGGAGGCGGCGTCGAGCGGTTTCGAGCAGCAGGCGTCGGCGCTGCTGGGCGGTATGGACGACACGCTGAACCGGCAGACGCAGGCCAACGAGCAACTGGCCGCGCAACACAAGCAGGCGCTGGAGGCGGTGTCGAGCGGCTTCGAGCAGCAGGCGACGGCGCTGCTGGGTGGTCTGGGCGAGGCGCTTGGTCGTCAGGCGCAGGTCAACGAGCAGTTGGCGACGCATAACAAACAGGTACTGGAAGCGGCATCGAGCGGCTTCGAGCAGCAGGCGACGGCGCTGCTGGGTGGTCTGGGCGAGGCGCTTGGTCGTCAGGCGCAGGTCAACGAGCAGTTGGCGACGCATAACAAACAGGTACTGGAAGCGGCATCGAGCG
>NZ_JAAGNW010000236.1:4581-8854 GCF_010645215.1 Burkholderia multivorans | reverse complement strand
TGGATCACGCTCTGCGGGTGGATCAGCACGTCGATCCGTTCGCTCGGCAGGCCGAAGATCCAGTGCGCCTCGATCACTTCGAGGCCCTTGTTCATCATCGTCGCCGAATCGACCGAGATCTTGCGGCCCATCACCCAGTTCGGATGCTTGCACGCCTCGTCCGGCGTCACGTCGACGAGCGTCGCCGGCTCGCGGGTGCGGAACGGGCCGCCCGACGCGGTCACGATGATCTTCGCGATCCCGCCGTGCTCGGCCGCGTCGCGCGGCATGCACTGGAAAATCGCGTTGTGTTCGCTGTCGACGGGCAGCAGGATCGCGCCATGGTCGCGCACCGCGTCCATGAAGATCGAACCCGACATCACCAGCGATTCCTTGTTCGCCAGCAGGATGCGCTTGCCCGCGCGCGCGGCGGCCAGGCTCGGCGCGAGCCCCGCCGCGCCGACGATCGCGGCCACCACCGTGTCGCAGCCGTCGCTCTTCGAGACCTCGACGAGCGCCTGCGGGCCGTATTCGACGCGGGTCCGGCTGCCGGCCGCGCGCAATTGCGCCTGGACCTGTGCGGCAGTGTCGGCGTCGCCGACCACCGCGACTTCCGGCGCGAAGGTCAGGCACTGCCCGACGAGCTTGTCGCCGTTGCGGTGGGCGGTCAGCGCGTAGACCGAGAAGCGCTCGGGATGCCGCGCGACGACGTCGAGCGTGCTGTCTCCGATCGAGCCCGTGGAACCGAGCAATGTCAGGCGTTTTTGCATAGATATCAGTCTGGTTTTAACCGAGCAGCAGCATCGCGAGCGGCAGCACCGGCAACAGGGCATCCACCCGGTCGAGCACGCCGCCGTGACCCGGCAGCAGGCCGCTCGAATCCTTCACGCCGGCCTGGCGCTTCAGCAGCGATTCGAACAGGTCGCCGATCACGCTGAACGCGACCAGCAGCGTCAGCGCCGCGAACGCGCCCGCGGCGCCGTAGCGCCCTGCCAGGGACGAAAACAGGGTCGGGTCATAGGCATGCGTCGCGATCGCGACGCCCGCGACGATCATCACCGCGAGCCAGCCGCCCGCCGCGCCTTCCCAGGTCTTGCCCGGGCTCACGGACGGCGCGAGCTTGTGCTTGCCGAAGCCCTTGCCGGCGAAGTATGCGCCGATATCGGCCAGCCATACCACTAGCAGCAGCGACAGCACGAACGGCACGCCTTGCGCGCGGGCGGCGACGAGCGCGTGCCAGCAGGCGGCGAACACGACGAGGCCCGCGATCAGCAGGAACGGCCGCCAGGCGCGCTCGGCCAGGGCCGGCTTGCGCCACAGCGCGAACGGGCCGGCCAGCAGCCAGAACACGCCGGCCGCCTCGAACAGCGGCCGCGATTCGGTCACGCCGATGCCGAGCCGCGTGCTCGCGGCGAGCACGGCGGCGGCGGCGAGCGCATAGAGGACGGGCCCCGAGCCGCCCACCTTGAGCAGGCGCGCCCATTCCCATGCGGCGAACACGAGGGCCAGCGCGATCAACGCGCCGAACCCGCCGAGCGGCGCGAACAGCGTGACGGGCAGCAGCACCGCCAGCAGCACGATCGCCGTGATGACACGGGTTTTCAGCATGAAAGGGAGTCGGCGTCCTGGGCCTGCGGTTCGAGTTGCGCGCTCGTGCGCCCGAAGCGGCGTTCGCGCTCGGTGTACGACGCCAGCGCGTCGGCAAGCGCCGCGGCGTCGAAATCCGGCCAGTATTTTTCGGTGAAATAGAATTCGGTGTAGGCCAGCTGCCACAGCAGGAAGTTGCTGACGCGCTGCTCGCCGCCCGTGCGGATGAACAGGTCCGGCTCGGGCGCATAGGCCATCGCCAGGTGGCGCGCGAAGGCGTCCTCGGACACCTCGGCCTCGCGGCCTTCGCGGGCCGTTTCCGCGACCAGCTTGCGGGTCGCCTCCAGGATGTCCCAGCGGCCGCCGTAGTTCGCGGCGATCGTCAGGGTCAGGCGGGTGTTGCGGGCCGTCTTGGTTTCGGCGCGGCGGATCAGGTCCTGGATGCGCGGCTCGAACTTCGTCAGATCGCCGACGACGCGCAGGCGGATGCCGTTCGCGTGCAGCTTGCCGACCTCGCGCTCGAGCGCGGTGACGAACAGGCGCATCAGGAACGACACCTCGTCGGTCGGCCGCCGCCAGTTTTCGGAACTGAAAGCGAACAGCGTCAGGTATTGAACCCCCGCGCGCGCGCAGCCTTCGACGACCGAACGCACCGCGTCGACGCCGCGGGTGTGCCCCGCGACGCGGGGCAGGCGGCGCTCGGTCGCCCAACGGCCATTGCCGTCCATGATGATCGCGATGTGACGCGGCACGTGTGCAACGTCAGGCACGCGAACGGTAGAGCTGGTATAAGTCATGGCCGCTGAGACTCTGGCTGCGGGAAAAATGCGACGCACAAAGCGCGTCAAACCGTCATGATCTCGGCTTCTTTGGTCTGCACGAGCTTGTCGATCTCGGCGACGGACTTGTCCGTCAGCTTCTGCACGTCGTCGCTCGCGCGGCGCTCGTCGTCTTCCGAGATTTCCTTGTCCTTGACGAGCTTCTTCAGCTGCTCGTTCGCGTCGCGGCGCAGGTTGCGCACGGCCACCTTCGCCGTCTCGCCCTCGCCCTTCACGACCTTGGTCAGCTCGCGGCGGCGCTCTTCCGTCAGCGCGGGCATCGGCACGCGGATCAGGTCGCCGGTGGTCGCCGGGTTCAGGCCCAGGTCCGCTTCGCGGATCGCCTTCTCGACCTTCGCGACCATGTTCTTTTCCCACGGCTGCACGCCGATCGTGCGCGGCTCGACGAGCGTCACGTTGGCCACCTGGGAAATCGGCACCATCGAGCCGTAGTAGTCGACCTGCACGTGATCGAGCAGACCGGCGTGGGCGCGGCCCGTGCGGATCTTCGCCAGATCGTTCTTGAATGCTTCGATCGAGCGTTGCATCTTCTGCTCGACGTTCTTCCTGACATCAGCGACACTCATTTCAACCTCCGAACCTTCTATTCTTCAAAACGAGGCGGGCCCGCACGCGCGCGGCGTCGTGCCGGGCCCACTTCCGCGAGAGTTTACACGTGGACGAGGGTGCCCTCGTCCTCACCCAGCACGATGCGCTTGAGCGCACCCGGCTTGTTGATCGAAAACACACGGATCGGCAGCTTCTGGTCGCGGCACAGCGCGAACGCCGTCGCGTCCATGACCTGCAGATTGCGGCCGATCGCTTCGTCGAAACTGATCGTCGAATAGCGGGTCGCCGACGGATCCTTCTTCGGATCGGCCGAGTACACGCCGTCGACCTTGGTCGCCTTCAGCACCACCTCCGCGCCCACCTCGGAGCCGCGCAGCGCGGCCGCCGTGTCGGTCGTGAAGAACGGATTGCCGGTACCGGCCGCGAAGATCACGACCCGGCCTTCCTCGAGCTGGCGGATCGCGCGGGGCCGGATGTACGGCTCGACCACCTGATCCATGCGCAGCGCGGACTGCACACGCGCCTCGATGCCCGCGTGGCGCATCGCATCCTGCAGCGCGAGCGCGTTCATCATCGTCGCGAGCATCCCCATGTAGTCGGCGGTCGCGCGGTCCATGCCGGCCGCGCCGCCCGCGACGCCGCGGAAAATATTGCCGCCCCCGATCACCACCGCGAGCTGCGTGCCGAGCCGCACGACTTCCGCGATATCGGCCACCATCCGTTCGATCGTTGCGCGGTTGATGCCAAAGGCATCATCGCCCATCAGCGCTTCGCCGGAAAGTTTGAGGAGGACGCGTTTATAGGCATTGGACATAGGGGCTTCCGAGCGACGAGAGGATGACAAGCACGAACTGTAGGGGCGAAATGCTGATTCGGGCAAGCGCCGCCGTCGTGGCGGGACCGGGAGGCCCCGCCCGGCGGCGCTGCCGGCCCACGGCGCACGGACGCGCGCCGCGGGTCAAGCGGACTGCGAATTACTGCTGCTTCGCGGCAGCGACCTGCGCGGCCACTTCGGCCGCGAAGTCGTCCTGACGCTTCTCGATGCCTTCGCCGACCACGAACAGCGCAAATTTTTGCACTGCCGCATTGGCGGACTTCAGCATCTGTTCGATCGTCTGCTTGTCGTTCTTCACGAACGTCTGGTTCAGCAGCGACACTTCCTTCAGGTACTTCTGGACGCTGCCGTCGACCATCTTCGCGACGATCTCGGCCGGCTTGCCCGATTCCGCAGCCCTCTGCTCGGCCACGCGGCGCTCCGTCTCGATCAGCTCGGCCGGCACGTCCGCCGACGACAGCGCGACCGGCTTCATCGCCGCGAT
>NZ_JAAGNW010000236.1:423-4571 GCF_010645215.1 Burkholderia multivorans | reverse complement strand
ATCGCAACATCCTTGCCGACCTGCTCTTCCGCGCCCGTGTACTCGACGATCACGCCGATGCGGCTGCCGTGCAGGTAGGTCGCGAGCTGGTTCGCGGTCGCGAAGCGCACGAAGCGGCGGATCGAGATGTTCTCGCCGATCTTGCCGACCAGCGCGAGGCGCACTGCGTCGACGGTCTTGCCTTCGAGCGGCAGCGCAGCCAGCGCGGCCACGTCGGCCGGATTCTGGGTCGCGATGAGTTCCGCGACGGTCTTCGCGAACGCGTTGAAGTCGTCGTTCTTCGCGACGAAGTCGGTTTCGCAGTTCAGTTCGACGAGCGAGCCTGCGCCCGCGCCGACGAACGATGCGACGATGCCTTCCGCCGTCACGCGCGACGCAGCCTTGCTGGCCTTGTTGCCGAGCTTCACGCGCAGCAGCTCTTCCGCCTTCGCCAGATCGCCGTCGGCTTCCGTGAGGGCTTTCTTGCATTCCATCATCGGCGCATCGGTCTTTGCGCGCAGTTCTGCCACCATGCTTGCGGTAATTGCCGCCATCATTCGCTCCTTGAGTCTGTTTACAACGCCGCCCGCACTTCGACGCAGGCAGCAGGCATTCGTTTCCGGAATTCCGCGCTTTTTCGCACCGTGCGATCCAGCGCACCTGCCAGGAAAAGCGGCTTAAAAAAAGGGGGCCTGTTGAGAGCCCCCTTTTTATGCCGGCTCGGGACCGGTTACGCGTTTTCCTCGACGTATTCGTCGTCGCCGCGCACCGCCTGGACCACTTCGTTGACCGCGTTCGCACGGCCTTCGAGGATCGCGTCGGCGACGCCTTGCGCGTACAGCGCAACGGCCTTGCTCGAATCGTCGTTACCCGGGATCACGTAGTCCACGCCTTCGGGCGAGTGGTTCGTATCGACCACCGCGCTGACCGGCACGCCGAGCTTGTTCGCTTCCGTCACGGCGATCTTGTGGTAGCCGACGTCGACCACGAAGATGGCGTCCGGAATGCCGCCCATGTCCTTCACGCCGCCGATCGACTTTTGCAGCTTGGCGATTTCGCGTTCGAACAGCAGCGCTTCCTTCTTGCTCATCTTCTCGGTTTCACCCGATTCGACGGCCGCTTCCATGTCCTTCAGGCGCTTGATCGATACCTTCAGCGTCTTGAAGTTGGTCAGCATGCCGCCGAGCCAGCGTGCGTTCACGTACGGCATGCCGGCGCGCAGCGCCTCTTCCGAGATCGTGTCGCGCGATTGGCGCTTGGTGCCGACGAACAGGATCGTGCCCCGATTTGCTGCCAGCTGACGCACGTACTTCAGCGCGTCGTTGTACATCGGCAGCGTCTTTTCGAGGTTGATGATGTGAATCTTGTTACGGTGACCGAAGATGAAGGGGGCCATCTTCGGGTTCCAGAAGCGCGTTTGGTGACCGAAGTGGACACCGGCTTCCAGCATTTGGCGCATCGTGATTGCCATGAGAAATTCTCCGCTAGGGTTGGGTCTTAAGCCGGCTGCCGTATCATGGACGCGGTTTTCACCTCGCCACGACACCCTGGATGCGCCGGCTTGCGATTCGGCCCGGCAACACCGCCGGGCCCTTTGCCTCCGCCTCGTGCCGCGCACTCCCGCCCCATTTTGGGGAAAGTACGCGAAATTCAGCGTCGACTTAGCCGGCGAGTATAGCACGCCCCTATCGCTCCCCTCAAGCCACTCGCCACTTTCCCGCCCCGGGCCCGCCTGCGCGCGCAATCGGGGTGAACCCGGCCGGCGGGCCGCCGTGCGCCCGCCAAGGGCTGCGACCGGGGGCATAAGGTGCGATAATTGCGGGATTCAACGTATTCCAGGCACCAGCCCATGTCCATCACGCTCAAGAACGAACACGACATCGCGCAAATGCGGGTCGCCTGCCGGCTCGCCAGCGAAGTGCTCGACTACATCACGCCGTTCGTCGTCGCGGGCGTGACGACGGGCGAACTCGACCGCCTCTGCCACGAGTACATGCTCAACGTGCAAGGCACGGTCCCCGCGCCGCTCAACTACCAGCCGCCCGGCTATCCGCCGTTCCCGAAGGCGATCTGCACCTCGGTCAACGACGTGATCTGCCACGGCATCCCGGGCGACAAGACGCTCAAGAACGGCGACGCGCTCAACATCGACATCACCGTCATCAAGGACGGCTATTTCGGCGACACGAGCCGCATGTTCCTGATCGGCGAAGGCTCGATCCTCGCGAAGCGGCTCGTGCAGACCACCTACGAGTGCATGTGGCTCGGCATCGACCAGGTGCGCCCCGGCGCCCACCTCGGCGACATCGGCCACGCGATCCAGAAGCACGCGGAGGCGCAGGGCTACAGCGTCGTGCGCGAGTACTGCGGGCACGGCATCGGCACGGTGTTCCACGAGGATCCGCAGGTCGTCCACTATGGCCGGCCGGGCACCGGCATCGAGCTGCAGGCCGGCATGATCTTCACGATCGAGCCGATGATCAACGCCGGCAAGCGCGACATCCGCACGATGCCCGACCAGTGGACCGTCAAGACCCGCGACCGCAGCCTGTCGGCGCAGTGGGAGCACACGGTGCTCGTCACCGAGACCGGCTACGACGTGCTGACCGTGTCGGCCGGCACGCCTGCGCGCCCGGTGTTCGCGACCTCCGCCGCGGCGCTCTGAGCCTGCCCCGCCCACCCGCCGCGCGCCCGCCTGCCCGTCCATGAGCGTTTCCGTCGCCGTTCCCTCCGAAGCGCTCGTGCACAAGGCCGAATTCAAGGCGGCCAAGGTCGAGCTGCTCGGTCGCTTCCGGCAGGCCGCCAACGTCACCTCGCTGATGCACGCGCTGTCGCGCGTCACCGACGACGCGCTGCGCCAGGTCTGGCACGACTGCGGGCTGCCGGCGCAGCTCGCGCTGGTCGCGGTCGGCGGCTACGGGCGCGGCGAGCTGGCGCCCTATTCCGACGTCGACATCCTGGTGCTGCTTCCGGACGCGCATCCGGCCGAGCTGGACGCGCGCACCGAGCGCTTCATCGGCATGGCCTGGGATCTCGGGCTCGAGATCGGCAGCAGCGTGCGCACGGTCGACCAGTGCATCGAGGAAGCCGAGCAGGACGTGACGGTGCGCACCTCGCTGCTCGAGGCGCGCCGCATCATCGGCAGCACCGCGCTGTTCGAGCGCTTCACGCTGCGCTACCACGACGCGCTCGACGCCCGCTCGTTCTTCCAGGCCAAGGTGCTGGAAATGCGCCAGCGCCACGCGAAATTCCAGGACACGCCGTACAGCCTCGAACCGAACCTCAAGGAAAGCCCGGGCGGCCTGCGCGACCTGCAGACGATCCTGTGGATCGCACGCGCGGCGGGCTTCGGCAGCAGCTGGCGCGAGCTCGACGCGCGCGGCCTCATCACCGAGCGCGAGGCCCGCGAGCTGCGCCGCAACGAGGGCTTCCTGAAAACGCTGCGCGCGCGCCTGCACGTGATCGCCGGCCGCCGCCAGGACATCCTCGTGTTCGACCTGCAGACCCAGGCCGCGGAGAGCTTCGGCTATGCGTCGACGCCCGCAAGGCGCGCGAGCGAACAGCTGATGCGCCGCTACTACTGGGCCGCGAAGGCGGTCACCCAGCTCGCGACGATCCTGATCCAGAACATCGAGGCCCAGCTGTTCCCGGCCACGAGCGGCATCACGCGCGTGCTGTCGCCGGGGCGCTTCGTCGAGAAGCAGGGCATGCTCGAGATCACGGCCGACGACCTGTTCGAGCGCCACCCGGACGCGATCCTCGAGGCGTTCCTGCTGTACGAGACGATCCGCGGCGTGAAGGGCCTGTCGGCGCGCACGCTGCGCGCGCTGTACAACTCGCGCGACGTGATGAACAACGCCTGGCGGCGCGATCCGCAGAACCGCCAGCTGTTCCTGCGGATCCTGCAGCAGCCCGAGGGCATCACGCATGCGTTCCGGCTGATGAACCAGACGAGCGTGCTCGGCCGCTACCTGCTGAATTTCCGCCGCATCGTCGGCCAGATGCAGCACGACCTCTACCACGTGTACACGGTCGACCAGCACATCCTGATGGTGCTGCGCAACATCCGCCGCTTCGCGCTCGCCGAGCACGCGCACGAATACCCGTACTGCAGCCAGCTGTTCGCGAACTTCGAACGGCCCTGGGTGCTGTACATCGCCGCGCTGTTC
>NZ_JAAGNW010000236.1:0-413 GCF_010645215.1 Burkholderia multivorans | reverse complement strand
CGACGGCGAGGACGCCGCGCTGATCGTGTGGCTGGTCCAGCATCACCTGACCATGAGCCAGGTCGCGCAGAAGCAGGACACGAGCGACCCCGAGGTGATCAAGCGCTTCGCCGGGCTGGTCGGCAATCCGCGCTGGCTGACCGCGCTGTACCTGCTGACCGTCGCGGATATCCGCGGCACCAGCCCGAAGGTCTGGAACGCGTGGAAGGGCAAGCTGCTCGAAGACCTGTACCGCGCGACCAGCGCGGTGCTCGGCGGCGCGCGGCCCGACGCGCATTCGGAGCTGAAGTCGCGCCAGGAGGAAGCGCTGGCGCTGCTGCGCCTCGAAACCGTCCCCGACGACGCGCACCGCGAACTGTGGGATCAGCTCGACGTCGGCTATTTCCTGCGGCACGATCCGGCCGACATCGCGT
>NZ_JAAGNW010000235.1:7970-8861 GCF_010645215.1 Burkholderia multivorans | reverse complement strand
GAGCTGCGCGTGCAGTCGAGCGGCGTGACCGAGCCCACCACGGGCAGCGACACCACCAAGCTCACGACCACGGCCGTCAGGAAGGACGGCCGCTGGGTCGTCAACGGCCAGAAGGTCTGGATCTCGCGGGTCCAGCACAGCGATCTGCTGATCCTGCTCGCTCGCACCACGCCGCTCGATCAGGTGCAGAAGAAGAGCGACGGCCTGTCGTGCTTCATCGTCGAGCTGGACCAGGCGATCGGCAACGGCCTCACGGTGCGGCCCATCCTCAACATGGTCAACCACGAGACCAACGAGCTGTTCTTCGACAACCTGGAACTGCCGGAGGACGCGCTGCTGGGCGCCGAGGGCAAGGGCCTGAAGGTGATCTTCGAAGGACTGAACGCCGAGCGCACGCTGATCGCGGCCGAGTGCATCGGCGACGGGTACTGGTTCCTGGAAAAGGCCCGCGACTACGCGGTCGAACGCACGGTGTTCGGCCGCCCGATCGGGCAGAACCAGGGCATCCAGTTCCCGCTGGCCGAGTCGTTCATCGAGCTGGAGGCCGCGAACCTGATGCGCTGGCGCGCGTGCCAGAAGATCGACGCGCGCCAGAACGCGGGCGTCGAGGCCAACATGGCCAAGTACCTGGCCGCCAAGGCCAGCTGGGAGGCCGCCAACGCCTGCCTGCAAACGCACGGCGGCTTCGGTTTCGCCTGCGAATACGACGTGGAGCGCAAATTCCGCGAGACGCGCCTGTATCAGGTCGCGCCGATCTCCACCAACATGATCCTGGGGCACGTGGCCGAGCACGTGCTGGAGTTGCCCCGGTCCTATTGATATTGAGCGCGACGAGGACGACTGCAAGCACCCGCGAGGTGCCCGACGCCGCCCTCCGTCATCGAGTGCAAC
>NZ_JAAGNW010000235.1:3473-7960 GCF_010645215.1 Burkholderia multivorans | reverse complement strand
CCATCCGCCTCATGCAGGCTACGCTGGACTACGCCCGGGAGGCCGCGCCGCCCGCGACCCTGCCGCCGTTGTGGCACTGGCTGTACTTTCTCCCGGGCGAGCGCCAGTCCAACCTCGGCGTCGACGGTCATCCGCAGCGCGGCGGCTTCCTGCCGCCCGTCGCGCTGCCGCGCCGCATGTGGGCCGGCGGACGATTGACGTTCCTGCGCCCGCTGGCCGTGGATGCGCCCGTGGAGCGACGCTCCACGATCACGAACGTGAAGAGCAAGTCGGGCCGCAGCGGCCGGCTGGTCTTCGTGACCGTGCGGCACGAAGTCAGCGATGCGCAAGGCGTGGCCATCCGCGAAGAACAGGACATCGTGTATCGCGACGCGCCGCCTCCCGCCGCCGCGGACGCGCCGCCCCCGCCGCCCGCGCCGGACGACGCGCAGTACTCGCACGTCATCACCCCCGATCCGGTGCTGCTGATGCGCTTTTCCGCGCTGACCTTCAACGGCCACCGGATCCACTACGACCGGCCCTACGCGATGCAGGAGGAAGGCTATCCCGGCCTCGTGGTGCACGGCCCGCTGATCGCCACGCTGCTGCTGGAGGCGCTGCGCCGCGCGCACCCCGACCGGACCCTCCGCAGCTTCGCGTTCAAGGCGGTCAGCCCCTTGTTCGACACCGCGCCGTTCACGCTGAACGGCACGCTCGAAGCACACGCCGCCCGCCTGTGGGCATGCGGCCCGCAAGGCCAGCTGGCCATGCAGGCCAGCGCCGAACTGGAGTAGCACCGACCATGCAAGCTCGACCCGGCCCCCTGAGCGGAATGACCGTCGTCACGCTCGAACACGCGATCGCCGCGCCCTTCTGCACCCGCCAGCTCGCTGACCTGGGCGCGCGCGTGATCAAAGTGGAGCGCCCCGGCGTCGGCGACTTCGCGCGCGCCTACGATCACCGCACGCGCGGCCTCGCCTCGCACTTCGTCTGGACCAACCGCTCGAAGGAAAGCCTCACGCTGGACCTGAAACAGCCCGCCGCGCAAGCCGTGCTCGGTGAGCTCGTGGCCCGGGCCGACGTGCTCGTGCAGAACCTCGCGCCCGGCGCAGCCGCGCGCATGGGCCTGTCGTTCGAGGCGCTGCACGCGAAGCATCCCCGGCTCATCGTCTGCGACATCTCCGGCTACGGCGCCGACGGCCCCTATCGCGACAAGAAAGCCTACGACCTGCTGATCCAGAGCGAGGCGGCGTTCCTGTCGATCACGGGCACGCCCGACGAGCCCAGCAAGGCCGGCAATTCGATCGCGGACATCGCGGCCGGCATGTATGCGTACACGGGCATTCTCAGCGCGCTGCTGCAGCGCGGCCTGACCGGCGAGGGCTCGCACGTGGAGATCTCCATGCTCGAAGCGCTGGGCGAGTGGATGGGCTTTCCGCTGTACTACGCGTACGACGACCAGCCGCCCCCGGGCCGCAACGGCGCGGCGCACGCCACCATCTACCCCTACGGCCCGTTCAAGGCGGGCGACGGCCGGGTGGTCATGCTGGGCCTGCAGAACGAGCGCGAATGGAAGGCATTCTGCGACACCGTGCTGCGCAACCCCGCACTGGCGACCGACCCGCGCTTCGACGCCAACGTGCGCCGCTCGGAACACCGCGCCGAGCTGAAAGCCGTGATCGAACAGACCTTCGCCGACCTCACCGCGCAGGAGGTGATTGCGCGCCTGGACGACGCGCAGATCGCCAACGCCGCCGTCAACCAGGTCGGCGATCTCTGGTCCCATCCGCAGCTGCAGGCCCGCCGGCGTTTCCGCAGCCTCGATTCGCCCGCCGGCGAGCTGCGCGCACTGCTGCCGCCCGCCACGGTCGACAGCTTCGATGCCCGCATGGATCCCGTCCCCGCGCTCGGCGAGCACACCGCGCGCATCCTCCGCGAACTCGGGCGCAGCGAGGCCGATATCGAACGATTGCGCACCACCGGCGTCATCTGAACCATGTCCACGTCCCGCTCTCCCGTCCTTCACGCACGCAGCCTGCTGTTCGTGCCGGCCAACCGGCCCGAGCGTTTCGCCAAGGCGCTCGATTCCGCGGCCGACTGCATCATCATCGATCTCGAAGATGCCGTCGCCACGGACCACAAGGACAGCGCACGCGCGCAACTCGCGCAGCACCTGCCGCTGCTGACCTCCGGACAACGCTTGCGCACGCTCGTGCGCGTGAATGCCGTCGACACCCCCTGGCACGCGGCGGACCTCGCGCTGCTGCGCGACTGGACGACGCACGGCGTCACAGTGATGCTGCCCAAGTCCGAGGATGCGCAGGCGCTGCGCCGCGTCGCGGCGCAGCTCGGCGCGAACGCGCGGCTCGTGGCGCTGATCGAATCGCTGGCCGGCCTGGACGCAGCCGATGCGCTGGCGCGCGACCCGCAGGTGGCGCGCCTCGCCTTCGGGCACCTCGATTTCCAGCTCGACCTGGGCATGCGCGCCTCGCCGGACGAAGCGGAGCTGGCCTTCGCGCGCAACGCGCTGGTGGCCGCCTCGCGCCGCGCCCGCTTGCCCGCGCCGATCGACGGCGTGACCACCCGCACCGACGACGCCGCGTGTCTCGCGGCCGACGCCCGGCGCGCCCGCGCGTTCGGCTTCGGCGGCAAGCTGTGCATCCACCCGGCGCAGGTCGGCGGCGTCAACGAAGCCATGGGCTATTCGGCGGACGAGCAGGCCTGGGCGCGCCGCGTGATCGAGGAAGCCGCGCGGCACGGCGGCGCGGCGTTCAGCCTCGACGGCCGCATGGTCGACCTGCCGGTCATCCGGCTGGCCGAGACGATCATCGCAGGCGTAAGGACTTGAGCAGCGGTCACGTCGGCATCACCACAGCCGCCACCGCGCACGAATCCGCGCGCCGGGTTCTCTCCACCCGGGCATCCCGAGTGAACCCGGCATGCTCCGGCATCAAGGCTCGCAGTCGACGTCGCGCAAGATGAAGGACAAGGCTTCCGCCATCGCCTTCAATTCGGGAATCACGCGCGCGCGGATCGCCGTCACATCCGGCTCCGGTTCCACTGCGCCGCAATTCAGCGCCATCAAGGTGCGCGTCCGGCCGACCACGATCGGCAATGCAATGCCGTAGGCGTCGCGCTGATAACCGCTGACCGACATGCATACGCCCGACCGACTCAGATCCTCGAACGCCGCCTCGAGGTTTTCGCGGACCCTGTCCGCATCGTCTCCGGCCGCTTCGAGCAATTCTGCGACCAACGGCGCGCGCGCCGCGTCCGGCAGCCCATACAGATAAGCGCGCCCGACCGCGGTCGACGCGATCGGCAACAGCGAGCCGACGCCAAGACGCAGCGTGGCGATCCTGGCGCTCGCTCGCGACGCGATATACACCATGTCGAGCCGGTGCGGCACCGCCAGCGCAACCGAGAAGTTCAGCTTGTCGGCAAGCCGCTGCATCACGGGCGTGACGAGACGCGTGACGGGATTCGCCTCAAGATACGCATGTCCGATGCTCAATGCGCCGGTGCTGAGTTCGAACAGCCGCCCGCCTCCCACCCTGCGCAGATAGCCGATCGAGATCAGGGTCGTCGTCAGACGGGACACCGTCGCCTTCGGCAGGCCCGTGCGCCGCACCAGTTCGGCATTGGACAGCGGCGCGCGGGCCGCGCGAAACGCGTGGAGAACGTCGAGCCCGCGTTCGATGGTCAGCGTCATGTTCTTACCTGTCGGTCTCGCCCCGGCTCGCGTCAGTCGACGACGACAGCCTGCTCCTGCAGATGCCGCGCGACCGCGACCAGCCTCGGTCCGAGTTCCCGCTCGATCCGCGCGCGCCCCAGCCGCGCGCTGCGCCCGACACAGGCCAGCACGAGCGGCGTGTGATCCTCGACCACCAGCGGAACGGCGAGAATCGTCAGGTCCGGCTCCCATTCGCCGAGCGACATGCAATAGCCGACGTCGTGCACCTGGGAAATGCCCGCGCTGATCCGGCGACGCAAGCCGGGCCAGTCGCGTCCCGTCTTGCGTTCGATGTTGCCGAGCAGGTAGAAGCGTTCGAGTTCCGGCAAGGCCGCCAGCAAGGCCCAGCCCATCGGCGACGACGCGATGCGCAGGCGCGCGCCCGCGTCCAGCCCGAGATCGACCGACGCCGGTTTGCCCGCGCATGTATCCAGGACGATCACGTCGAGGCGGTCCCGCGTGCCGAGCATCACATAGGTTTCGCTCGCGTTCGCGAACGCCTGCATGTCGAGCCGCGCGAGCAGCTGGACGTCGGCGTGAGCGATCGCGGCGTAGCCGAGCGACAGCACGGCGGCGGCCAGCCGATACTGGCGGCGCTGCGCCGAATAATGCAGGTAGCCGAGCGTCACGAGCGAACGCGCCATCCGCGAGATCGTCGACGCGGGGATGCCCGTTTCGCGTGCGAGCGCCTGATTGCCGAGCCACGGCTCATGCGGCGAAAACGCGGCCAGGATCGCGAGGCTCCGCGCCAACGGAACGACCATCGGCTGCGATG
>NZ_JAAGNW010000235.1:0-3463 GCF_010645215.1 Burkholderia multivorans | reverse complement strand
CGACTCACGTCCTGCTGCTCCGGCACGGGCAGCGTTTCCCGGTGTGCATACGGCGGCATCGATTGCTCCGTTTGTCTCGATTCGGCTGCGAACGCGGCCATGAACCCGGCCTCGGGCCGCCGCCGCGGCGCGCCGCGCGACGTGCGCGCGCGCAAGAGATGAGCCGGTCCGATGCCTCGCATTACACGGGCCGGCCGGAAGCGAGTCAATTGTAGCGCCAGGATGTTCCGTACTTTGGAATCGCGATCGGAATGGAAATGATGTGCCCAGGGCCGAGGCCGCATGCGCCGATCATTTCGTGGTGGAACGGCTATGCCGGGACAGGTCAAGGTACGGAACGCGACGCCGCTTCAGCGAAGCGCACGACGAATGGCCGCGGCCTCGACGCCCTGGCGCGTCACTGCGCATCGCGGATCATGTTGCGGGCGATGACCAGCTGCTGGATCTGGCTCGTCCCTTCATAGATGCGGAACAGGCGCACGTCGCGGTAGAAACGCTCGATCGCGTACTCGGCCATGTAGCCCGCGCCGCCGAAGATCTGCACCGCGCGGTCGGCCACGCGGCCGCACATCTCGGACGCGAACAGCTTCGCGCACGACGCCTCGGTACTGACGGGCTGCCTGGCGTCGCGCCGGCGCGCGGCGTCCACCACCATGCAGCGGGCCGCGTAGATCTCGGCCTTGCTGTCGGCCAGCATGGCCTGCACGAGCTGGAACCCGGCGATGGGCTGGCCGAACTGCCTGCGCTCCATCGCATAGGCCAGCGCCATCGACAGCATGCGCTCGGCCACGGCCACGCACACCGCGGCGATATGGATGCGGCCCTTGTCCAGCACCTTCATCGCCGTCTTGAAGCCCTGCCCCTCCTTCCCGCCGATCAGGTTGACGGCCGGCACGCGTACGTTCTCGAAGATCACGTCGCAGGTATGCGCGCCTTTCTGGCCCATCTTCCTGTCGCGTTTGCCGAAGCTGATACCGGGCGTCCCGGCGTCGACGATGAAGGCCGAGATGCCGCCCGAGCCCTGGTCTTCCGGATTGGTGCGGGCCATCAGCGTGAAGATGCCCGCATGCGGCGCGTTCGTGATGAAACGTTTGGTGCCGTTGACCACGTAGTCGTCGCCGTCCCGGATCGCCGTGGTGCGCAGCGAAGCCGCGTCGGAGCCGGCTTCCGGCTCGGTCAGCGCGAAGGATGCGATCAGCTCGCCGGTCGCGAGGCGCGGCAGGTACTGCGCCTGCTGTTCGGGCGTACCGTCGAACAGGATGCCCTGCGAGCCGATGCCGACGGTCGTGCCGAGCACCGAGCGAAACACCGGCGACGCGCGGCACAGCTCGAACACCGCGAGCACTTCTTCCTCCATGGTCAGATCGAGGCCGCCGAAGCGCTCCGGAATGGTGAGGCCGAACAGGCCCAGCGCCTTCATGTCGGCGACGATATCCTCGGGAATCTCGTCGGTTTCGGCGACCTGCTCCTCGTTGGGAATGAGGCGCTCGCGAACGAATCGAGCGATGGAATCGAGCAGGCCATTGAGCGTTTCTTGATCGCGAATCATGTCGACGCGCCTTGAAAGAGGGAGAAAACGACGCAATAGTGCGCCGCCTTCCGGCGTGAAACAACCGCCTCGCGGGAAACGTTCCGAAAGATGGAAGCGCGCCGACGAGGCCGGTATTGGAGGCGGCGGCCCGAGCCACCCGGGCACTTCTCAAGGTACGGAACAATGCACGTCCATCCGTTGACGGCAAGCCCGCTGCAGTTCCATCGTACGAACTGGATCCACTGCCGTCACGTACGTCATGCCGCTCCAGGCCGCTGCGCTGCTGACCCGCCCCTTTGCGCCCATCGAGCATGCGTATTCGCTGCGCGATACCCAGCTGTATGCGCTCGGCCTGGGGTTGGGAACCGATCCGCTCGACGCGGGGCAACTGCGCTACGTCTACGAAGGCCAGGACGGTCGAGCGCTGCGCGCATTGCCGACCATGGCGAACGTGCTCGCCTACCCGGGTTTCTGGGCGCGCGAGCCGGACACGGGCATCACCTGGCACAAGATCCTGCACGCCGAACAGGAAATCCGGCTGCACACGCCCTTGCCGGCCGGCGGCCGCGTCAGGGGCACGACGCGTATCACGGGCCTGTGGGATAAAGGCGAAACCAAAGGCGCGCTCCTCCAGCAGACGCGCGACATCACCGATGCCGATACGGGCCGCCTGCTCGCCACCGTCGTGCAGTTGAGCCTGTTGCGCGGCGACGGCGGTTTCGGCGAAGGCGGCAACGCCGGTGCATTGCCGACGCCCCACGCCATACCCGACGGCCCGCCCGATCACGTGTGCGAACTGAGCACACCCGCGCAACTGGCGCTGATCTACCGCTTGAGCGGCGATCTCAATCCGCTGCACGCCGACCCTGCCGTGGCCGCGGCGGCGGGCTTTCCCCGGCCGATCCTGCACGGCATGGCCCTGATGGGCGTGGCCGCGCACGCGGTGCTGCGCACCGTGCTGGACTACGACGAGACCCGCTTCGCGGGCATGCGCGTGCGCTTCACCGCGCCGGCCTGGCCCGGCGACACGCTGCGCACCGAGATGTGGGTCGACGGTCGCGCGGTATCGCTGCGCGTCACCGCCGTCGAGCGCAACGTGGTGGTATTGAGCAACGCGCGGGTCGACCTGCGCTGAACGCCATTTTTCAGGAGACGTACATGGATCTGGGTTTGACCGGCAAGGTCGCCATCGTCACCGGCTCGGCGCGCGGCCTCGGCGCCGCCACCGCGCGCCGGCTTGCGCAGGAAGGCGCGCGCGTCGTCGTCACCGACCTCAACGCCGAACTGGCGCAGGCCACAGCGAAGTCGCTGCAGGGCGACGGGCTGGCGGCGCACTGCATCGTGGGCGACATCACGCGCGAAGCCGACGTGCGACGCCTCGTCGACGAAACGGTCGCGCATTTCGGCGGCGTGCACATTCTCGTGAACAACGCCGGCGCACCGCGCGACCAATACCTGGTGAAGATGAGCGAGGACGACTGGGATTTCGTCATGAACGTGATGCTCAAGGGCGCATTCCTGGCCGCCCGGGCCGTCATGCCGCACTTCATCGAGCAGGGCTGGGGCCGGCTGATCAACATCAGCTCGCGCGCCTATCTGGGCAACCCCACCCAGGCCAACTACGCCGCCGCCAAGGCCGGCCTGATCGGCATGGCCAAGGCGCTGTCGCTGGAGGAAGGCCGCTACGGCATCACCTCGAACTGCGTCGCGCCCGGCTTCATGGAAACGGAAATGGTGCAGGCGCTGCCGACCTACGAGGCGATCAAGGAGCGGGCGCTCGCCGCCCAGCCGATCAAGCGCGTCGGCCGCCCTGACCAGATCGCCGACGCAGTGGCCTTCCTCGCCAGCGAACGCGCCGGCTTCATCAGCGGTGAAGTGCTGCACGTCACGGGCGGACGCTACGGTTGATCCTGTACCGACATCGCAGGAACG
>NZ_JAAGNW010000234.1:1818-8908 GCF_010645215.1 Burkholderia multivorans | reverse complement strand
ACCCACAATTCGTCATCAACGATCGGCGCTTGCATTCCTCATGATCCCGTTGCTCAGATGCTTGAGGTTAACAGGTCGCCGGTGAAGTTAACAGCCTCTTCGGGGTCTTTTTGAACTGGCCTCTAAGCAATATTGCCGCTGCGCTCGCAAGATCCGTAAAACCAAGCTGCTTCTGAGTTTCATCAAACGCGATATATACAAACAGGTCAGCAGGCGTGAGGTTCTGGCGTACGCCAAAGGTATAGCGATTGTCACTCATCACATCTCCGAATGTCAGATGGGAGCGGCACGACTTTCTGCAAACGAAAGTCCTCAAAAGCCACTTCCTTGCCTATCGAACCATGTGTGCATGACATGAAGCGCGAGTCGTCATGCAATCAATCGTTCGGCGCAGGAATAACCAGCATGCAGACTGACACGATGAATGTAACGACTAAGTCGATTTCGCTTCTTAATGAGGTTTAGATTTTTTCTTTGAAAATCAAACCGATAAAGGCCACGCGAGCGCGTCGAACAATGTGACCATTCGTCACGTCATCCTCGGCGCCGCACGCCTCTCACTCCGCCGGCTGCAGCAACACGCCCTTCTTGAACAGGAAGCAGCCATAGCCGCGCCCCTCGCCCGTCACGATCACCGCATACGCGTGCTTCGCGCGCTCATAGAACGCAAAACGCTCGACGCCGACGAGCGGCACCGCACGCCCTTCCGCGCGGTCGATTTCCACCTGCGCCTCGCGCTGCACGGGCGGAACGTCGTCGGGATGCCCCACCACTTCCATGCGCGCGGCGGGCGCGTCCACGAACGTATCGAGCGGCATCACCGACAACACGGCGCGCACCACGCGCGCGGTATCCGCGCCGTCGAGCCGCAACGGCTTGCCGACCACGGTGCTGCGCGCCACCGCCTCGGCCGGGAAATTGGCGTCGCAGATCACGAGATCGTCGCCGTGCCCCATCGCACGCAGCGCGTGCAGGATGTCGGCGTTCAACAGCGGATCGAGATTCTTCAGCATCGATGCTTCTCCAATCAGGTAGCGAAGAAAATGCGTACGCTATCACACGGAGGTCATCCGACCGCGCGCCGCCCGCCTTCGTCCACCTAAGCGGTGCTGTGGACGACGCGCAGCGTCTTGCTGGTAATCCGCGTCTCGTGCGGATAGCCGAATGCGTTGTTCACGTAGCGCACGCCGTCGAGATGGACATCGCGATTGACGTGGCTGTGGCCGTACACATGGATATCCGAGCCGATCGCCCGGACCAGCTGTTCGATCCGCGTGCTGCCCAGCACCGGGTAGAGCATGCGCTTTCCGGGCGGGATGTACGCCGGCATCACGTCGATGCGCGGCAGGAAATGCGAGAACGACAGCGTCAGGTCGCCGCCCAGCCGCTCGGGCAGCACGTTGCGGCTCAGGAAGTAGTCGGTGACGTCGGCCTCCGTCCAGCCCGCGGGCCAGCGGCAGGCGTGGAAATCCGTCCATGCGTCGCGCAGCGCCCGACCCGGCGCCCCGAAGCTGCCGTCGTACCAGCCGAGCAGCGGCACGATCGCGACGCCGTCGACCACCTCGGCGTGCAGCATCGCGCCACTGTCCTCGGCCGCGCGCATCACCGTCGCGAACTTGTCGAGCGAGGTGACGGACGCGGCGCCGCGCGCGACCCACAGATCGTGATTGCCCGGCACGAAGAACACCTTGCGGAAACGCTGCGCCAGTTGCTCCAGGCACCATTGCAGCTGCGCGAGCGAATCGGTCAGATCGCCCGCCAGGATCAGCACGTCCTGCCGGTAGTCGCTGCGCGACAGCGCCGACACCCAGCGGGCATTGGCCTCGAAATCGACATGCAGGTCGGACAACGCGAACAGGCGCATCATGGCGGGCTTTCCACGGAGGCAGAACGGGATCGACGCGGACGCGCGCGGAACGGCGTCGCATGAAACGCAGCGTAGCATGACGGCGGCGGCGACGTCGGGCCCGGCCCGCGCAGCCGGCCCCGCGCCCGACGTCACGGCAAACGCGCCGGCCGGTGATAAATTGGCGGCTTCGCCATGCGCACCGGGAGCCGTCATGCCGCCGTCAGCGGGAACGTCGTGGAGTTCGCTCGAGATCGTCCGGCTGGCCGTCGACATCCTGACGCCGCTGTCGGTCACCGCGCTCGGCTGGCTGATCAGCCGGCGCCTGAAGCGGCTCGAACTCGTGCAGTGGACCAACCAGAAGCTGATCGAGAAACGGCTCGACATCTACGACCGGATCGCGCCGCTGCTCAACCGGCTGCTGTGCTTCTACACCTGGGTCGGCGACTGGAAGGACATCTCTCCCGACGAGGTGATCCGCACCAAGCGCGAGCTGGACAAGACCTTGCATCTCTACCGCCATCTGTTCGACGACGGCGTCTATCTCGCGTATCAGGACTTCATGCGCGCGCTGTTCGAGACGCACGCGGGCGCGGGACTCGACGCGAAGATCCGGTCGCACACCGAAAGCCCCGACGGCGATCGCGCGCGGCACGGCAGCCAGGCGTGGCAAGCGGCATGGGCTCAGCGCTTCTCGACCGCCGACGTGGTCGACCGCGCGGAAGTGCGGCGCCTGTATCTGCGGATCATGGCGACGCTGCGCACGGCCCTCGGCGCCGATCGCTGACTTCGGCGCAAGCCGCGCCGCGCGGCTCAGCGCAGTGATGCGCGCAGCGTCGCCTCGAGCGCCGCGAAGCCGGGCCGACGCGACGGATCGAGGTCGAGGCAGGCCGCCGCGAGCGCCCGGAGTTCGTCCGCCTCGTCGGCGCGCTCCGCCAGTTCTTCGAGCAGGCAGCCGAACGCCCGCACCTCCAGGCGCTGCAGCGCTTGCGCATGCGCCGCGTCGTTCACGTCGTAGCGCGACGCCGCGCCGAAGTCGCCCAGCAACACCCGCCCCGCGCCGCCATGCAGGATGTTGTGCGCATAGAGATCGCCATGCATGATGCCGCGCGCATGCAACTGGCAGGCCGCCGAGGCGATGCCGTGCGCAAGCCGCAACGCCGACGCCGCCTCGACGCGCAGCGTCGGCGCATAGACGTCGCGCGTGCACGATGCGAGGCTCGGCGGCCCGGCCAGATTCGTGAACGCGGGATCGATCAACGCCATGACGAGCCCCTGGGCCGCCTCCGGGTGACCGCTCACCCTGCCGATCACCGGAATCAGGTTCGGGTGCGGGCCGGCGTGAAGGCAGGCGGCCATCTCGCGGTCAGGCAAGCCGTCGCTCGTCACCGCGCCCTTGAACAGCTTCACGGCCACCGGCCGCGCGCCGCCCTCGGGCGCGCGCCACACCGCCCGGTGGATGACGCCCGAGGCGCCCTCGCCCAGCTTCTCGTCGAGCGCCAGCGTGTTCCAGTCGATCTCGGCGACCGCCGTGTCCGCCGCCGCGGCGATTTCCTGTTGCGCGCAGAAGGGATTGCCCGCATACGCAAGCCAGGCGAGCCGAGGCAGGCGCAACAGCCATTCGGGCAACGCCTCCAGTCGATTGGCCGCGAGCCGCACGAGTTCGAGCCGCTCGCAGGCGGCCAGTTCGGCGGGCAGCGCGCGCAGGCGGTTGCCCGCCAGCATCAGCTTCTGCAACGGCGCGCAGCGACCGATCTCGGCCGGCAACCGGTCGACCGCGTTGTCGGTCAGGATCAGCCAGCGCAGCGCGGGCGGCAGCGCGCCGCCGGGCACGGTGTCGATCCGGTTCGCCTTGAAGCCGATCATGCTCAGTTGCGGGCACTCGCCCAGCACCTCGGGCAGCACGGTAAAGCGATTGTCGGAAGCGAACAGGATGCGCAGGCGGCTCAGCCGCGGCAAATCGTCGGGCAAGGACGCCAGCGCGTTGCCCGACAGATCGAGCACCTCCAGGGTCTCGGCGAGATCGAATATCTCGCGCGGAAACTCGGTCAGGCCGCACGCCAGCTTGAGTTGCCGGGCACCTTTGAGTTGCCCGCGCTGCAGTTGTTCGAGGGAAGTCGTCACAGTGGATGCTCAGGTTCGGGGCCGCTATCGGCGGTTGCCATCGTGCCGCGTCGCGCGCATTTTACCCGGATCGCCGCCGGGTCAGCCGCCGCTTCGGCGCGCCTTTTTACGACCTTTTTACTTGCCGGCGAAAGCGGAATCTCTAGAATATTCCGAACTTCAGTACGTATATGCCGGTGCCATGAAAAGCCGATGTCGTCGACCGTTGCCCCCTCTCTCCGCCTGATCGGCAGGACCTCCGCGCGCCGCTGTTCTTGATCGCCGTCCTGCCTGCAGGCAGACGGTGCCCGCTGCAAACCCTCCGTGCACCTTTTTTCGACCCGACCCGAGCGGTGATGCGTTCACGCTCGGCACGTCGCGCAGCGCCGACGCAAGTCCGCGAGGCCGTCGCGCGACCTCTTCTGGAAAGGAAGTGTGGTGATGAAAACGATTGAACTCCCGCGCGCGCCGGACGGCGCGCGTTATCTGAGCGCGCATGAAATGGCGGCCCTCGTGCTGCTGCGCTACGCGCCGATCGACTCGCGCCTCGACAACCCCGACGTGGTCGCGCTGCTGGAAGCCGGGCTCGTCGAGCTGAGCCATGCGGCCGGCGGCGACTTCCAGTTCGCGATCACGCAGGACGGGCGCGCCGTGCTCCAGGCCCTGGGCGCACTGGACGAGCGGCGCTGAAGGAAGGTCGACGAGGGACGATTCCACTGTTTCCAGGTCCCGTCCAGATAGTTAGGCATACCGATCTTTTCGAATCGGGATCAAGGCTCCAACGTGTCATCACAACGAGGTCCATCATGTTTGAAATGAACAAGAACTACTCCCGCGAAACCATCCATCGCGTGTGCGGCGGCAGCAAGCAGGCATTTCTGCCGACCAGGAACGGCAAGGTGGTCGCCGCCTGCCTGAGCCCCGCGCTGAATCCGCAGGCGCCCGACGTCATCATCTGCGACGGCGCGGCCGCGGCGCGCGCGGCCGGCAGGACCCTCGCGCGGCAAAGCGGCGCGATCCCGGTCTTCATCAAGCTCGAAGTCGACCTGTTTCGCTACGTCGGCGACTTCGCGGTCGACGAATCCCTGACCGCGCCGCTCGACTGCGCGCCGTATATCCGGCACAGCGGCTTCACGATCGGACAGGTGTCGCGCGTGATCAAGATGGTGCGCGGCTGACACGGACGCGGTTGCCGTAGGCAGGGCGTCGGGCGCGCAAGGGGCGAACGCGCCCGACGCGCCCCAGCAGCGCGCGACACTCGCTGCGGCAGGGCGCGACGGGTAAACTGTTCGCTCCGCCCCTCCCCCGGCTCGCGCCATGCACGACACCCGCCTCCACTCCGTTCCGATCGGCGCCGCCTTCAAGCGCTGGCGCCGGCTGCACCGGATCAAGCAGGCGCATGCGGCCGCGCTGTTCGGCGTCGCGCAATCGACCATCTCGCGCTGGGAAAGCGGCGTCCAGGACATGGAGCCCGCCGAACGCGCGCGCGTCGAGCAACTGTTGTCCGCCCGGCTCGACGCCGCCGCCGATCACGCGCTCGCGCGCCTCGTCCGCGAGAGCCCGCGTCCGGTCCACCTCGTCTGCGATCTCACGCATCGGCTGCTCGCGTGTTCGCCCACGCGCGCGGCCGAGTTCGGCGCACCGCTCGCCGATCTGCTCGGCCGCTCGCTGTGGCGCTACGCCACGCCTGAAATCATGGGCCAGGAAGCCGCGCTCGATACCTTGGGATGGCGCGACAGCCTAGCACCGCCCGCGCTGGAGTTCGCCACCGGCGTCAACGGCTCGGCGATCGTGCCGATCCACGCGGGCCGCTGCCGCTGGACCCGCATGACGCTCGCCGACGGCACCTCGGCCCGCCTCGTCGAAACGCTCCGGCCGGCCGCGCATATTTCATGCGTGGACGCCGCGCGCAGCATTCCCCAGGATTGAAGTCCGGCCCGGCGCGCCACCACTTCTGGACTTTTGCATGGACCTCGACACCCTCAAGGGACGCCTCGCCTTCCTGCGCGAGGCGGAACGACTCAAGGACGTACTCCGCAGCGGCCACACCTCGTCCGGCCGCCCCGAAAGCACGGCCGAGCACAGCTGGCGTCTGTGCCTGATGGCGCTCGTGTTCAGCGATGCGCTCGACGGCGTCGATCCGCTGCGGATGCTCGGCATGTGCGTCGTGCACGATCTGGGCGAGGCGATCCACGGCGATATCCCCGCGACCGAGCAGCATGCGCATCCGGACAAGAGCGCACGCGAGCGGCAGGACCTGCTGCATCTGAGCCGCGCGCTCGACGACGGCATGCGTGCGCGCCTCCTCGCGCTCTGGGACGACTACGAGCGCGCGGCCAGCCCGGAAGCGCGCGCAGTCAAGGCGTTCGACAAGCTGGAAACGATCTTGCAGCACGCGCAGGGCAAGAATCCCGACGATTTCGACTACGCGTTCAACCTCGCCTACGGACGCCGGTACACGAGCGCCACGCCCTTGTTCGAGGCGCTGCGCGCGCTCGTCGACGCCGACACGCAGGCACGCATCGATACCCGGTCGGACACGCGGGGCCAGGCATAGCGCGTCGGCCTCCGTGGCGGCCGAGCCGCCCCGCGACGGCGCTTCGATCGGCCGATGGGCACCGGCTTCTATACGCCGCCCGTTGCGCTTAGAATGGGCTGCCGGTGCGCCGCACCGCGCGCAATGGTCGACGCCGCTCGCCCGCTGTTCCCGCAACGCCGTCTCACCCTGCGACCGGCTGCTTCGCCGCCTTCCTGGGCGGATCGGGGAACACATCGTGAACGACGACTCGGCGCATCTCGACATCTTCCGGTGGACCACGCTCGACGTGCCGGCGCGGGCCCGCTTCGACGCCTGGCGCGCGGACGGCGGCTGCACCTACACGCTCGAAGACGACGCAGGCGTGCCGTTCGACTGGGCCTGCGAGGAAGCGGTGCTGGGGCCGCTGACATTCGGCCGGCATACCTGGCTGCACCCGTCGCAGCCCGCGGTGATCGCGGCGAACCGCTCGCAGGCGCGCATCAACCACGACAGCCTCGACGTCTATCAATTCACGCTGCGGCGCTCCGGTTCGCTCACGCTGCACGGCCCGGCCGGCGAGGATCTGAAGCGTCCGCACGAGCTGTTCGTCATCGATTCGACCG
>NZ_JAAGNW010000234.1:0-1808 GCF_010645215.1 Burkholderia multivorans | reverse complement strand
GATCTGGCTCGCGATGCCCCGCGCGCTGCTGCCCGCCGGCGCGAACAACCTGCACGGGCAATCGCTGACGCATGGCGTCGCGCAACTGTTCGCCGACCACCTGCTCGCGCTCGCCCGCAACCTGTCGCAACTCACGCCCGACGATCTGCCGCGGATCGCCCAGGCGACCATCCTGCTCGCCGGCGCAAGCGTGGCGCCCCGCCCCGACGTGCTGGAACAGGCGGATCCCGCGCTCGCGAGCGCCATCGTCAGACGCGTGCGCCGCCATATCGAGCTGCATCTCGCGTCGCCGGACCTGACGCCCGCACAGATCTGCAAGGCGGTCGGCGTCTCGCGCTCGCGTCTCTACCAGCTGTTCGAGCAGGACGGCGGCGTGATGCGGCAGATCCAGCGCAAGCGGCTCGAACTGATCCATCAGATCCTGTCGAATCCCGCGCGGCCGCGCGAGTCGATCGAATCGCTCGCTTCGCGGTACGGCTTTCCCGACGGCAAGTACTTTTTCCGCGCGTTCAAGGCCGCCTTCGGGCATACGCCGGGCGAGACGGCCGAGCGCGCCGCCCGGGATCGCAAGGCATGAGTCCCGCGTCGCTGCGCACCGACCATGCCAGCGGGCCCTACCAGTTCTGGCAGGGCCCGCGCCGGCACGCCCCGGCCCACGCCCGAATCTTCGCCTTGCGCTCCCGCGATCCGTTTCATACCGTATCCAATGCAGGCCCGCGCACCGCATTCATCCGACCCACGCCTCCCATGAGCCATCTGAGCGACTTTCTCGGCAGCGAGCATTTCTCGGCGGTCACCGGGCGTCCCGGCGAACGCGTGCTCGACAGCCTGAACCGGATTTGCCCCGACATCGAGCGCTACATCGTCGAATTCGCCTACGGCGAGATCCATCAACGGCCCGGCCTGACGCTCCAGCAGCGCGAGCTGACGATCGTCGTCGCGCTCGCCACGCTCGGCCACTGCGAGCCGCAACTCAAGATCCACCTGGAGGCCGCGCTGCGGGTCGGCGTGTCGCGCACCGAGATCGTCGAGGCGCTGCTGCAACTCGCCGTCTACGCAGGCTTTCCGACCGCGATCAATGCGCTGTGGGCCGCCCAGGCCGTATTCGACGCCACGCCGGAAGAACCGGTGTACGACTAGCGCCGCATCCCGCTCACGCGTCCGCGTTCAGCGGCACATAGAAGCGCGCATTACCCCGCTGCACGAGCAGCGCCACCCCGGTGCGCGCCGCGCCGACCTGCCGCGCGAACTGCTCGACGCTCGCCACCGCGGTCTCGTTGACCGACAGCACGATATCGCCCGGCTTGAGCCCGAGGCGCGCGGCGCGCGCGCTCACGCGCTGCACCAGCAACCCGCGGTCGAGCTGCGCGCGCTGCAATTCCTGCGGCGTGAGCGGCCGCACCGTCACGCCGAGCGGCTCCGGCGCGGGCGCGGCATCCGGCGCGCCGCCCGGGCTCTGCAGGCCGCCCACCCGCACGCTCACGGGCAGCGCCCGGCCGCCGCGCCAGACCGTCAGGTCGGCGCGCGCGCCCGGCGCGAGCCGCGCGATCCGCGCGAGCAGGTCGGTCGTGTCGGCCACACCCGCCCCGTCGAGCGCCTGCACCACGTCGCCCGCGCGCAGGCCGGCTTGCGCGCCGGGCCCGTCGGGCTCGGTCATCGTCACGAGCGCGCCGTCCGGACGCGCGAGCCCGAACGACTGCGCGAGCGGCTGGCTCATGTCCTGCAACCCGACGCCCAGCCGGCCGCGCCGCACGTAGCCGTTTGCGAGCAACTGGTCCTTCACGTTCAACGCGACATCGATCGGCACC
>NZ_JAAGNW010000233.1:5116-8941 GCF_010645215.1 Burkholderia multivorans | reverse complement strand
GCGGCGCGGCGTGACGCCGCCGCGGGACCGCCTGCGGAACCGGGGCGGCCCCTCCGCCTTGCGCGAAGGGCGCCGCCGAGACGCCCTCACGGGCGCCGGGCCGCTTGACTTCAAAGACGGTTACTCAGTCGCCGAGCGGCGACAGCCGGCACCATTGGTACGGCAGCGCGCTGTCGCCGACGCGCGCGGCGCGCACGCTGCACGAAGCGGTATCGAGCGCGAGGCCGACCCCGGCCAGCGATTGCGCGGCCAGCTTCAGGTTCTCGCGGTTCTCGCCCGCGAGGTCGCGCACGTCGTCCGCGCGCAGATCCAGTTCGCATTGCCGCCCCGGCTGACGCGACGGCGCCACCGAAGCATGCAGGCGCAGACGCGTCACGAGCCGCGTCAGCATCGCGCAGCGCGCGGCGGTACGGTTCAGGCCAAGCCGCTCGACCACCCGGTTGGCGCGGCCGACCGACTCGCCGCGCCAGTTCGTCTCGGCGTCGACGATCGCATAGATCGGGCCGCCGCGCAGGCGCGCAGCGTCATGCAGATGTCGGCGGAACGCGTCGGTGCCGGGGAACCCGCTGCCGACCTGGATGAACTTCACCGCCGGCGATGCCTGGGTCGCGACCCAGCCCCACGCATGTCCGCGCACGGCCGAGATCACGACCGTCGTGTCTTCCGGACGCTCGATCGTCGGCAGGTCCGCGTGATAGACGGGATCTTCCCAGCCCGCATGCCCCCAGGTCGGCGCGCCGCCCGCGAGCACGACCGCCGTCGCGAGCGCCAGCAGCCAGCCGGCCGCGCGGCGCGCGCGGGCGCGCGGCAGCAGCGCGTGGCATGCGACCCACACCACGAACGGCGCGAGCAGTTCGATCGGGACGATGTAGCGATAGATGCTGAAGAGCTTCATCCACACGAGGAAGCCGATCGCGACGAACACGACGACGAAGCGCGCACGCGCGTCGACGGACGCGCCGGGCCGCCGCGCCAGCAGGCGTGCGCCGCCCGTCGCGGCCCACAGCAGCAGCAGGACGTAGACGACCGGCCAGATGATCTGGCGCACCTGGGTCTCGCTGACCCGTTGCGGATGCCACGCCGTGATGAACGGCCACACGACGGTCTCCCACAGGCCGACCGGCCGCCAGCGCGTATCCACGACTGCGTTCGGCAGCGTGTACGGCCCCGGGAACAGCGAACCGAACTGCGGATACAGCGGATTGCCGAACAGCGTCCACATGTGCGCGATCCAGTATCCGCCCGTCACGGCGAATCCCACGAGTACGCCGATGCCGAACAACACGCTCACGCGCAAGCGCACGAAGACGCGGCCCGGATAGACAAGCAGCGCGGCGCACATCGCCACCGCGTAGACCGCATTGGTCAGCTTGAGGCCCGCGCTCATGCCGACGAACGCGCCGGCCGCCACCGCCACCGTCACCGCGCGCGCCGAACCCCCGGCCAGCGTCGACCAGTTGGCCAGCAAGACGAGCAGGCCGGCCAGCACGAACAGCGCCGTGGTGTCGTCGCCCATCGAATTGCCCAGACACGACAGGAAGTTGCCGGTCAAGCAACCGGCCAGCGCGAGCAGCAGCGGAATCCGCAGGCGATCGCCGTCACCCAGCCCGGGCAGCGCGCTGCGCCCGATCGCCGCCAGCAACACGAAGCTCAGCCCGTGCAGCCAGCCATACGCGAACGCGACGAGCCGCCCCGGCAGATGCAGGCCCGCCCAGTAGAACGGGACGTCCAGCAACGGGTTGAAGTACGTCTGCATGCCGGCTGGCGCCACGTCGACGAGCAGCTTGTCGTGCAGCCAGGCAAACGGGTTGTACAGGTGATAGTTGAGCATGTCCCAGTTCGTGTCGACACCGAGCAGCATGGAATACAGCCCGAAGCAAAGCGGCACGACCAGACAGGCGATCAGGAACGCGCGCGGCGTATCGAGGCGCGCGCCGCGCGTCGTCGACGCGGCAGAGTAGGAATGATTCATGTTGATCAGGTTGAACGGCGCCGGAACACCCACCACCGCGCCGATGCGAAGTTCGCGCCGAGTCCGCCCACCGAGCCGAGCGCGACGCTCCAGAGCGGCAGCCACGCATTGTGCGGCAGCAACAGGACCGCGCCGCTGTAGATCGCATAGTTGATCACGCCGCCGACCGACATCGCGGCCAGGTAGCGCCACCACTCGCGCCATGGCGAGGCATCGCCGGACGCGCTGAACGTGAAGCGGCGATTCAGCCGCCAGGTGACCCAGACCGCCATCAGGAAGGACAGCGCGCGGCCGACGAAGTAGCCGGCGCCGCACCACACCAGCAGCGACAGCACGCCCGCATCGACCAGGAAGCCGATCGTCCCGGCCACGAGGAAGCGCAGCAGTTGCGCGCGCACGTCAGCGAGGCTCCCGCCGCGCCTGCTGGCCGAACGACAGATAGGCGAGGCGCTTCACCTCGGCCCGGCCGCGCGACACCGTATCGAGCACGAGCCCGCAGACGAACAGGATGGCGCTCAGCAACATCAGCGCCGAGCACAACAGCGCGGTGGGCAGGCGCGGCACGAGGCCCGTCAGCAGATAATCGTCGAACACCGGAATCGCCAACACCATCGACAACAGCGCGAGCAGCAGCGCGACGCACGAGAAGAACAGCAGGGGCTTCTCGGTCTTCATCAGCTTGACGATGGTGAGCAGGATGCGCAGACCGTCCCGCCAGGTGTTCAGCTTGCTTTCCGAACCATCCGGACGGCTGCCGTATACGGTCGCGATTTCAGCCACCGGCATGCGCAGTTCCAGCGCGTGCACCGTCAGTTCCGTTTCGGTTTCGAAACCGACCGCATGCGCGGGGAACGACTTGACGAAACGCCGCGAAAACGCGCGATAGCCGGACAGCATGTCACTGAAGGTACGACCGAACAGCGTCGAGACGCAGCGCGTCAGCAGCTGGTTGCCGAAACGATGCCCCGGCCGGTACGCCGCGCGCTCCTCGGAAACGCGCGTGCCGACCACCATGTCGAGCCCGTCCTCGACGAGCGCCTGGACGAGCGCCGGCGCCGCGGCCGCATCGTAGGTGCCGTCTCCGTCGACCAGGACATAGACGTCGGCCTCGATGTCCGCGAACATCCGCCGGATCACGTTGCCCTTGCCCCGGTCGAGCACCGCGCGCACCGTTGCACCCGCGGCGCGCGCGACGCGCGCCGTGTCATCGGTCGAGTTGTTGTCGAATACATAGATGCGCGCGTTGGGCAACGCCCGCTTGAAATCCTCGACGACCGCATGGATCGTGACTGCTTCGTTATAGCAGGGCACGAGCACGGCAACCTCGAGATCCCCGGGCAGCATCGAATGATCTGGCGCCGGCGTTACCCGTCTATGTGGCGCGTTGTTTTTGTGTTCCATCTCGGCATATCGGCAGCTAGTGGCAAATGAACCCATACGCGCCGCTGGCCTCCGGCGACGTATTCGTCGGGCCCAGATTGTAGGCGATTCTGTCGGCAGGTTTGCACCGATCGACCAATAATCGCCACTTTGGCACATAAATCCCGCCCCGAAAGCGCCCCCCGAGCCGAGACAAAAAAAGAGGGGCACCGTCCTTGCGCCCCCCGGGCCGGCAGCACGGGACTGCTGCGCGCCCCGCTCAAGCCCCTGCCTGCGCCTCCGGCCGACCCTCCCGGGTAAACTGGGGCGCGAAGGTCGCCGCCGACCACGTGAACGGCAAGGTCGCCGGGCTGCGCCGCACCTCGTCGATGTGAAAGCGCACCAGACGCCGCGCGCCGCGGAACGCGTCCAGTTCCGGACCGTCCCAGATCAGTTCCGCGCGGGCGCTGAGATACAGCAGGTCGCCGCTGTCG
>NZ_JAAGNW010000233.1:2026-5106 GCF_010645215.1 Burkholderia multivorans | reverse complement strand
TGTCGAAGTCGATGAAGAGCAGCCCCGCGCGCGGCTCGTGCAACAGGTTGCCGATCGTGTTGAAGAAGTTGTTGCCGCTGAAATCGGGCGTCGTCAACGTGCGCGCGTCGCCGACCCGCGCGAAGCCCGGCTCGCCCCCGCGATGCGAGACATCGACGCCGCGCGCGCCGCCCGCCTCTTCCGACACGTTCGCGCTCGCGCTGACGAACGTATCGGCGCGCGCCAGCAGCGCGCGATCCCCCTCGTCCAGTTCGCGCGCGCGACGCTGCGGCGCGCCGGCCGCGCGCGCGACGCAGCTCGGCGCGCGGCTCTGGATGTAGCGCGGGCAATTGCCGAAGCTCTGGCTGACCGCGAGCGTCATCGCATCGCCGTCGAGCGCGCGGATCACGCCGTTGACGCGATTCCGGCGCCGCGTCTGCGGCTGCAGCCCGAGCAGCCCGACCGGCCCGCCGATGCGCCATGTCCCCGCCAGCGGATCATCGCGCAGCGCGCCGCCCGACAGCACCAGCGTGTCCTCGGCCGGCGTCGCGACGAAACCCGGCGCGCCGGCCCGCACCGTCGCCCACGGCTGTCCCGACAGATCCAGCCCGCCCACCAGGATGAACGGCAGCTGCGCATAGAACGCGCGATGCTGCTCCGGCATCCAGGTGCGGATGCCGCGGCTCGCCGCGGCCGCGAACTCGCTCACGCCCGCGCGCGCCTGCGCGGCCAGCTCGCCCGCATGGAACGGCAGCGCCTCGGGTGACGAAACATCGGCGTGCATGATGAACTCCTCTCTGTGCTCGGCCGGGCCCGGCCGCGTCAGGCTTGCGCCGGCAACGCGACGAACCCCGGCAGCGCCTCGATCCGCGCGAGCCACGCGCGCAGGTTCGGATACGGTTCGAGCGACACGCCGCCCTCCGGCGCATGCGCGATGTACGAATAGCCCGCGACATCCGCGATCGTCGGCGTCGCGCCCACGGCAAAGGTCTTGCCGGCCAGTTGCGCGTCGAGCAGTTCGAACAGGCGCACCGACGTCGCCTGCGCCTCGGCGAGATCGTAGGGCGCGCCGAAACGCGTCACGAGCCGCGCGCGGCACGGCCCGTACATGATCGGACCGGCCGCGAGCGACAGCCAGCGCTGCACCTCGGCCGCGCCGGCCGGGTCGCCGGGCAGCCACGACGCGTCGCCGTAGCGCTTCGCCAGATACACGAGGATCGCGTTCGAGTCGAACAGCACGGCGCCGTCATCCTCGATCACGGGCACCTGGCCGAACGGATTGAGCGCGAGAAAGGCCGGCGTGCGCTGCTCGCCCGCGAACAGGTCGACCGGCACGATCTCGACCGGCAGGCCGAGCAGCGACAGGAACAGCTGGACGCGGTGACCATGTCCGGACAGCGCGGTCGTATGCAGGCGGATCGGCTTGGACGGGACAGAGTGGGACATGAGCGGGGCTCCGGGGGATCGGGTTGGAAAGAACGACGCATCCGCCGCCTCACGGCGACGAATGCAAGCAGCCTAACGCGCGCCAACCTTCCTCGGAAGATGGATAATCGACGAAACACAATCCCTCATGAATGGACAATCCGATGGCGGACCTGCGCGATGTCAACCTGAACCGGCTGGCGATCTTCGTGGCGGTGGTCGAGGCGGGCTCGCTGACCGCGGCGGCCGCGCGGCTCGGGCTCGCCAAGACCATGGTGAGCACGCACATGCAGCGGCTGGAGACGGAAGTCGGCGCGAGCCTGCTGGTGCGGACCACGCGGCGTCTCAATGTCACCGAGGCCGGCCGCGCGTTCTACGACGCGAGCCGCGAGATCCTGCGCGCCACCGAGGCGGCGCTTGCCGCGGTGGCCGGCGGGGAAGACCCGCTGCGCGGCACGCTGCGGGTCAGCGCGGCGGTCGATTACGGTTCGCTCGTGGTCGCCCCGGCGCTGGTCGCGCTGCGCGATGCGCATCCTGAGCTGGAGGTCGACCTGCAATGCGACGACCGGCAGGTCGACCTGATCGCGGGCAACCTCGATGTCGCGATCCGGCTCGGCCGGCTCGCAGACTCCAACTACCGCGCGGTGCGGATCGGTGGTTTCGAGCGCTGGCTGGTCGCGAGCCCCGGGTTCGTCGCGCGCCATGCGGCGCTCGACACGCCGGCCGCGCTCGATACCCTGCCTTACATCCAACTGCCGCGCGCCACGCTGGAACTCACGCACACGTCGGGCGAGCGGGCGACGCTGCGCTGCCGGCGCGCCTTCGCGTCGAACACGGCCACCGCGTGCCACGCGGCGGTGCTCGCGGGCGGCGGCTTCACGGTCGCGACCAGCTTCGCGTCGGATGGGGATCTCGCGGCCGGCCGGCTGGTCCGGCTGCTGCCCGGGTGGTCGCTGCCGGCGGGCGAGATCCATGCGGTGTTCCCGTCGACGCGCCATCCGTCGGCCAAGGTGCGTGCGTTGATCGAGGTGCTCAGGGCGCGGCTCGCGCGTTGAGGTGTATCGCGCCGGGCGGCCTTGCGTCGGGTCGTCTTGGGCGGGGCGGGCGGACTGCGGCAATACGGCCGACCGACATTCCGAGCACCGCAACCCATCCGGAACGGGCGCCAGCACCTCGGACATGAGCTGTAGTTCGACGCATGCATCGGCACCATGCACCGCAGAGATCTGGTGAAAAGACCTCGCTAGCAGGAGACTCCGCATTCGATCGCAACTATTACGGCCATGATTCGCGCACGAAGCCACCGAAAGCGATCCACGGCTGGCTGCTGTTTGAAGCGCGGGCACGATGTGCGACCTGTCACACGATCGGACCGCAAGGTGCGCTCTTCACGGACGATCCATTTCACGATTTGCATGTGGGCCTATGCCCAATGCAATCTGGACTGCCCGGAGCACACACCACATGTCCAAAATGTCTAGACCTTGTCGATCGAGGTGCCGTGCATGGAAAGCAGCAGCAATGCACTCACGATTGGTGTCAGGACCAGACCGCGCACGAAGACAGGAACGAGATGCGAGAGCGCCGCATCGGCCTCAAATAAGGCTACATAAAATACGGCAGCCCGGATGACATCGGAGACGGTTGCCGTGCCGCTGGCCATCGCCTGCCGAGCA
>NZ_JAAGNW010000233.1:0-2016 GCF_010645215.1 Burkholderia multivorans | reverse complement strand
GGCAAACGTCATTCCGTATAGAACGGATCCCATGAACCATGACTCACCATTGAATTCGCCAAGTACGACAGAGGAAGCGTGAAGGCCGCTTGGCTTCGCTGATGCCGCCATCGAGATATGGGCTACTGAAAAATTCAAGAAATCCTCTATCTGAATCATCAGATAGCCACCGATGGCGACGGTCGATAGTGCAGACAGGCAATACCCGATCGTGTGATGGCCCCCTCTCTGCGACTGCACCTTGCTCCTATCAGCCAGATTGAGCACAGTCGCGCCTACCATGACACCCAGAAGCAACGGCGACAATATCCGGTCAGGTGATAGCAACTCAAGCACGGTTGCGAAATCAGCGCTGACCAGGATCGCGATCAGCCAGATCACCGGCCGTCTGCGCACATCGTGCAGACGATCGACGAACCATGTGCTGGAACGCGAGATGCCCGCGCCACAGAGTGCACCATACGCACCCCCCTGTCCGTTATGAGTAGCGCCAGACTCCAGATTAGCGTGCAGGCTGTTTTTATTCATGGTAATAAAGGATTCCTAAATTATAATTTGAATCGCCGACCCGGCATCGCGCTGCGCCCCCGTCGCACCACTACCCTGCCCGATTGCCAGATCGCACACACCGTGCAATTGATCGGACAAAACTGCCGGCCCGGCGGACGTCCATCGAGAATATCCATCAGTTTCAGAAAATTCACGATCTGCTGGAGGCGAAGGCCGCCCAGCCTGGTCTCCCGGCACTAGCAGAGGCATTGCATTGCACCGAACGCAACGCGCGGCTCTTGCTGCGCAAGATGGAGGCGCAAGGTTGGCTCAGCTGGGATGCGGCTCGCGGGCGCGGGCACTTCTCTCGTCTAACCTTGCTCAACACACCTAAACAGGTGTGGTTTGATCATCTGTCAACGCTGCTCGCCAAAGGCGAGTTGGAGGAGGCCTTTGCCAGCCTCGACAGCGATCAGCGAAAGCAACTGATGACGCGACTGCCAGATTTCATGGGGGTACCGGAGGTCGACGGTGCATCCGCCCGGCTCCGAATACCGTTGGCGCGTACCGTGACGGAACTCGATCCGATCGAGATTAAGTTCTTAACAGAGGCCTATTTAGTCCATCATATTTTCGCCCGGCTCTTGGAATTTGATCGGACTACAAAGCAATTGATTCCCGCATTGTCTCACCATTGGGAGGATGAGGAGAATGGAAAAATCTGGAATTTCTGGCTCAGGCGCGGATTGACCTTCCACGATGGAAGCCCGCTGGAGGCTGCGGATGTTCAGCATACGCTGCTCCGCTTACGCGATTCGGTGGGCGAAGATGAGTCACATTTCAGGAATCTAGACTCCGTGGACATTAGCGGCAGCTGGAAAGTGACGTGCCGCCTGAAGACCGGGGACCACTTTTGGCCGCACTACCTTGCCACCTCCGTTGCATCGATCGTCCCGAGAAAGAGGAGCAGTGATTTTTCGTTCATGCCGATCGGCAGCGGCCCGTTCAGGCTCACGCGGCGTAGCGATTATCGTCTCTCCCTTTCGGCATTCGAAAACTACTACAAAGAACGCGCACTGCTCGAGGAAATCGACTTGTGGGTGATGTCGGAGGCAGACGAAGCATCGAAGTTCGATCTTCACTTTGGCCCAATTTCTGATTTGCCCACAGGACAGAGCCAGGTTGTGCAAGAGCTGACCACCAGCGTGCAGGTTGTGTGTAATCCGTGCCGGCCGTTCTTCTCGAGCGCATCACAGCGGCTTGCATTGGCAGACTGGCTTGCGCCGACCGAGTTGATCTCGACGCAAGATATCTCCCAACGACCCGCATTCGGATATTTGCCTGCGTGGCGGCATCGTGTCGCCACGCTTCGTACTCGCCGGCCACGTATTCCGAAGGCAGTCAAGTTGAAGATGGCAGCGGTCTCGATCGGCAAAAATGAGGCGATATTGAATTTGATCCAAAATAGGCTTCAGGCCGCAGATGTGCAGGTTACCGTAGCAGTGCTGTCACACGAAGAGTACCTTC
>NZ_JAAGNW010000232.1 GCF_010645215.1 Burkholderia multivorans | reverse complement strand
CGGCGCGACCCTGGTCGTCAGTGGGTTGCCGTGCTTCAGCGCACCGCTGGCGCGTTGGCGCGAACAACGGCTGCTCGGCCTGTGGGCGCCCGACGACGTTCCGCTCGCGCGCCTCGCGCTGGGCGAGCACGAAGCGGTGCTGGCGGCCGCGCTCGATGGTCATCGGATCGACGTGGTCGATCCGGATGGCGCAATCCAGCCCTACGATGTTGCCGGCCGGCTGAGGATCGACGGAGTAGAGACGGGATGGCTGGCGCGGCGGCGGAGCGACGGGACGATCCGGGTCGAGGGTAAGGTCGAACGGCTGGTGAGGTTGCAAGGCATACAGGCCGATCCGCAGCGGGCGACGGCATTGCTGCGTCAGCACCCATCGGTGGCGAATGCCGGAGTGACGGTGCTGTCGGGCGGCGAGCAGCGCGATGCGCGGCTCGTGGCATGGGTGATGCCGCGCCCGGGTATCTCGATCGGTGCGGCCGAGCTGATCGCATACGCAGTTGAACATCTGGGCGCAGGTCTCGCGCCGTCGAGCCTCACCTTGCTGGACGCGGCGCCCGGCGCGGGCTGGCCCGACGCGGATCCACACACGCACCCGCGCGGCAGCGCACCCGCCACACCGATCGAAGCCTTGCTCGCGCGTATCTGGAGCGACGTGCTCAAGCGCCCGCAGACCGACATCGATGCGAACTTCTTCGACGAAGGCGGCAACTCGGTCGGCTCGGTGCAGATCATTGCGCGCATCCGCGACCTGACGAGCAACGACAGCACCTTGCCTCCACGATCGCCCCCGACCACGGAGAAATGGAGCGCTGGCTGAACGATACCCACGCATTGCGCCCCGATGAAATTGCGAGATTCGTCGATTCGCTCGACGAACCGGAAGTCGACGAACTGCTGGCCCGGCTCAAGGAACATGCTCTATGACCCCTACCGAAGCCGCATCACCGGCGCGAACGGAAGTCGAACCAGAAGCTGCGTTGCCTGCCTTGCCGAGCCTCGCGGAAAAGCGTGCGGAGTTGCGTCGCCTGCTCGAACGACGTGCGCCCGAACGACGCGCACCGTTGTCGCCGGCGCAGGAGCGCTTGTGGTTTCTGGAGCAGTTGCAAGGGAGTACGGGGGCGTATCACCTGCCGGTCGTGCTGGATTTCGGAAAGGGGCTGTCGATCGAGGCGCTGGAAGCGGCCTTGAATGGCGTGGTTGCGCGACATGAGGCGTTGCGTACGCGTTTTGTGATGGAAGGCGGCGTGCCGATGCAGCGCGTGGTGCCGTATCTCGACCTCGTGCTGGAACAGTTCGACCTGCGCGGGCAGGCAGACCCGCAGGCGGAGGCGGCCGTGCGGGTCGCGCAGGGCGCGACCCGCGCGTTCGACCTGGAGCGGGGGCCGCTCGTCAGGGCATGGCTGCTGCGCGTTCATGACGATCAGTACCGGTTGCTGGTGGTGCTGCACCACATCGTGTCGGACGGCTGGTCGCTCGGCGTGCTGGTGCGGGAACTGAACGCGTTGTACGCCGCGCATGCGAGCGGCGTCGCGCCGACGCTGGAGCCGTTGCCGCTGCAGTATCCCGATTACGCGTTGTGGCAGCGCGAGCGCCTGGGCAGCGGTGTGCTCGACGCGCATCGCCAGTGGTGGTTGACCCAGCTGGCGGGCATGCCGCCGCTGCTGGATTTGCCGACGGATCGGCCTCGGCCCGCCGTGGAGCGGGCGAACGGTGCGACGCGGATGTTCGCGGTGCCGGCGTCACTGGCGGCTCGGGCGCGCGCGCTGGCGAGAGCACATGACGCGACGCCGTTCATGGTGCTGCTGGCGGTGTTCGGGGCATTGCTTGCGCGTTGGAGCGGGCGCACGGATCTGGTGGTGGGTACGCCGATCGCGGGGCGCAGCCGGCCGGAGCTCGAAGGTCTGATCGGCTTCTTCGTGAACATGCTGGCGTTGCGCATCGGTGTGCAACCGGAACAGCGGGTCGGGACGTTGATCGACCATGTGCGCGCCACGACGGTGGCCGCGTACGAGCATCAGGACTTGCCTTTCGAACAACTGGTCGACGCGTTGCAGCCGGAACGGAGCCTGAGTTTCGCGCCGGTCTATCAGGTGGCGTTTGCTTTGCAGAACCTGCCGGGCGAGCAGGATGCCAATCCGCTTCAGGAGGGGGAGTACACGATATCCGCGCCGATCGAGGGTGCGGCGCGTTTCGATCTGACGCTGTCACTGTCGGAGCGCGGCGAGGGGCTGTTGGGATCGTGCGAGTATCGGACCGATCTGTT
This sequence comes from Burkholderia multivorans, assembly GCF_010645215.1. Classification (GTDB taxonomy): domain Bacteria; phylum Pseudomonadota; class Gammaproteobacteria; order Burkholderiales; family Burkholderiaceae; genus Burkholderia; species Burkholderia multivorans_A. The sequence continues at coordinate 6,731 of NZ_JAAGNW010000232.1, read as the reverse complement.
CGATCACGACACGATCGGGCGGCTGTGCGAACGGTATGTCGCGATGCTGGAGGCGGTCGTGAGCGATCCGGGCCAGCAGGTGGGACGATTACCGATCGGAGGCGGAAGTGAATCGGCGCTGCGCTCGGAAGGGACGGCGATGCAGGCGATCGGCCTGACGGCGTCGAGCAAGGTGGCGAGCGTGGGCGAGGGCGCATCCGTGCTGGCGGCGACGCTGGTGCGCACGGCGCGCGCGCGATCCGCACCGCTGGCAAAGGCGACGCATGTCGTCACGACCGCCGAGGGCCTGGCCACGCTCGCGCCGAAGGACGTGCCGCCCGGCGCGACCCTGGTCGTCAGTGGGTTGCCGTGCTTCAGCGCACCGCTGGCGCGTTGGCGCGAACAACGGCTGCTCGGCCTGTGGGCGCCCGACGACGTTCCGCTCGCGCGCCTCGCGCTGGGCGAGTACGAAGCGGTGCTGGCGGCCGCGCTCGATGGTCATCGGATCGACGTGGTCGATCCGGATGGCGCAGTCCAGCCCTACGATGTTGCCGGCCGGCTGAGGATCGACGGAGTGGAGACGGGATGGCTGGCGCGGCGGCGGAGCGACGGGACGATCCGGGTCGAGGGTAAGGTCGAACGGCTGGTGAGGTTGCAAGGCATACAGGCCGATCCGCAACGGGCGACGGCATTGCTGCGTCAACACCCATCGGTAGCGGATGCCGGAGTGACGGTGCTGTCGGGCGGCGAGCAGCGCGATGCGCGCCTGATGGCGTGGGTGGTGCCGCGTCAGGGTGTCTCGATCGGTGCGGTCGAGTTGATCGCATACGCAGCGGAACATCTGGGCGCAGGTCTCGCGCCGTCGAGCGTCACCTTGCTGGACGCGGCGCCTGGCGCGGGCTGGCCCGACGCGGATCCGCATACGCACCCGCGCGGCAGCGCACCCGCCACACCGATCGAAGCCTTGCTCGCGCGCATCTGGAGCGACGTGCTCAAGCGCCCGCAGACCGATATCGACATTCCGCTGCATCAGCTGTTCGAGGCTCCATCCATTCGGCAACTCGCCGGCCTTATCGAGGAACAGCAGCATCTTGTCCTGACGCCTGCGCCGGCCGCCCCCGGCAGGGATGCCGCTCATGCCGCGACGCCTGCCGAATGGGAGCCCATCCTGCGCGCGCCTCCCGGGCCGCGACGCCAGCGTGCGCCGCTTTCGTTCGCGCAGGAACGGCTCTGGTTCCTCGACCAGTTCGAAGGGGCGTCCGCGCTCTACAACATGGCGTTCTCGATTCCGTTCGCGGCAGGCGCCGACGAAGCGGCGGCCCACCGTGCGCTCAACGAGATCGTGCGTCGACACGAAGCGCTGCGGACCGTGTTTCCCGCCGTGCTCGGCACGCCGATCCAGGTGATCGAGCCGGCGCGGCCGGTGCCGCTCGAACGGGTGCGCGTCGACGGCGCGAGCGCCGTCGAACGGCTGGCTCGGGCGCGCGTGCTCGAGCAGCGGCTCGCGACCCGGCCTTTCGCGCTCGATCGCGGGCCGTTGTTGCGTGCGCAGTGGCTCGATCTCGGTGAAACAGGCAGCCGTCTGCATCTCGTGACGCACCACCTCGTGTTCGACGGCTGGTCGTTCGAAGTGCTGATGCGGGAATTCCGCGCGCTTTACCCGAGCTGCGCGGAAGGTCGACCCTCGCCGCTGCCCGAGCCGCGCGTGCAATACGCGGACTACGCGCGCTGGCAGCGCGGCATGGTCGACGCGCGACCGGGCGCCGACGCGCTCGCGTACTGGCGCACGCAGCTGGCCGACGCACCGGCCGAACTGCATCTGCCGTTCGACCATCCCCGGCCGGCGCGCATGCGTCACACGGGCGCACTGCTCGGCTTCACGGTCGACGGATCGACCTGCGCGCGCCTGCATGAACTCGCGCGGCGCGAAGGCACCACGCTGTTCGCCGTGCTGCTGGCGGCGTACCAGTTGCTGTTGATGCGCTCGTCGGGACAGCAGGACGTCGTGGTTGGCACGCCGGTGTCGAATCGCACGCAGGTCGAAGTGGAGCCGCTGATCGGATTCTTTGCGAACACGCTCGCGCTCCGCACGCGGCTCGACGGCGAACCGCGCTTCACCGAACTGGTGCGCACCGTGGCCGCCACGCATCTGAATGCGCTGGCCCACCAGCAGGTACCGTTCGAGCGGGTCGTCGAGGCGGTCCAGCCGGAACGCGCGCTCAACCGGAATCCCTTGTTCCAGACGATGCTGGTGCTGCAGAACATCGCCGGCGCGGACGGCGAGATGCGTCGCCATGCCGACCTCGTCGCCGCAGGCGGGCGCGACGACCCGGCTGCGCCGGTGCCCGGCACGGCGAAATTCGACCTGACGCTGACCCTGATGGAAACCGCCTGCGACATGGTGTGCGTGGCCGAATACTCGACCGAGCTGTTCACCGCGGCGACGATCGAACGGCTGGTGACGCAGTACGTGAAGCTGCTGGGCTCGGTTGCCGCGGATCCGGATCAGCCCGCGCTCGGCGTCGACCTGTTGACGGCGGCCGATCAGCAAGCGGCGCGTGCAGCGTTTGGCGACGCCGGGTTCGATCCCGACGACGCCGACGTGGTCGCCCTGTTCGAGGCGTCGGCCGCCGCATGGCCCGACGAGATCGCCATCGTGCACGGTGCGCGCGCATGCAGCTATGCCGAATTCGAGCAAGCCGCTGCGCGCGTCGCAGGCCGTCTCGGCGCATTGGGCGTCGCGGCCGGCGACCGGGTTGCGATCCGGATGCCGCGCGGGATCGGCATGACGGCGGCGGTGCTGGGCGTGCTCAAGGCCGGCGCGGTCTACGTGCCGATCGACGCCGCGTATCCGGAGGAGCGGCAGCGCTACATCTTCACGAACTCGGGCGCGCGCGTGCTGATCACGCCGCCGGACGACGCGGGCATCGACGGCGTGCCGCGTCTCGCGATTCCCCGCGACGGCGTGCTCGACGGCGAAGCTGCCCGCTCGGTGCGCGTCGCGCCGGAGGATCCCGCCTATGTGATCTATACATCGGGGTCGACGGGGGTGCCGAAGGGCGTCGTGATGCCGCGCCGCGCGCTGGCGAACCTGATCCTGTGGGATGTCGCCACGGTTCGCACGCCGCGGCCGAGGACCTTGCAGTTCTCGCCGCTCAGCTTCGACGTGTCGTTTCAGGAAATGTGGTCCACCTGGGTGCTCGGCGCAACGCTGGTGCTGGTCGACGAGCCCGTGCGGCGCGATCCCGATGCGCTGTGGCGCGCGCTTGTCGAGCACGCGGTGGCGCGCATTTACCTGCCGTATGTCGCCCTGCAGCAGCTGGCCGACGCGGCGCGCCGCGCGCACGCCGCGATGCCGCCGCTGACCGAGGTGGTGACGGCGGGCGAGCAGTTGATCGTCACCGCCGCGATCGTCGACTTGTTCGAGCGGCTCGACGGCGCGGTGCTGCGCAACCAGTACGGACCGACGGAAACGCATATCGTGACCGATCATCTGCTGGACGGCCCGCCCGCCGCGTGGCCGAGGCTGCCGCCGATCGGCAGACCCATCCCGAACGCATCCACCCATGTGCTCGATGCGCGCATGGCGCCGACGCCGATCGGCGTGCCCGGCGAGTTGTACATCGGGGGCGCATGCGTGGCGAGCGGCTATCACGCGCTGCCCGAGCAGAGCGCGGCGCGGTTCCTGCACGATCCGGCCGAGAACCGCTTTGGCCGGCGGCTCTATCGCACCGGCGATCGCGCGTGCCGATTGGCGGATGGCAGCATCCAGTACCTCGGCCGGGCCGACCAGCAGGTGAAGGTGCGCGGCTTTCGCATCGAACCGGGCGAGATCGAGGCCGCGCTGACTGCGCAGCCGGGCGTGGCGGATGCTGCGGTCGTGGCGGCAGGCGAAAGCGCCGAGGCGAGACGGCTGGTCGCGCTGGTGGTGGCCTCGCCCAGCGTGACGCTCGCACCCGCCGCGTTGCAACGCGCGCTCGCGGCGAGTCTGCCCGAACACATGGTGCCCGCGTCGATCGTGGTGGTCGAGCGGCTGCCGCTCACGCCGAGCGGCAAGGTCGACCGGGCGACGGCGATCAGGCTGGCTGGCGCGGCGCAGGCCATCGAGCCGACGCTTGCGGCCAGTCCGCTCGAAGCACTGATCGCCCGGCAGTGGGCCGAGCTGCTGGCGGTGGATGCGGTCGGCGTCGAACAGGATTTCTTTGCGACGGGCGGGCATTCGCTGCTTGCGATGCGGGCGCTGTCGCGTCTGAGCGCCGTGGTGGGCATCGAACTCCCGGTGCGCCGGATCTTCGAGGCGCCGACGCCCAGGAGGCTCGCGGCCATTGTTGTGGCGCAGATCTCGGGGCAACTGGAAGGGCCGGGCGCGGACCGGCTGTTGGGCGAGGTGGAGCGAAGGTATGGTGGTGAAGTAGGGGCGTCTGGCGGTCGGATTGGAGCGGCCAGCGTTTCATAGGCACTCACGTGCTGTTAGCACAGGACCTTCGGATTTTTTGATGTTTCGGGCTCTCGTTGTCGTCGCGCCCGACGCGTCGCGGATCGGCACGGAGCAGGCTACCCCGCGCCCCGACGGTTAAGCTCAAGCGCCGCCGCCCGGCGCGGGCGGCACGTCCGCGTGGCGGTGCACGAGCTTCCAGTCGTCGCCGGCCCGGCGGAACACTTCGGTGACACGGATCCGCATGTCGATCGGATGCTGCTGCCCCTTCAGATGGACGGTGGCGATCTGGTATCCGGTCCAGAAGGCCAGTTCGTTATCCGTTGCCTGCTGCAGGATGTCGAAGCGGCTCTTGCCGCCCGGCTCGAAGATCTTCGCGTCGCTGATATAGCGCGCGCCCACCTCGGCCGCCCCCGACAGGCTATCGCCGCGCGGGCCGTGGAAGGTCGCATCTCCCTGTTTGACCACCAGCTTGTCGAGCGGCGCAGGATCGCCGCTGACATAGGCTTCCGCGGCTTTCGTGCGCGCCGTAAAGAACGAGTTGAATTCGGCGTGGCTCATCGTTGTCTTCCTCGTCAATGTCGAGTCTCGATCATAGTGACGGGGACTGTCAGATTCTGTCAGCAGAGAGCGGTCTTGGTGTGGGCGAGGGTCTTGCGCCAAGCGGCGAGCAGCGTCTGCTTGCGGCGCGGGTAGCGCTGGCCGAGCGACGCGAGGCCGGTCATCCGGTCGGTGCAGAAGTGACGGTAATCCATCCGCTGCTCGCACCACGCGACGAGAATGCGTCCGTCCTCGAAGCACCCGAGCGCGATCGGCCACACCGTGCGCAGTGACTGCTCGCCATGGCCGTCGGATAGCGGAACGGCAGCTTGTGTTCGAATCGGATCGCGCGGCGGATCGCGGCCATGTCGACGGCTTCGTTGGATTTCACGTCGTGCGGGCCGACCGGCAGCGCGTTCGAATCCAGCGAATTGCGCAGCGCGCCAGGAATCGCTATGCACCCGGCCTCGGCCGGTTTTTTGGGGGGCTTGTTTTGGCAGGTGCGGGGCTGAAAGTGCTACGTGCGATAGCTACGCTTACCCGATGCGCGATGACAAATAACAGTAAATTGTCAGATTGAATGCTATTATTCTTGAGTTGCCCAATTGAATAGGGATCGTCATGCAACTTTTGACGCTGGAGCAGCTCCGCGCCACGCAAGAAGCCGGGGGCGTGGTCGCCGTGACCTTGCATGGCGAAGGGGCGGCATTTGAGGTGCGGGTCGAGACGCGGCGCGGCTCCGCCACGCTCGTGAAGGCCCGCAAAGCACGCAGCGCGCCCGAGGTCCGGCGCTTTACTGATCCTCGCAAGGCCTTGCTCCTGCTGCGCGAGCTCGGGATTAGCGAAGCGCGTATCGACAGTCAGCAATGGCGGCCGGAGGAGCAGGCTGAGGTGCGCGTGACTCGGCCCGATCGTGCAGCGCATTTGCGTGCCGCACATGAGGCTCTGTCGTATGGCGATTGGCTGCAGCGCAAGGTCGACGGCGCGCGTGCCGGGTTGGCGGACGGCACGAACGCGCAGTACACGACCGAGCAGTGGGCATCGATTCGGGCCGCAAAACGGGCGCAACGCGGGTAGTCGATGACGACGAAGATTGTCTATCGCACCGCCAGCTACCATGCTGATCTGGACGCCATCGAGGCATACATTGCTCAGGACAGCCCCCAAGCGGGGCTGGAGATGTGGTTGCACATCGATGAACAGGTCGAGCAACTGGCCGATTCCAAGTTTCCTCGCCGCATCGGGCGCGTGCTCGATACCTTCGAACTCGTCGCCCACGAGAATTACATCGTGATCCTGGAAGAGGATGCCACGACGGTCACGGCACTGAGCGTCGTGCATGCCCGTCAGCAGTATCCGTGACCGGCCCGTGCGCGTGTCGCCGCTAGCGGTCCCGCGCCCTCGCCCCGCAACCAGTAGCAATGCCTGCGAGCGGCACGAACCTGGTCAATCATCGTTGGCGACGGTATGGGCAATATCCATGTGCGGAACCCGTTCAAGGAGAAAGGGCTGTGTCATATGCTGGCGTCCTATCTGACCAAGTACATCACGAAGAATTTCACGGATCACGCGCTGAACGAAAGCGAGAGATTGCCAGCAACAGGGTTGCTTTGATTGCCCGAATCGCACGGACAAGTTTGCGCATAGTATTTGACATAATCATAACTATCGACCTTTTGTGTTGTAGTGGCTAGATTGAAATGTCCGCTTTTAGCTAAATAGAAATGTCCGCTTTCGTGCCACGTAAGCTGTTCGGCCGCCGGGTGTCCGGCGCCGG
>NZ_JAAGNW010000231.1:7174-8994 GCF_010645215.1 Burkholderia multivorans | reverse complement strand
CGCGTGGATCGTCCTGACCGCGTCGGCGGGATGCAGCTTGCCGTCGTCGGCGGGCGCGTAGTCGTAGCAGAGCGGGCGGCTCGCGAGCCGATCCAGGTAGCGGGCGCTGCCGGCGCGCGGGCCCTGGAATGCGTCGTCGTCCAGCAGCGCGTCGAGGAAGGTCTCCTCGTCGGCCACGAGCGCGCCGTCGGCTTCGAGGACGAAGTCGAGGTCGTCCGCGCGCGCGCCGACCTGCAGCAGGTACTGCGCCGGCTTCAGGCCGCGTTCCCAGACCAGGCTGGTCCATTGCGTCGTGTCGAAGCCGAGCAGGATCAGCACGTCGGGCGGGTCGTCGAGCAGGCCCTCCAGCGCGCGCCGATGGCCGGAGTAGCCGTACACGCCGAGATAGTGCGGATGCGTCTCGGGAAACACGCCCTTCGAGCTGACCGTCGAGGCGACCGGGATTCCGCAGCGCTCGGACAGCGCGACGAGCCGTTCGGTCACGGCGGGCCGGTTCGCGCGGCCGCCGACCAGGATCGCGACGCGGCTGTCCGGCGCGAGGCGCCCGGTGAACGCGCGGATGGCCGCGCGCGCGGCGATGCGCGGGCGCTTCATCGCGTCGCGGATCGGCCGGTACACCTCTGGGGTCTCCTGCAGCAGCACGTCTTTCGCGACGGCCAGGTAGGCCGGCGCGGCATCCGCCGCGTGCAGGCCCTTCAACACCTCGCGGACGTAGCGCGGACCATTCTCGACGTGCCGCACGTGGTAGGCGTGACGGGTCAGCGGCGCGAGCACGGCGGACAGGTTCAGGCCCGACTGGGTCGAGTCCTGCAATGCGCCGATCATTTCGTAGTGCTGGGCGATCTGACCGGCGAGCAGCAGGACCGGATAACCGTCGGCGAAGGCGTTGGCGACCGCGCCGACCGCGTTGGCGACGCCGGGGCCGTCGAGCACGATCGCGACGCCGAAGCGGCCCGACGCGCGCGCATAGCCGTCCGCCATCATCGCGGCGCCGCCCTCGAACGCGGCGACCACCGGCTGGATCGCCTCGGTGCCGTCGCGGGTGTAGCACGACATGAACGGGTTGATCAGCTTGCCCGGCACCATGAAGAAATACTCGGCGCCTTCGTCATGGAGGGCGCGCAGGATGTATCGGGCCAGGTTCATTGCACCTCCTGCGGCAGGTAGGTGGGCATGTCCGCGAAGCGCAGCCGGGCGTCGAAGAAGTGCGCGCCGAAGCGCTCGACGACCGTGGCGCATCGTGCCGCGATGGACGACGCGGTAGTCGAACACGACGAGGTCGCCTGCCCCGGACGCCACGAAGTGCTCGGGCGCCGGGCCCGGCGCACTGGCGCGTGCGCGCCGTTCGGGCTTCGACAGCCGGTGGGTGCCCGCCTGCACGTCGAGCCCGCCGCCCGCCTCCGTCGAGTTGTCCTGCAGGTAGACGTTGAACATGTACAGCGACGGCAACGCATCGGGCGCTTCGAGCGGCGCATCGAGGAAGAAGTCGTCGGTATGCCAGTTGATGTAGAGGTTGTTGCGGATCGTGAAGTTCGGATACAGGTAGACGGTCTGGTCCGGGCCGAACAACTGGCGGATCACGGTGCGCACGCGCGGCGAGAAGAGCGCATGGGTCAGCGCCGGCTCCGCGAGGAAATCGCTGGGTCGCATCGTGTCGACGCCGTGGGCGTCGAGCACGCGCCGCGCGGCCTGGCGGGTGTCGTCCAGCGTGACGTCGTCGAGGACGCCGGGCAGCATGACGTAGCCTTGTTCACGCAATGCATCGAGATGGGCGGTCATGGTCGGTTCTCCGTCAGATGAGGGCGGGCCGTGTGCCTGCT
>NZ_JAAGNW010000231.1:1778-7164 GCF_010645215.1 Burkholderia multivorans | reverse complement strand
GCTACGGCGATGGCGACGCGCGGCGCGATCAGGTAGCGCGCGCCCGCGAGGGTCTTGATGGTCAGGGCCGGCTCGATCCAGGCCGCCTCGATGTCGTTCGCGGCGTCGCGGCGCACGGCGTCCGCTTCCGCCGCGGTGATCCGGAAGTAGGGCGACAGCAGGTTGTCGAGCGTGCCGACGGACAGGCGCTCCTGCTCGACGATCCGCTGCAGGCGATCGAGTGCGAACAGGGCGATCAGGTAGGTGTAGAACTGATGCCGCGCGTCGTCGTCGCTGCAGCCGGCCTCGACCGGCATCACGAACGGATCGTAGATGGCGTGCTCGCTGACCTCGACGAAGCCGGCATCGCGCAACTGTGCGGCGAGTTCGTTCGCTTCGAAGTGGCGGTAGTTGTGACCGTAGGTCCGGAACTGGTCGATACATTCCGAGTACCAGCGGGCCGTCGCGCTGCCCTCGAGAAAATCCTGGATCACGAGCGTCGCGCCGGCCTTCAGGCGCCGCCCGGCGGCGGCGATGAACGCCGCGCGCTCTTCGGACGGCACGTGGTGGGTGCCGTACGCGGAGACGCCGTAATCGGCGAAGGCGTCGCGCACGATCGGCGCGCGCAGGTCGCTGTGGAACACCAGCCGGTTGTCGCCGTGCGCCTGCCGCACCATCGTGATCGACACGTCGTTGCCGACATAACGCGGCCGCTCGGCGACGAGCTTCTGCATGAGGCGGTCGAAGGTCCCGTTGCCGGCGAGCGCGTCGAACAGCACCTGATCGCCGCGCCACGCGCCGCGTCGCTGGAGCAGCCGCGCGAGCGCGAGATAGCCCTGGCTGCGCGAGAGCGCCTTGCCGGCGCTCAATTGCTGGCGACCATAGTGTCCGCCGACGTTCTCGTGCGAGAAACCGCCGGATTCGATCTTGCGCAGGTCCGCATGGAAGGCTTCGAGATCCCGCGGGCCGAACGCATCGTGATTCAGATAGTGGGACGCATCGGGAAAGCGGCTTTTGAGGTCGGTAAAAAAATCCTGATACGATTCGCCAAATACGGTTGGTTCTTCCGATGCGGCAGACTTATTTGTTTCGATAAAAATCGTCATGCTCAATTCTCCGAATAGTCAATGGGGAAGACTGTTTCTTGAATCGACAGGCACGAAATATTGAATCGACAGGCACTAAAAAATTCAAATGACGGCCAATGGGGTTGGCTTTGCGTAAAGAAATGGGAAATTCAATCCGCCGAGATCTTTTGTTCTGTATTTGGCATATCTGCGCGCGCAGATCGATATGAATTACGGCTTAATCGGCGAATTGATGGTGATTATCTTCTCGATCCTTTGTAAATGTGTTAACCGGAACGTTATCAATTCCATAAATAATATATTTACAATTTTGGAGTTGAACGATTTTATGGATGTGATAGTGAGCGCATTCGATGCGAATTGGGATCTCGGTCGACGCAACGGTGGCGCCGGGATGAGGGCGGCCTGCCTGCTTGCTTGCGGATCGTGCCGGCCATCAATATGATGTGTGCACATGCATGTAATAAGCGCGTGCCAACGAGGCGAGCGAGGTCGTAGGGGCCCGTCGCCGTCGCGTCCCGAACTTGGGTCGATCTGAGCCGCGCCGCGCCCCACTGCATGCATCGGCGACGATGCCAACCCTCAACCTGGAGACGTTCATGAGCCTGCTTCACTGCGCGCTGGACCTGCGCGCGTTCCTCGACGAACTGCGCCGCAGGCGAGATCTCGACGAGATCGACGTCGAGGTCGACACCGAGCTAGAGCTGGCGGCGATCACGCGCCGCGTCTATGAGGCGCGCCTGCCCGCACCGCTGTTCGCGCGTCTCGCGAGCGGCGTGCCGGGCGCGCGGGTCCTGGGCGCGCCCGCCGGCATGCGGGCGACGCCGGGGCGGGAATACGGCCGGCTGGCGCTGCACCTCGGTCTGCCGGAGACGAGCGGCCCGCGCGAGATCATCGCGACGATCCGGCGGGCGATGGCGGCCGCGCCCATCGCGCCGCGCCGGGTGGCGAGCGGCCCCGTGAAGCAGAACGTCTGGCGCGACGAGGCGGTCGACCTGACGCGCTTCCCGGTTCCGCTGCTGCACGAAGCGGATGGCGGCCGTTACTTCGGCACCTACGGCTTCCATATCGTGCGCGCGCCCGACGGTGCGTGGGACAGCTGGGGCATCGGCCGGCTCATGCTGGTGGATCGCAACACGCTGGCGGGGCCGGCGATTCCGACCCAGCACATCGGCATGATCCGCGAGATGTGGCGTCGCGAGGGCAAGCCGATGCCGTGGGCAATGGCGCTCGGGGCGCCGCCCGCCGCGGTGGCCGCGGCCGGCATGCCGCTGCCTGCCGGCGTCAGCGAGCCCGGCTATGTCGGGGCGCTGCTGGGCACGGCGCTCGAGGTCGTGCGCGCGGAAAGCGTCGATCTGTGGGTGCCCGCGCAGGCGGAGATCGTGCTGGAGGGCGAGGTCAGCCTGACCGAGACCGCACTCGAAGGGCCGATGGGCGAATACCACGGCTACCAGCATCGCGAAGGGCGCGCGCAGCCCGTGTTTCACGTGCGCGCGGTGACCTTCCGCGATGCGCCGATCCTGCCCGTGTGCGTGGCGGGCACGCCGCCCGAGGAAAACCACACGATCTGGGGAACCATGATCTCCGCGCAGCTGCTCGAGTTGTTGCAGGCCGCCGGCCTGCCGATCGACATGGCGTGGTGCTCCTACGAGGCGGCGAGCTGCTGGGCCGTGTTGTCGGTCGATGTCGCGCGGCTCGCCGCGTTGAACACGACGGCGCGTGCGCTGGCCGAGCGCGTGGCCGAGGTGTTGTTCGACTCGCATCCCGGCTACCTGATTCCGAAGTTCATCCTGGTGGGCAACGACGTCGACGTCACCGATCTCAACCAGGTGGTCTGGGCGCTTGCGACGCGTGCGCATCCCGAGCACGATCATTTCGCGTTCCCGGGGCAGCGCGGCTTTCCGATGGTCCCGTATCTGACGGCGGACGATCGCGCGAGCGGCTCGGGCGGCAAGCTGATCGTCAATTGCCTGTATCCGGAGCAGTTCCGCGGCGCGCTGCGCGCGGGGATCGCCTCGTTCCGGCATTCGTATCCGGATGCGCTTCAGCGCAAGGTGCTGGAGAACTGGACGCGCTACGGTTTTTCCGAAGCTCGATAGGCATGCTCGATGGTTGAGGAAACTGGACGCGGAGCGGTCGATTGAACAAGAATAGGGCCTGCGGCGTTCGCAGGCCGCCAGGACATACCGATTTGCGACGGGAGAACAAATGAGCAGGGAGAAGGCGCTTGGATTGCCGTCCGGTGAAATCTATTCGATGACCAACATCGTGCGCAATCGAGACAGGCGTCTCACGACGGAGCTGGGCCGCATCGGCCTCACGCTGCCGGAATGGCGAGTGCTGCGGATCATTCACAGCTTCGCGCAGGACGTGCCGATGAGCGTCATCATCGAACATGCGCAGACCGATCGAACCGCACTGGGCCGCACCATCGACCTCGATGCGGTCGAACGCGGGGCCTTGTCGCGCGTGCTCAAGAAGCTCGACGACGCATCGCTCTGGGCCGGCCCGGCGTGCGCGGGCTCGCGCGAGCCGGGCCCGGGCCGCCCGGCTTGCGACGCGCGTCTCAGGGCAGCAGCCGGTCCAGCAGCGGCGACGCGAAGATCCGCCCGGGATCGTAGCGGTCGAGCGTCGCGCGGGCGGCGTCCCAGCCGGCGGCAGCGGGCTGGCCCTCGCGATACAGGTTGGGAATCGTCGTCGTCAGCATCGCATCGTCCCGCCACGCGCCGGTATCGGTATAGGCCCAGCCCTTCGACCATTCGGGGCGCACGGTCGCGTAGGTCCCGGCGTAGTTGGCCAGCATCCATTGCTCGATCTCACGATAGAAGCGGTTCGCGCCGGGCGTGCCGGGCAAGGTGAGGATGTCGAACCAGACCGCGGTGTCCCACTCGGGATGATCGGGGCGCGGCTTGAGCGCCGACAGCGGCGGCGCGGTTGCGCCGCCGGCGGCCGGCTGATCGAGACCGGTCACGCGGATCTCCACCGGGCCGTTCATGGGATAGGCGCCGCGCGCACGGCAGGCGTCGACCCGGCCCTGGTAGAACTGCACGAACTCGTGGATCGCGCGTTGTACGTCGGCGCGCCGCACCAGCACGGCGTAGCCGTTCGCGGTGACGCGCAGCGTCGTCGGCCGGATGTATTGCAGCACGGCGCGCGACCAGCCCCAGAGGTCGGCGCTCGCAGTCGCGAGCAGTCCGGCCGCCGTGATCGCGAGCTGAGTCTGGCCGAACAGCGGCGTCAGCACGCCTTCGCCGGCGATGACGATCCGCGCGATCAGGTTGGCCAGCTCGGGCGAGATTGAATCGGAGAACGGATAGTTGTACGGCTGGGTAACCGCGCGCGACAGCAGCGGCCGGTTGGGCGACACGCTCCAGACCTTGAGCCACGGAAACGTCGTGAACGGATACCAGATCGCTTCCACGCGGCCTGCCTGATCGAGAAACGAGGCCATGCTGCGACCGGACGCGTCCGGCGCGCCGAACAGTTCGGAGACCGCGATATTGATATGGCTCTGGCAGCGCAGGCGCTGGTTCGGTCCGACGACGAGCGTGGCTTCCACGACGAAGGCGCGGCCGAGATGCGCGAGGAAGGGGCCGCAGTCCGGATCGTCGCGCTCGAACGTGCGCAGCACGTAGCGCTGCGAGCCGGGATCGAACACCACCGCGGTCAGCTTTTGCACGAGATTGCTGAGCGAGCCATAGGTCTGGCCCGGCGCAGGGCGTTCGCCGCCGGCCGGCACGGCGGTGCCGTGCGCGTCGATCGCCAGGGCGCCGCCGAGCGTGATGTCGCCGGGAGCGGGTACGGCGACGATGCCGAGCCCATACGGTTCGAGCGCGGCGAGCAGCGCCTCGAGCGAGATGCCGGTCTGGGCGGTCACGCGGGCCGGCTGCGTCGAGGTGTCGACCGAAACCGCGGTGAGCGCGCGGGTCGTGTCGAGCAGCACGACTTGCGCGGGCGCGACGTCAGCGGCGAGCGTCAGCGGCGACCAGTTGTGCAGGTGGCCGCGCGGCCGGATCCGGTAGCCGTTGGCGTAGGCCCAGTTGGCGACCTCCACCACCTCGGCGGGGCTGCGCGGCGCGGCCGTCCAGACGTCCGGGATCGCGATTTCGCCGCTCCAGTTCTGGAACGCCTGCTGGTACAGCGCGATGTCGGACGGGAAGTTCGGCGGCGCGGACGAGGCGGCTTGTGCGCGGGCCGAGTGGGCAAGCGGTGTCCATCCGCCGATGACGCCGGCCGCGGCGAGCCGCGCGAGATCGGTCAGAAATGCGCGCCTCGGCGCGTGGTCTCCTTGAACATCCTCATTCATCGCAAGCTCCGGT
>NZ_JAAGNW010000231.1:0-1768 GCF_010645215.1 Burkholderia multivorans | reverse complement strand
GAACGTTTTCGATGTGCGTGCGGCGAGGGCCGGTTAGCGCTTTCGTCTCCTGATTGCGGCCTGCCAAGGAAGATATTAGGTCGATTTATAGGAGATGATTTTGCGGTGAAATTAAAATGAGAAAATTAGTCTTCCTGTGAATTGCCCTGGTGGATATTCGATGGAATTATTCAGATATGCAGAGCCGACCGGCGAGGCGCTGCGTCTTCACGAGGCGTGCGTTCGAATCCGGTTCAGGCGCTGAGCGCTCCTCCGGCGCGCGACCCGCATCCGCGGGTTGCGTGATCGCGCCGGGATGAAGGTGCGGGTGAGCCTATGTCCAGGCTAAGTTTGCCTGTCCAGACTGGCGGTCATCCCCCTCGCATCGGAATGACGACACCATGAACACATGGCCTGCACCCAACGCAAGCGACCGGTTCAACCAGGTCCCGGAAGTCACGCTGTCGTTCTGGATCATCAAGATCATGTCCACCACCGTGGGCGAAACGGGCGCCGACTTCCTGGCCGTCAATGCCGGCTGGGGCCAGGGAACGACCCGCTCGGTGATGGCCGTCCTGCTGGCGGCCGCCTTGTTCGCGCAGTTGCGCGGCCGTCGCTACAGCCCCTGGATTTACTGGCTGACGGTCGTGCTGGTCAGCGTGGTCGGCACGCAGATCACCGACTGGCTGACGGACGGCCTGGGGGTCAGCCTGTACCTCAGCACCTCCGTTTTCGCAGCAGCGCTCGCCGCGATCTTCTTCGTCTGGCATCGGGTCGAGCGCACGCTGTCCATCCATGACATCGTGACGCGCAGACGCGCGCTGTTTTACTGGTCGGTCGTTTTGTGCACGTTCGCGCTGGGCACCGCCGCCGGCGATCTGGCGACCGAGGCGCTGGGCCTGGGCTTTACCTGGGGCGCGTTCGTCTTCGGTGCGTCGCTCGGCGCGACCTGCGCGGCCTGGCGCATGGGCGGCAACGCCGTGCTCACGTTCTGGATCGGCTACATCCTGACCCGCCCGTTCGGCGCCGCGCTGGGCGACTTGCTCACCCAGGCCAGGACCTACGGCGGCCTCGGCATGGGGGCCATGTGGACCAGCGCCCTGTTCCTCGGGGTGATCCTCATCCTGGTGGCGGCGGCGCAGTTCGGCACGGTGACGAGCCGAACCGCCCGAACGGCCGAGTAACCGACCTTCCACTTCTCAAGGAGAACGTATGTCCAATCGATACTCGATTGTCCGACCCGTCGCCGCCGTGTCGGCCATCCTGCTTCTGGCCCTGGCGACCGGATGCTCCAAGCCCGCCGACCCGGAGCGCGCGAGCGTCGGGCCGACCGATGCCGCGCCAGCCGACGCGGCCCCGCAGGCCGTGGCGGCGGCCTCCAGGCTCGGCGACCTGTCGGCGTTCCGCCGCATTGCCGCCGACGTGGCCGTCATCGTGGACCAGGGCGATCTGTCCGCGGCCAAGACCCGTATCAAGGATCTGGAAGTCTCCTGGGATTCGGCCGAGGCGGGTTTGAAACCACGGGCGGCCGGCGACTGGCATGTGCTCGACAAGTCCATCGACCGGGCGTTGTCGGCGCTGCGCGCCGATGCGCCGAGCCAGGCCGACTGCAAGGCGGCCATGGCCGATTTGCTGAAGACCTTCGACGCCTTCCAAGGCAAGGCCTGACCCGCGAGCACACCCGATGAAAACGTCTACTGAACACGCGCTGGCCAAGGTCCCCGAGATCACGCTGGGGTTCTGGCTCATCAAGATCGCGGCCACCACGCTCGGCGAAACCGGCGGCGAT
>NZ_JAAGNW010000230.1:8586-9013 GCF_010645215.1 Burkholderia multivorans | reverse complement strand
GAGGCGAGGCTCGGCACCGTCGCGCTCGCGGCCGGCCACGCCTTCACCGTCAACTTCGACGGCAGCGGCCTGCTCAACGTCCAGGTCGACGCCGGCGCGGTCGACGCCCAGGCCAGCAACGGCGGCCTGCTCAGGGCCGACGGCGGCCAGGTGCTGATGAGCGCCCGCTCGGCGGGCCAGCTGCTCGACGCCGTCGTCAACCAGACCGGTACGGTCGAGGCGCGCGGCCTCCTTGCGCGCGGCGGCCGGATCGTCCTCGACGGCGGCGCCGTCCGGGTTCAGGGCAAGCTCGACGCCGCAGCCGCCGATGCGAGCGCCCCGGCCGGCACGGTCCTCACGCGCGGCGGCCAGGTCGACATCGCGAACGGCGCGAAGGTCGACACGCGCGCCGGCGACACCGCCGGCACCTGGACCATCGAGGCCGCCA
>NZ_JAAGNW010000230.1:6180-8576 GCF_010645215.1 Burkholderia multivorans | reverse complement strand
GATGCGAACACGCTCGCCGGCAATCTCGCCGACAATCACGTGACGCTCGTCAACACCCGCGGCGATCTCGATGTCGCGGGCCCCGTATCCTGGGCCTCCGATCGCGCGCTGACGCTCACGGCGCGAAACGGCAGCGTCAACCTGCAGCAGGCGCTGTCCGCCGCCGGCAACGACGCGGCGCTCGTCGTCAACGCCGGCGACCGGATCAACGCGCGCGACGCCCTCCGCCTCACCGGCCGCAACGCCCGCCTCGAACTGAACGCCGCCAACGGCCGCGCCTTCGAAGGTGACAAGGCCGCCGTCACGCTGTCGGGTCAGCACGCATCGTTCCGCGCCGACGGCCACGACTACGCGGTCATTCACAGCGTCGCCGACCTGCGCAACATCGACGCCGCCCCGCAGGGCCGCTATGTGCTCGGCAACGCCGTCGACGGTAAAGGCGCGAACTTCCGCAGCATCGGCGGCGCGGACGGCCGGGCGTTCCAGGGCACGTTCGACGGTCTCGGCAACACGATCAGCCGGCTCGCGATCACGAACCCCCACAGCAACGTGGTCGGCTTGTTCGCCGTCAATACCGGCCGGATCGCCAACCTCACGCTGCGCGGCATCAGCGCAACCGGCGTCGCGCAACCCACCGCGCCGCTGTCGATCGGCGCGCTCGCGGGCTTCAACACCGGCACCCTCTCGAATGTCGCGGCGTACGACGTCACCGTCAGCGCACGCGGCAGCGCGCACCTCGGCGGGCTCGTCGGCTCCAACCTGAGCGGCGTGATCCAGCACGCCCGCGTCTCGGGCCGGGTCGACGGCGATCGACAGGCCGCGGCGATCGGTGGGCTCGCCGGCGAGAATCTCTCGTTCCTCGATCCCGATGCCCGCGTCGCGCAGATCGTCGACAGCAGCGCCGACGTGCGCGTCACGGCCGTCAACGGCGCGCCGACGGGCGGCCTCGTCGGCATCAACACGGGTTCGATCGAACGCGCGTCGAGCGCCGGCAGCGTGAACGGAGGCGACGCCGGCCTGCTCGGCGGGCTCGTCGGACACAACGACAGCGCCGGCGTGATCCGCGCGGCTTCGTCGTCAGCGGCCGTCACGGCACGCAACAACGCGGCGGCAGGCGGGCTCGTCGGTTTCAATGCGGGCGTCATTTCGGGCGCGACGGCGCAGGGTGCGGTCAAGGTCGGCAATCTCGGCCTGGCGGGCGGCCTGGTCGGCGCCAACCACGCGCGCATCGACACGTCGACCGCAAACGGCCGCGTCACCGCCGGGGCGGACAGCCTCGCAGGCGGTCTCGCGGGCCGCAACCTGGGCGTGATCGCCACGGCCACCGCGACGGGCGCCGTGCAGGCGGGCGCGAACAGCAGCGCCGGCGGATTGGTCGCGCTCAACGACGGCATGCTGCGCGGCTCGACGGCGCGCGGCAACGTTCAGTCGACCGACCATGCCGCCGTCGGCGGTCTCGTCGGCTCGAATCGCGGTCAAATCGACGCTTCGCGCGCGGAAGGCACGGTGACGGCGGGCGCCGGCAGCAAGGCAGGCGGCCTCGCGGGCATGAACGCCGGCACGATCGGCGGGTCGAACGCGACCGGCCGCGTCGTCGCGGGCAATTCGGCGGTCGCGGGCGGGCTCGTCGGGTCCGATCGCGGCATCATCGATGCGTCGCATGCGTCCGGCAGCGTCACGCTCGGCGCGGACGGCCAGGCAGGCGGCCTCGTCGGCGCGAGCCTCGGCCAGATCCGGAACGCCCGCGCATCCGGCAACGTGGAAGCCGGCGCGCGCAGTCTGGTCGGCGGTCTCGTCGGGTCGCTCGTCTACGCCGGTGCGCTCGATGCGTCCTCCGCGAGCGGCAACGTCCGCGGCGGCCATGCCAGCGAGGTCGGCGGCCTGCTCGGCCGAAACGACCGAGCCAATGTCGACGGCGCCTCCGCGAGCGGGAATGTCCAGGGCGGCGACGCGAGCCTGGTCGGCGGCCTGGTCGGCAACCAGGGCGGCCACGTCACGGCATCGTCGTCCTCGGGCGAGGTCTCCGGCGGCAACGGGGCGCAACTCGGCGGCCTGGCCGGCGGCAACTTCGGCACGATCCGCCAGTCGTCGACCACGAGCCGCGTCGTCTATCGCCGCGGCGCCGGCCAGATCTACGGCGCGCTCGCCGGCGTCAACTTCGGCGCGTTCGCCGGCAGCACCGCAAGCGGCAATGGCGCCGACGTCCCGCTGATCGGCTGGAACAACGGCGCGGTGTCGAACTAAGCAGGCCTGCGCGGCCCTCCCCGCGCTTCCACGGCCCGGCGCGCATGCGCCGGGCCGCGAGGAGGCCGCGCGTCGCATCCTTCCCCGTCGGCCGACCTCAGGCGTCGGCCTCCTGGCCGGTCCGCTCCTCGAAATACGCCACCGCATGGTCG
>NZ_JAAGNW010000230.1:0-6170 GCF_010645215.1 Burkholderia multivorans | reverse complement strand
CGACGATCCGGAACGTATCGAGCACCGGCACGAGCCGGCCCGCGGCAAGATCGTCCTGCACCAGCGCGACGGGCAGCACGCCGATGCCGAAGCCCTGCAGCACGAGCCCGAGATTGAACACGGCGTTGTTCGACACGATCTCGTAGCGCAGCGGCACGGTCAGCGTGTCGCGGCCGACGCGAAAATTCAGCTCGGGCTTGCGCACCGCCGGCGAAATCGCAACGAACACGTGCGCGTCCAGTTCGGACGGATGCGCAGGCACGGGATGCGCGGCGAGGTAGTCGGGCGACGCGACGATCGTGAACGGAATGCGTTCCATCAGGCGCGTCACCACGGTATCGGAGGTCAGCATGAACGGCAGCAGCAGGCCGATGTCGAACCCCTCCGCGACGAGATCGACCGGCCGCTCCGCGAGCGTGACGTCGAGCGAGACCTTCGGATGCTTGCGCTTGAAACTCGACACGAGCGGCATCAGGCGATTGGTGGTCGCGGTGGCGTGCGCGATCACGCGCAGCATGCCGGTCGGCTCGCGCGCCTGCATCGACGCCCCCTCCTCGAGCGCGTCGAGATCCGCGAGCACGCGCACGCAGCCCTCATAGAATTGCTCGGCGGCCTCGGTCAGCGAGATCTGGCGCGTGGTGCGGTTGAACAGCCGGATCCCGAGCCGCTGCTCGAGGCCCGAAATCGCGCGCGACACGACCGGGGTGGACAGCCCCAGCATGTCGGCCGCGCGCGTGAAACTGCGCGCGTCGACGACGGAGCAGAAAATGCGCAGGCTGTCGATGTATTCCATGATGATTCACGCAACGGGACCGTAGGCACCGGGCGGAATCGCCCGATAGTCCGTCATTATCCAGCAAAGCCGCGCACCGCCTGCAACACGCGCAGGGCGGGCAGCGTGCGATCGCTGTTCAAACTGCAACAATCCGGTCATACGATCGGGCTGCGCGCGCCCCGCCCGATCGGCCCGATCGTGGCGCGGGATCCCGGATCCATCTAAGATAGCGGCTGTTCGTACCCGTCCTCCCAAGGAGCAGAATGCACAGCGACGATCAACAACCGGATGCATTATTGATCGCGAACAGAATCAAGGAACTCCTGCTCGAACACGGCGTGGGCAAGCGGCAGCACGCGAACGAGGTCAGCCGCATTCTCGGTCTCAGCTTTTCCCAGGCGCACCGCAAGCTGAAGGGGCAAAGCCCGTGGGCGCTCAACCAGGTCCGCGATATCGCGCTGGCGTTCGACGCGTCGCCGAGTGCGCTGCTCGACACGATGGACGGCGTCGACGCGCCGGCGCGCGTGCGCGTATGTCAAGCGGTCCTCAGCATCGGCCGGGAGCGCATCCCGTGCACCGTGCATCTCGGCGTCGAACTGTCGGGCGGACAACGCGCCGATTTCGTCGCGCTCGAACGCGACGGCGAATGGCAGATCCATCGCGGCGACGGCGCGCCGCCCGGCCGCCACTATCTGGCCGAAACGATCGAAATCCGCTCGACCTGCTCCGAGGTGCACAAGATGAGCATCGCGGTACTCGACGACGCCGTCGAGACCGCCGATGAATTGTCGAAATACCTGTTCGCGCACGGCTTCAACGCGAGCCCGTTCTACGATGTGCCGTCGTTCCTCGACGCGCTGCGCACGCAGGCGTTCGACGGCTTCCTGATCGACTGGCTGATCGGCCCGGAAACGGCGGGCCGCTGCATCGAGGAAATTCGCGCGTCCGAGAACCCGGATGCGCCCGTGCTGATCCTGACGGGCTACCTCGACCTCAAGGAGCGCGAATCCGAGATCGCCACGGCGATGCGCGACTTCGACGTGCTCGGCCCCTACGAGAAGCCGGTCAAGCTCTCCGTGATCAAGGCCGCGCTCGACCGCTGCTTCAACCTCTGACCCGCTCCGCCAGCGCGCGCACGAGCGCCGCCTCGAGATCCCGCCGCCGCACGGGCTTCAGCAGATAATCGTCGAAGGGCCCCCGCTGCTCGGGCGTGAGCAGGTCCGGCTGATAGGCGCTCACGCCGATCAGCGGCGTACGGCGATTCGGCCCGCGGCCGTCGCGCACCTCGCGCGCGATCGCCGTGCCGTCCTTGTCGGGCAGTTGCACGTCGAGCAGCACGGCGTCGTACGGACGGCGCATCAGCTTCTGCATCGCGCGCAGGCCCGAATCGCACAGGTCGCACCGGTAGCCGAACTGCCTGAGCAGCGCGGCGAGCGACTCGCGCACCGCCTCGTGATCGTCGACCACCAGCACGTGCAGCGCCTCGTCGCGCTCGGCCGGGCTCGCGGGCGCACGCGCCTCGTCGCGCGTATCGAGGTACTGCATCGGCAGCGTGACGCTGAACACGCTGCCCTTGCCCACCTCGCTGCGCACCGCGATCCACCCGCCCAGCAGATCGACGAGCCCGCGCACGATCGCAAGCCCCATGCCGACGCCGTCGCGCGCGCGCGTCGCCGCGCCCGCCTCGTCGCCCTGCGTGAACGGCTCGAAGATCAGCGCGAGCTTCTGGTTCGGCACGCCCGCGCCGGTATCCTCGACTTCGAGCACCAGCGCTTCGCCGTCCGCCGTCTCCGCGCGCCGGCCGCGCAGCGCGACCGCGCCCGCGTCGGTGAACTTGATCGCGTTGCCGAGCAGGTTCGAGACGATCTGGCGGATCCGCACCGGATCCGAGTGGGCGACCTGGATCCGCTCGTCGATCTCGCACGTGAACGCAAGCCGCTTGCGCGCGGCGCGGCAGCCCGCGTCGGCGGCGGCCATCGCGAGCAGTTCGGCGAGATCGAACTGTTGACGGTGCAGGCTGAGCTTGCCGCTGTCGAGCCGCACGTAGTCGGTCAGATCGCGCATCTGCGCTTCGATCTGCTTCGCGGCGACCTCGAGCCGGCGCACCGTGTCGAGCTGCTCGTGGGCGAGCGGCGACTCGGCGATCACGTCGATCGCCGACGTGATGCTCTGCAGGGGCGTGCGCAATTCATGGCCGATCGCGCCGAGGAACGCATTCTTCGCATTGACCGCCGCGCGCGCCGCATGCGCCGCCTGCTGCTCGGCGAGCAGCGCCTTGGCGTGCTGGCGCGTCGCGCGCCGTTCGCGCCGGATGTTGAGGATCGTGACGGCGCTCAGCACCAGCACCGAAGCGAGAATCACCGCGAGCCCGATGCAGATGATCCGGCGCGTCTCCATGAACTCCTGATACGCGCTGTCGCGCTGGCGGAATTCCGTCTGCGCGGCGATCGTGCCCATGTCGTGCGCGTAGCCGCGCAGCGCTTCGAGGCGCGCATTGACCTCGCCCGTCGGGCCCGCGTGGGCGGCCAGCGCCTTCATCTGCGGATCGAGCGCGTCGAACAGCCGGGCCGACGCGCGCACCGCATCGCGATAACCCGCGTCTTCGTAAAGCTGCGCGGTGGATTCGGAGCGGTTCGCGAGAATCGCGAACTTCGATTTCAGGATCTCGTATTCGAGCGTCAGATCGCGGCACGGCCCGACGCAGCCCCATCGATTCTGATTGACGGTCAGTTCGAAGTCGTTGAGCCGCATCTGGTATTTCGCCACCGACAACCCGTAATTCTCCTGCGTGCCGATCACCGAAATCAGACTCGAATTGGGTTCCACGTTCTTGTAGCAAAACACGGCGGTCACCGCGGCCACCGCCAACAGGACCACCACCGCGCAATACAGGAGGCTGGCGTTCCCACTGAATTTTCGACCCAGCATCATTTAATGGTGATCCGGTTGATTTGCCAAATGAAGCGCGAATTGTACAAGGGCCCTTTCAGCTCATCGCCGCCCTGGTCGCGCGGATACACCATGAACAGCGGACCGAAATTCTCGAGGGTAAGGAACTTGCCGTCGGCCTTGTAGGCGAGCAGCACGCCGTACTTGCGCGCATCCTCGACCGGGATGTCGACCACGTAGCCGTCGAGCGCGCGCACCTCGAGCGTGGTCCCCGTGCCGCCCACCCGGCTGACCAGGTCGGCGAGGCCCACGCCCTCGAACACCTCGCGCCCGGTCCAGGCGGTCGAGGTGGTGACGCGGCGCACCGGCATCGCGAGCAGGTCGGCCTGCGCGAAGCGATAGACCGCCTGCCCGGCGTCCGTGTAGCGGCTGATCTTCCCCGACACCGTCAGATCGAATGCATGCGCCGCCATCGCCGCCGGGCTAAGCGCGAGCACCGCACAAGCCCTCACTATGCGTTTCATGGTCGCCATCCAGAAGAGTGTGTAGCGCGATTGATTGGTAGGCGCGTTCCACCAGCGCGAGGTCGCTCGCGCGGCTGCTCGCATGCAGGTTTCTCAGCGCGGGAATCGCCAGATCCACCGCCCGGCACGACGGGTAGTCGCGCACCCGAAGCCCGGGTGGAATGGACGAGAAGAACGCGAGCGTCGGCACCTCGAAGCCGGCCGCCGCATGCACCGCCGCACTGTCGGGCGCGACGAGGCGATGCGCGCCGCGGACCCACGCGAGAAAATGGGCGGTGTCGGGCGACAGCGGCGCGATGTCCACGTAGCGCGGATGCGCGAGCGGACCGAAGCCGAGCACCTCGCAACCGAAGCGCGCGGCGAGCGTGTCGACCCAGTGCGTGCGCAGACGCGCCGGAATGCTGCGCAGCGGCGTGCTCGCGGTCGCGCAGAACAGCACGTAGCGGCGCTGACGCCACGCGGGCGGCAGCGCCGGCAGCGCGAGCCGCTTCAGCCAGCGATTCGCCTTGAGCGCCGGATCGACGGCAGCCGGCTCGACGCCCAGCGCCTGCAGGAAGAAATCGATCATCGGCAGCGACGCGAAATCCGGCCAGAACAGGTGATTGCCGAGATCTATGCCGACGCCGGGCCCGCCCAGCGCCGCCAGCGGCAGCGGCAGCGTGTGCACCTCGGCGAGCGGGCCGCCGTCGAGGCGATAGAGCGCCTCGACATAGGCAGGCGAGCACGCGGGCCGGCAGATCTCGATGCGCAGCGGCGGATGCAGCGTGCGCAGCGCCTCGAGCGCGGTCAGGCCGATGATCGAATCGCCCAGCGCGACGCCCATGCCGTTGATGACCCGCAACCGGCTCACCTCGCGGTAGTCGATGCGGAACGGGCGTCGCGCGGCATTCAGGATGGTGGATTCGGCGAGCGGGCGATAGGCCGGCGGAACATGCGGCTGCTGTTCGAGATCGTAAGGCGCGACCACCTCGCCCGCGGCGCCGACGAGACTCCCGCGATTCGCCAACGCGTCTTCCGCACTCAAATACATGACCATCGCCCCGTGCCTCGATCAAATCCGCGATTAATTCGACTCGAATCCGCTCTTCTCAATCACGCCGTGCTTATTTGAATCGAGGAAACTCCACCTATTCACGGCATTACAGCCAGACAGCAGGTCATGATCATCCGAGCGGAATGCGAAACCGCGGTGACGCCAGACACCCGACAAAGTTACCACAGTAAACAAAAAACTTTTTAATTTCCCAATTAGAAGCCAAGCTTATATTTTCAGCATTCGCCACGATAAGCGCATTGATTTATAAATAGCAATTATTCGAGTGGTAGGTACCGATTCCATTTCAAAAACGTGTCCG
The DNA here is from genome assembly GCF_010645215.1 of Burkholderia multivorans. Lineage (GTDB taxonomy): Bacteria > Pseudomonadota > Gammaproteobacteria > Burkholderiales > Burkholderiaceae > Burkholderia > Burkholderia multivorans_A. Next base: position 627 of record NZ_JAAGNW010000230.1, on the reverse strand, counting down.
CATGCGGAATTTCGGTGCATGCCTGCACGGAACCGGCGCATCCGGATGCGCGCGCAACCATCTGCAAAAGAAACGGGCGGCGTCGCTTGCGCGACGCCGCCCGATCGAGCGCCCGGCCGGGCAGGAACCGGCTACGCGTACACGTCCGCGTGCGCGAGCAAGGCGCCCGCCTGGTCCTTGGCCGCGACGATCGGCTCGCCGTCGAGCGGCCAGCCGATGCCGAGCGCCGGATCGCGCCAGAGCAGGCTGCGCTCGGACTCCGGATACCAGTAGTCGGTGGTCTTGTAGAGAAACTGCGCATGGGCCGACAGCACGTAGAAGCCGTGCGCGAACCCGGGCGGAATCCACAATTGCCGCGGAGACGCGGCGGACAAGGTCACGCCGACCCATCGGCCGAAGGTCGGCGAGCGCCGCCGCAGGTCGACCGCGACGTCGAACACCTCCCCTTCCACGACCCGCACGAGCTTGCCCTGCGCCTGCCCGACCTGGTAGTGAAGCCCGCGCAGCACGCCCTTCACGGAACGCGAGTGATTGTCCTGGACGAAGATCGCGTGCGGGTCCACCTGCGCGGCGAACGCGCGCGCGTTGAAGCTTTCGAGAAAATAACCGCGCGCATCGCCGAACACG
>NZ_JAAGNW010000023.1:45696-51020 GCF_010645215.1 Burkholderia multivorans | reverse complement strand
ATGTGGGTTTTCGATGGTGGTCAGGTGTCTGTTCGTGGTGCGTTGACGATTGGTGGAACGACGTGGGCAGGCGGCAATAACGCGTCGGTGTCAGCGGACGGCAACGTTTTCGGGCCGCAGTGGGGTGGATGGCTCAGAACCTGGCTCGACAACAATCTTGCACACAAAAATGGCGAGACGTTTTCGGGACGCGTCAACCTGTCGGGAAACACGTGGCAGGCCGACTTAGCGCTGCACAACTGGAAGCCCGGCCAAGACGTTTGGGTGTACCTCCGGGCACGAGATGGCGGAGGGCTGGAGGTCATCAATAGCGCTTACAACAGAGTTGTGTGGAGCTTGGACGATGAAGGCGGGATGTTCATGATGGGTGAACGTCGCATGAACATGGAAATATTCGATGTGGATTCCGTAATAATAGTTGGCTGAGCGACATCATCCAGGATCTCTACAACCAAGGTGGTGGCAAAGCCACTGCCGGGGGGCGTGTTCAGTGGGATTCCGGCGTCAATAATTTTGGATCGATAGATCGTGTGAACGGTGCCTTACCCGCTCCGTGGGTAATGTGTGGGCTGTCCGGCCCTGGAAATGGAACAGCCAATGCGGTCAGTGTTTTCGGCGTACTTCTGAGAAACCAGTGATGACAACAGATACCATGATTGACGTTGAGCAAGCCGCGTTCATTCTTGCGAAGAAATTTCCTGGGCTTGCCCGGGGTAAGGACTACTGGGTGGCACATCCGGTCGACGAATTGACGCTGCAGCAGACAAAGACTGCCTGGATTCCGATATGGGAGCCAACTGAAGCGAAATGTCCGACACCCGATGACTTGCTGGCATGGTGGCAGGAATGCAGCACGGAGTATGCGGAAATCGATGCCGCGCAGAACGTGCGGAAGACGCGGGATGCACTACTCGCTCAGACTGACCCGCTTATCGAGATCGCTGCGGACACGGGAAACGCTGATCTTGAAGCTGCCCTTCGTAAATACCGGCGCGAGTTGCGCTCTGTTCCGGAGCAGAAAGGCTTCCCGTTCAATGTGGAATGGCCAGCGAGGCCGACCGCGTGAATGCTCGACCAGTGATGGTCGATGAGGCATTTATCGGATACCAGCAGTAAAAGACAAGGCGACCGGCGTGAATGTTGGAGCACTCATACCGGACACCGCTCACTGAACGGAACAGTGAGAAGCCGAGGCCCTGTCACCTCCCGGGAGGCGGGCGAATTCTATCAAATTCGCGAATTTTATGGCACTACCTATTGTTCCGTGGTTGGGCGGCAAGCGCCGCTTGGCCGATCAACTGATTCCGCTATTTCCGCAGCACGATTGCTACGTCGAGGTGTTCTGTGGAGGAGCTGCGCTCTACTTCCTCCGCCCCTTTCCAGCATCGGTCGAGGTGCTGAATGACATCAACGGCGAGTTGGTGAATCTCTATCGCGTCGTGCAACACCACCTTGAAGAATTTGTACGGCAATTCAAATGGGCAATTTCAAGTCGGCAGATTTTCAAATGGCACCAGGAGACGGTCGCGGAGGCGCTCACAGACATCCAGAGGGCTGCTCGTTTCTACTATTTGCAGCATCACGCCTTTGGTGGAAAAGTCGACGGCCAAAATTTCGGGACGGCCACTACGACGCCGTCTGTCAATCTGCTAAGGATCGAGGAGAACTTGTCAGCGGCTCACCTGCGACTCGCGGGCGCGTATGTCGAGAACCTACGCTGGCATGATTGCATGACCCGCTACGACAGGGCACACACCTTTTTCTATTGTGATCCGCCGTATTGGCGGACAGAAGGCTATGGCTTGCCTTTCCCATTCGAAGAATACGAACGGATGGCGGCAGTAATGCGCTCGTGCAAGGGAAAGGTGATGGTTAGCATCAACGACCATCCGGACATCCGGCGCGCGTTCGAGGGGTTGCCGATGCTCGACCTGTCCATCAAATACAGCGTAGCCAACGTTGGTAGTGGCCAGCAAACGAGCCGGGAACTAGTCATCACGAATTGGGAGCCAGGAACGCAAACCCTCGGCTTGTTCTAGACCCGGAAGGGGTCATGTACCCGGGCAGGTCGCCTACGGCACTTATACCGCTGCTTTCTCAAAGATGAGGATTTGCGACCGGCCGAACATCAGCTTGTAACCTGTCAGCAGCCCGCTCAAGGAGAGGACGCCAGGGTAGGTATCGGGAGTCGTGCCGTTCGCGATCTTCCGGGTCCAGAGATACGAAAAGGGCTTCATCGCAAGATAGAGTGGAATGAGGGCCTTTCGCTTTGCGCGGTCGACGCGAACCTCGGTTAATTTGCAGCCCATGGATCCAAGCAGATAGATCAGGTGAAGCGGTGTATACGGACTGATGTGCCCTCTGTCTACCATTGCTCCATTGGTCTGTCGCATCCCTCGCGCGTCAAACTGGAAGAAAGTGCCAGTGAAGAAAAACTGAAGCCGCGAATGAAGGTTTGCGATGTTCGGGGTTGAGATGATGATCTTTCCCCCTGGGGCGGTTACTCGAATGAGTTCCCGAATTAGTCCGATAGGATTGATGAGGTGCTCGATGCCTTCAAGGCACGTCACGACGTCGAACTCGCTATTCGCCCATGGAAGCGGAGACTCCATGTTTGCGTGGACGAATCCCGCCTTCCCATGAATGTCTGCCTTAACGACGGCGTGCCCGAGCTGCTCAAGGGACTGCGCAAAGACACCCGACCCGGCTGGAATGTCCAGAATTTTGGCCTGCGTCTGAGAATTTTCACCCAGGTATGCGAGTACCTGGTTCATGTATCCCGTCTTGCCGCCCCGGTAGTAGCTGTAATCTCGTTGTTCCATTATTTTTTACAATATGCTTGTAAATTACTGTTAAGCGAAATTAATTAGAAATATTGTATTCGCTAAATTGTAATCGCATGGATTTGAGATTGATACGCCGTGGAGGTGCCTTGGCAGGCGCTGTAGCAAGCGCGGGACCTGGACGTGAGGAAATACCCTCGAAGCCAATTTTGGAGAGAGGAGCGTCATTACAATCAAAATTTCGCGCATGTATTGACACTTGCAACGGCACGTACAGATTGCCCCGATCTAGGCGAGGACTGCCATGAAGAGAGACGAAAAGGCTGGGAATATGAAGGTGACGATAGTTGGCGGCAATCTTCGTAACGGGAAGGTCGGATTCCAGGCGGTCGGCAATGTCGATGCGAAGATTCGAGATCTCAACATGGACAACGTCGAGACAGGCTACGACATTGCGTCTCAGGCACCGGCCCCGTCTACCGACAGGCCAGTTGAGACGCCGGAGAATGTCTCAGGAGAGGCTGTCGCAGCAGCGCATAGTGCTGCAACCAAGAACGGTGACGATCGCGAGCCGGCTGCACGCTCCAAGTGGCAGCCGAGGATTGTGAAATGGGTTCTGGGCGTATTAGCAACTGTCTTAGCAACTGTCGCGGCCACAGTCTTGGAGAAGATCCTATTGAAGTAGTGGCCACATCGCGTTGTGCCAAAGCGACCGCGAAGAGGCGTCTACATGTGAGCCAAAATGATCGCAAAACGGTGCCAAAGCGGCCGCGACGCTACAATGAGGATGGGGACGCCGGCGGAAGCGAATCGGAAAAAGGAAAGGGGTTACAAGCCGATGACTTGTAACCCCTTGATATCCTTGGTCGGAGCGATAGGATTCGAACCTACGACCCTCTGATCCCAAATCAGATGCGCTACCAGGCTGCGCTACGCTCCGAGGAATCGGCAATTCTAGCGTCAATGATATATAAAGGTCAATCATCAGACGCAGAATGCGACCCGAGGCCGGCAGGCGAGGGCGCGCCGCCCCGACGCAAGGTCGGCTTATCCCACCGATTCCGGAGTCCCTCCCCATGATGAACCTGATCCTCTGGCGTCACGCCGAAGCGGAAGACTCGGCGCCCAGCGATCTCGCGCGGCAGCTGACGACGCGCGGCCGCAAGGACGCGCAGGCCGTCGCCAAGTGGCTGCGCGCCCGCATGGAAAGCAGCGCCGTGATTCTCGCGAGCCCTGCTGCGCGCACCGTGCAGACCGTGGAAGCGCTGACCGACCAGTACCGCACGGTGCGCGAGCTGGCGCCGGGCGGCAGCGTTGCCGACGTCCTCACGGTGGCGGGCTGGCCCGACGGCATTGCGCCCACGGTGCTCGTGGTCGGCCACCAGCCGACGCTCGGCGCGGTCGCCGCGCGCCTGCTCGGCGGCTTGGACGACAGCTGGTCGTTGCGCAAGGGCGCGGTGCTGTGGCTTGCAAGCCGCACCCGCGACGGCGGCCGTCAGGCCGTGCTGCGTGCTGCTATCTCCCCCGATCTGATCTGATTAAGGTCGATCAAACGGCATTTTAGGCTTTCTGCTAAAGTCAATTCGGCGACACGTCATCGAATGGACACCGTTTTGCCACGCAAGCTTCACGGCCGGTTACTACATTGGCGTGCATGTCGTCTCCTTTCTTACGACCAGGAAAGCCTACATGCGAGAACTGCCGACGCCCACGCTCCCCTTTGCCTCGCTGCCTCTCGATCTGCCGCGCCGTCGTTTACCCCGCGCCGCGGAAACCGTCACCTCCGAATATCGTCTGCGCGCCGCCTGGGCGCGCACCGAAGACGAGCTGCGGGAAGCGCAGCGGCTGCGCCACCACGTGTTCGCCGACGAGATGGGGGCGCAGGTCAGCGGCCCCGCGGGCCTCGACGTCGATTCGTTCGATCCGTATTGCGACCACCTGCTGGTGCGCGATCTCGACACGCTGAAGGTGGTCGGCACCTACCGGGTGCTGCCGCCGCATCAGGCGGCGCGCATCGGGCGCCTGTACGCGGAAGGGGAGTTCGACCTGTCGCGCCTGACCCACCTGCGCGCGAAGATGGTGGAGGTCGGCCGTTCATGCGTGCATCGCGACTATCGCAGCGGCGCGGTGATCATGTCGCTGTGGGGCGGCCTCGGCGCGTACATGATGCAGAACGGCTACGAGACGATGCTCGGCTGCGCGAGCGTGTCGATGGCGGATGGCGGCCATTACGCGGCGAACCTGTACCAGTCGCTCGGCGATGCGCTGACCACGCCCGAGTACCGCGCGTTCCCGCATACGCCGCTGCCGGTCGACGACCTGCAAACCGGCGCGAAAGTCGTACCGCCCGCGCTCATCAAGGGCTACCTGCGCCTCGGCGCGAAGATTTGCGGGGCGCCCGCCTGGGATCCCGATTTCAACTGCGCGGATTTCCTGACGCTGTTCCGGCTGTCGGAGATCAATGCCCGTTACGCGCGTCACTTCCTCGGCGAAACGCAGTCGAACTGATCCCGGTCTCGCGCGGCGGGATCATGTCGCGCG
>NZ_JAAGNW010000023.1:45124-45686 GCF_010645215.1 Burkholderia multivorans | reverse complement strand
GCGCGATGGGATGACCGGCCATGGCGATCCACGGGCGACGCGCGTGTTGCGCGTTGCCCGGTTGCCGCGGCAAGACCGGACGCATCGCGTCCGGCGCCGGTCGAGACAGGGGGGGAATGCAGCGGGCGTCAGTGTTTGCGCCGCCAGTCGAGCAGATGGTGCTCGGCCATCCAGTGATGAATCATGCCTTCGCCGCCGTGCGCTCGCTTGTATTCGCGCGATTCGAACACGGACAGGCCGGCGAGTACGCCCAGCCCAATGGCCAGGCCGATCAGGCCCGCAATCGATTCGGTATCCATGGCAGCCCTCCTTTCAACGGCTTCAGCGCCATCTCTTGATAGTAGGTCAGGCGGGGCGGAATGAAAGTGGGCCGGATCGCGGCGGCGTGAGCGTCCGCTGCCGGCCGGAGCGATTTCCATTAGACTCCCCGGGCTTGTCGCGGCCGCATGTCGCTGCCGCGCTCCCGTTCACAGGACGCTTCATGACCCGTTTGATTCTCGTCGCGCTTGCGGCGGCCGCGCTGGCCGGCTGCGCGAGCGATCCCCGCGCCGCGCATCGCGGC
>NZ_JAAGNW010000023.1:42128-45114 GCF_010645215.1 Burkholderia multivorans | reverse complement strand
GGCGTTCCTCCGCAGGATCCCGTCGACTATCACGGCGTGCCGACGGACATGACGCCGCCGTCGATCCGGAGCGAGCCCGCACCGACTACGCCGGCCGCGCAATAGAAGGAAGGCGCGCGCGGCTCAGTGGCCGCGCGCGATCGAACGGTCGAGCGCGGGCAGGTGGCGCGCGAGCGTCGCGCCGCGCGCAGCCATGAAGATCAGCAACGCGATCCACAGGCCGTGGTTGCCGAATGACCCCGCCAGCGCGAAGGTCGCCGCGACGAAGATCGCGAGCGAGACGGCCATCGAACGCATCAGCGCGCGGGTCTCGGTTGCACCGATGAACGCGCCGTCGAGCAGGAAACCCCACACCGAAATCACCGGCGACACGACCGCCCACGGCAGATAGCGCTCGGCGACGCCGCGCACGCTCGGCTGGTCGGTCAGTTGCGCGACGATCCAGCTGCCCGCGCCCCAATACACGAGTGCGAAGGCGAGTGCGCCGCCGCCGGCCCACAGGCTCGCGACGCGCAGCGACTGGCGGAACGCGCGGCGATCGCGCGCGCCCTTGGCGGCCCCGACCAGCGTCTCGGTCGCGTGCGCGAAGCCGTCGAGCGCGTAGGCCATGAAGGTCTGGAAATTCAGCAGCAGCGCGTTTGCGGCGAGCGTTGCGTCGCCCTGGCGCGCGCCGAGGTGGGCGAACCAGCCGAACGCGGTCAGCAGGCACAGGGTCCGGATGAAGATGTCGCGATTGAGCGCGACGAGCCGGCGCAGCGCGCTCCGGTCGAGGAGCGCGGCGAGCGTCGGACGCGGCAGGCCGCGCGTGCGCTGACGCCACAGGATCAGTGCGCCGAGCGCGAAGCCCGCGATGTCGGCGGTCGCGGTCGCGGCGCCGATGCCCGCGACGCCCGTGTTCAGCCGATACACGTACAGCAGTACCGCGCCGATGTTGACCACGTTGATGAAGATCTGGATCACGAGCGCGAGCCGTACGCGCTGCACGCCGAGCAGATAACCGAGCAGCACGTAGTTGGCGAGCGCGAACGGCGCGGCCCAGATCCGCGTCTGCGCATACGCGAGCGCAGAGGCGCGCACCGCGTCGCTGCCGCCCAGCAAGGTGAATGCCAGGGCGAGCAACGGGGTTTGCAGCGCGAGCACCGTGCCGCCGAGCACGCCCGCGAGGATCAGCGCGCGCAGCACGTTGAGGCGGATCGCGACGGCGTCGCCCGCGCCGTGCGCCTGCGCCACGAGGCCGGTCGTGCCCATCCGCAGGAAGCCGAAGCCCCAGTAGACGAAGTTGAAGAACAGCCCGCCGAGCGCTACGCCGCCGAGGTACTGTGTGCCGTCGAGGTGACCCGCGACGGCGGTGTCGACCGCGCCGAGGATCGGCTGGGTCAGATTCGCGAGGATGATCGGCAGCGCGAGCGCCAGGACGCGGCCATGCCAGCGGGCGGCGGCGTCCGGCGCGGGCGCGGACGGAGAGGGGGCGGACATCGGCGCGGGCTTACGCGCGTTCCTGCACGCACACCCACGGCGAGACCACCACCGCCCACAGCTCGGGCGTGCGCGCCGCGAAGTCCTGCGCGACGTCGGCGGGCATGCGCTGGACCAGCCCGGCGGACAGCCAGCGGGTGATCTGGTCCTTGTCGTCGCTCGCGATCGCCTCGGCGACGCTGACGAGATCGAGGTCGCGCGCGATCGAGAGCAGCTTGCCCTGCGCGAAGAAGCGCTCCAGATCGCACCAGTCGATCTTCGCGGTTTCGCCGAGCAGCTTGGCGTAGAGCGGACTGTGCGAGGCGTCCGCGGAAGTTTCGTTTGAAGCCATGACTATCGTGGGGAAAATAAGTGGCGCCACTATAAACCATCGCGCCGGCTGCGTCGGCGACGCTCACGCGTCGCGCAGCGCGCGCCGGATGATCTTGCCCGTCGCCGTCATCGGCAGGCTGTCGACGAACGCGACCGCGCGCGGATACTCGTGCGCGGCGAGCCGGGTTTTCACATGCGTCTGCAGGGCCTGCACGAGCGCTTCGTCGGGCGCATGGCCCGGGTTGAGCACCACGAACGCCTTGACGATCTCGGTGCGGATCGGATCCGGCACGCCGACGACGGCGGCCATATGCACGGCCGGATGCGTGAGCAGGCAGTCCTCGATCGGGCCGGGGCCGATCCGGTAGCCGGCGCTCGTGATCACGTCGTCGTCGCGGCCGACGAAGCGGATGAAGCCCGCCGCGTCGGCGACGCCGATGTCGCCCGTCAGCAGGTAGTCGCCCGCGAACTTCGCGTGCGTCGCGGCGGGGTTGTGCCAGTAGCCGCTGAACATCACCGGGTCGGGCGCGCGCACGCCGATATGACCGGGCGTGCCGGCCGGCAGCGCGCGGCCCGCCGCGTCGACGATCGCGACTTCATGACCGGGCGCGGCCTTGCCGATCGCGCCGGGCTGCCGCTCGAACAGCGCGGCGCAGGACGACACCACCACGTTGCATTCGGTTTGTCCGTAGAACTCATTGATCGTCACGCCGAGCGCATCGCGTCCCCAGGCGATCAATTCGTCGCCCAGTGTTTCGCCGCCGCTCGCGACCGCGCGCAGCGCCAGGGTGTAGCGTTCGCGCGGGCGTTCGACGCCGCGCATCAGCTTCAGCGCGGTCGGCGGCAGGAACGCATGCGTGACGCCGTGCCGCGCGAGCAGACCGAACGCGGCTTCGCCGTCGAACTTCTCGAAGCGGCGCGCGAGCACCGGCACGCCGTGATGCCAGGACGGCAGCAGCACGTCGAGCAAGCCGCCGATCCAGGCCCAGTCGGCCGGCGTCCAGAACAGGCGCGCCTCGCGCGGAAACAGGTTCTGCGACAGCTCGACGCCGGGCAGGTGGCCCAGCAGTACGCGGTGCGCATGCAGCGCGCCCTTCGGCTTGCCGGTGGTGCCCGACGTATAGATGATCAGGGCCGGATCGTCTGCGGCGGTATCGGCCGCGGTGAAGTCGGGCGATTCGGCATCGAGCACCGCGTC
>NZ_JAAGNW010000023.1:41013-42118 GCF_010645215.1 Burkholderia multivorans | reverse complement strand
GGGGGCGTCGTCGATGCAATAGACCGTGGTGAGCGCGTGCAGCTGCGCGCGCAGCGGTGCGATCTTCTCGTAGCCGGCGCGATCGGTGACGAGCGCGACGGCGCCGCTGTCGGACAGGCGGAATTCGAGCGCGTCCGCGCCGAACAGCGTGAACAAGGGCACGGCGATCGCCCCGAACTTGTACGCGGCGAGATGCGCGATCGCAGTTTGCGGCCCTTGTGCGAGGAAGATGCCGATCCGGTCGCCGGGACGGATGCCGGCGCGCGCGAAGCTGTTCGCGAGCCGGTTGGATGCGGCTTTCAGCGCGTCGAAGCTGAAGTGTTCGAGCGTGCCGTCGGCCTGTTCGTGTACGAGCGCGAGGCGGCCGCTACCGTCCGCCCATTTGTCGCAGGTATCGACACCGAGGTTGTAGCGCGCGGGAATCGACCAGGCGAAGTCGGCCGACAGGCAATCGTAATTTTGAGCGTCGGGCAGCATGACGGCGTGTCTCCGGTGTCGGTGTCACTGTTTTCTATGAACATTACACCGGATCGTCACGCCATTCAGGGGATAGTGCGCGCTTATCCGAGGCCAGCCTCGGTGCAAGAAACTTGAAGGATGCGTATTATCGTTGCACTCATAACCGATTCGACCATGAACTTGTTTCTGATTGCTGCGGGGCTCAGCTTGATCGGAATCGGCGCGCTGATCGCGTTCGCGCGGCGTGTCGATCCGCTCTCCGGCCGTTTGCACGGCCGTCTGCGCAAGCGCTGATCGTTCTCCCTCCCGGTTTTGCCCACGCGGGCGTTCGCCGCGCGTGGCATTCCTTTGTCAGCGCGCGGGCAGATAACGCGATGGGTCGATCGAGCGGCCGCCGTAACGCAGCTCGAAGTGCAGTGCGACCCGATCGTTATCGGTATTGCCCATTTCCGCGATCTTCTGGCCTTGCGTGACCGACTGGCCTTCCTTCACGAGCAGTGCGCGATTGTGCGCGTAGGCGGTCAGGAAATCGCCGTTGTGCTTGATGATCAGCAGATTGCCGTAGCCGCGCAGGCCATTGCCCGAGTAGACGACCGTGCCGGCCGCCGCCGCGATGACGGGCGTGCCGGCCGCATTCGCGATGTCG
>NZ_JAAGNW010000023.1:36168-41003 GCF_010645215.1 Burkholderia multivorans | reverse complement strand
CACGAGCGCGATGCTGGTCGGGGGCCTGGCGGCCGGCTCGGCCGGCGCCGGCCGGCTCGCGCCCGTGCTGCTGGCGTTGCCGCCGCTGCTCTTCGCGCGCCCGGCGCTGCCGGTGCCGACCGTCGAGGCGGTGCCGGGCGGCGGATCGACGCGCAGCACCTGCCCGACCTCGCTGGCGTCAGGATTGGACAACTTGTTCCAGCGCACGATGTTCGCGACCGGCTGGCGGTTGTCGCGCGCGATCTTCGACAGCGTGTCGCCGCGTTCGACACGGTAGAAGCCGGGCCCGACCGGGGCCGAGCCGCAGGCGGCGAGCAGGGCGGCCAGTGACGCCACGATGAGCCGTCTCGTTGTATTCACCAACATTGAACCTCGCAAAGCGCTGCCGCGACAGGCGGCAGGGATACAAAACGTTCGATTTTAACGGGTTCGAGGGAGGGCTTACCGTTCGCTTGCTTCGCGCAGCGTTCCGGGCGCGCGTGACGGGGCCCCATACGCCGTCGCGAGGGGGCCGTCGCGCCCTCAGGTCAGCGGGCTGACGCGGATCCGCAGCGAGGCGGTTTCGGTCGCGCCGGGCGCCAGCTCGCGCAGGCCGAGACCGTTGTGAATGGCGTCCGGCAGCCCGAGCCACGGCTCCACGCAATAGAAATCCGACTGCGGCGCTTCGGTCCAGGTCGTGACCGCGTACCACGGGATCGAACCCGGGCGCTGCAGGTCCAGCTCGATCGCGTGGCGGCGGCCCGGCATGGTGATCCGCACCGGCGTGGCGGGGGCGCCGTCGAGGCAGTGGAAACGGTCGAGGATGGCGTCGTCGTCGAGCGTGTAGCACGCGGCGCCGGGCTCGGCGGCGCTGATCGAGCCGTCTTCCTGCTGGTGGCGCCGCCGGGTGGGCGGCAGGTCGAGCGTCGCGGCCGCGCGTTCCCCATGCGGCAGCGCGAAGTAGAAGTGGTGGCCCGCGTAATAGGGCAGCGCGACCTCGCCCGTGTTGGTCGTGGTCAGCGTGACGTCGAGCGTGTGCGGGTCGGCAAGCCGGTACGCGGCGGCGAAACGGAAGGCGAACGGATAGCCGCCCAGGGTGGCCGCGCTGCTGTCGAGCGTCATCGTGACGCCCCGGCCGTCCGCATCGCGCTGCGCGGCGAAGGGCAGGTCGCGCGCGAAGCCGTGCGCCGGCAGGTCGCGCACGACGCCGTTCGCGTCGCGCCAGCGGCCGATCCGGCCGTCGACGCGATGGCGGCCGAGGAACGGGAACAGCAGCGGATTGCCGCCGCGGATTTTCGCCGGATTCGACCAGTCCGCCTCGGCGGGCCAGAAGATCACGGCGTCGTCGCCGAGGTCCCAGGCGAGCAGCCGGCCGCCCGCGTGCGGCGCGATGCGCACGCGCGACGGCCCGTCGTGGAGTTCGAGGATGTCCTGTTGCTGGAAAGTCGGCATGGCGGCTATGGTCTGCGAGTGGTCGACGGGTCGCCAGCATAGCGGATCGGCGCGTGCCTGTGCGGTGCGTACGCTGACCGAATCTAGGGTAAACCCGTCAAGGGAAATTGCGAGTGTAAAAAAATGTGAGTTGTAAGGACAATGCCGTTACGCGTCACCCATCTTGGCGTCGAGTCTTGACCCTTTCAGGAGCGAGCATGGATCTGGCAACCGCAATGGGCCTCACGCTGTTTGGTATGTTCACCGGCAGTACGGTACTGTTTTTCTATCGCGTCAATCGCTGACGCGATACATTTCGCATCAATGAAACCCGCCATTCAATGGCGGGTTTTTTATTTCAATTTCATTACGATGACGAGCCGCTTGTTGGCCAGATGCCTATTCGGCGCTGGGTGCCTTGGCGCGCACGTTTCCCGTCGGCATAATCGGGGCGCGGTTTTCTGGGCGGCGCGAAGTCGTCGCGCCGATCTCCTCGCTTAACTTCACCGATAAAAGGACCGACGCGTGAGCCTCTGGTTTCTGGTATTTCTGAGCGTCCTGCAGGGCGTCACCGAACTCTTTCCCGTCAGCAGCCTGGGCCACACGCTGCTCGTGCCCGCCTTGTTCGGCATGCATATCGACAAGCATGCGCCGCAACTCCTGCCGTTCCTCGTCGCGCTGCACCTCGGGACGGCCGTGGCGTTGCTGTGGTACTTCCGTACGCGCTGGGTCGCGCTGATCCGCGGGTTCTTCGCGTCGCTCGGCGGGCGTCGCAATGACGACGGCCACATGATGTGGGCGCTGATCATCGGCACGATTCCGGCGGGGCTCGTTGGTCTGCTGCTGGAGAAACGTCTCGAGCGCGTGTTTCACGATCTGCGGATCGTGGCGATCGCGCTGATCATCAACGGCGTCCTGCTGTGGTTCGGCGATCGGTTGCAGCGCTCGCGCGCGCATCTGCCGCCGGAGAAACTGACTTTCAGGCAGGCGTTTTTCGTCGGGCTCGCGCAGGTGGGGGCGTTGATCCCCGGGTTCTCGCGCAGCGGCTTGACGATGATCGCGGGCAACGCGGCGGGTTTGAGTGCGGAGAAGGCCGCGGAATTCTCGTTCCTGCTTGGGACGCCGATCATTTTCGCGGCGGGGCTGCTCGAGGTGCCGAAGTTGTTCCATGCGCCGGGGCAACTGGCCGACGCGGCGCTGGGCGGCGTGCTGACCGCGATCGCCGCGTATCTGAGCGTGCGCTTCCTGATGCGCTATTTCGAAGGGCGCGGGCGGCTTGCTTCGTTCGGGTTGTATTGCGTGCTCGCGGGGTTGTTCTGCCTCGGGTGGTTCGCGTTTCACGTGCAGCCGGTGTGAGCGGGTGTGACCGCTCGTGTTGGGTTTGCCCGGTCGGCGGATTGGTTTGGTCTGACGATCGGGTATAATCTTCGGCTCGGCTTTTCGGGCGCCTTGGGTGCGCCGAACACGCCGCAGTTTTCCTCTTCTTCATGACCGCCCTTAGCTCAGACGGATAGAGCAACGGCCTTCTAAGCCGTAGGTCACACGTTCGAATCGTGTAGGGCGGGCCAGTCGAATCAAGCACTTTGCTCGTTGGCGGCCACTCGCGCATCCGCGCATCAATTTTCCGCAGGCCGTGCGTAGGCATTTCGATGCAGCTTCTGCCTGCCATTGAATCTTGCCTGTTTCGCGAAAACCCAACGCAGCGCATCAATATTGGCGAGCTTACGCCGCGCGTAACGTCGCGACTGATCCGTCATCAGTTGCAGCACGATAAAATGATTCGATCAAGAATATGTCGATGTCGACGGCTCTTCGGCATGGCGTCATGGGACCATGACAGACCAAACATCAACGCAAAAAGCATCTTGCTGCAGAGGGGCCGCAAGATGCTTCATCGGCGCTTGCAATGACCACGGACCCAAAGACGATTCGTAAACGCCGTCATTTTCAGGTGAGCGTTAGGAGCAGATTGGAGCGAGCGTAGAATTAATGCCATTCTCGGCAAGCCGCGCGAGGTCCCGTGAAGTATGTCAGGAAGTTTGAAGGCAACCTTCGATATCAGGAAAAACAGTGGCCAGTAAAGCACACAGGTTCAACTACGTTGCGCTGGTGATCGGTCTGTGCGCAGCCGTCTGGACGCTGATTTCGCTCAGCGACAGAGTGGCTTTCATCAAATCTTCGATTGCAACGCAAGGTACGGTCGTTCAGCTGAACTACGGCGAGCGTCATCCAGAGATTTCCTTTGTGACGCAAACCGGCGAACACGTATCGTTTCCCGGGAGCTTTGCCTCCTCGGACGTCGGGGATTCTGTTCCTGTCCGATATGATCCGGCCAAGCCGCTTGCAACAGCAAGGATCGATACGTTTACCAACATGTGGCTTGAGACTCTTATATCAGCCGCGTTTGCTATTGCATTCCTGTATGCCGGATTGACGGGGGAGTCATTCCGACCAAGATATGGATAAGCCATGTGGTTGAAGACACTGAGAGAGAGTCGATGGAGATTCAATACTGGAGCGGGCGGAGGCGGTAGTCTTGACCTGCTCCTCGCCTCGGGGGGCGTCATTGTGCTTAAGCCCCCATCTGGCCAGCTCGAGCAATTCGCGTACGCCGGCACGGGTATCGGCGTGTCTGTTCCCATTCTCAAATGGCTTAAGCTCGGTAAGCTTGAATTGCCCAAGCTCAATGTACATGGCCGCGGCGTTGCTGGGGCCGGCGCCACAAAGGGCTTCGACAGCGACGGCGTTGTGTACATGACCGAAGCATTCCATGGCCAGGAGTTGCAACTCAAGAACTTCGAAGGTGGCGTGATCTACATTGATTGGTCGATTGGTTATCTTGCCGGTTGGAGCGGTACGTTCATGCTCGCAGGAATCGATCCGCGTCTAATGAGGCTTGCCACACTCCCGTTGGCCGGAGGGATGTTCATGCGGCAGGCAATCATGTCGGCGCCGGTTTTTATCAAAACACTGGGGAAAATGGAAGGGCTGACGGATTCCTTCGGCGGCGGACTCATGTTTGGCCAAATGACATATCAAGGCACGGAGCCCATTCCGCGGCAGGGGCCGATCAGCGAATTGCCGGGCGTGAATTGATCATCAAAAAACGGATCCATTGACGGACCGCAATATTTTCCCGGTTGCCTGCGACTGATTAGAGTACGGGGCGTATCCCTGGCTGAGTGGGGCGACGCAGCAACTCCGTACCACTTTGCGCCGAGCGGAGGATCAGTTGGACGTAGTTATTCGTCGGTGCGTAGGGGGCGAAGAATCGATCCAGCACCTGTGCGAACAAGCTCAACGTGACATCGCGTAGCGCATCCTCGTCCAGAAATATATTGATTTCCACTCCGCGGACGAACGACGGAAATTGGCTGGCGAGCGACATCCATTTGATGGCAGGCTGATAGTCAAGTCCGCTGATG
>NZ_JAAGNW010000023.1:30339-36158 GCF_010645215.1 Burkholderia multivorans | reverse complement strand
GCTGCGCTGTGCGATGACGCTCGCACGCGGCGCGTGTAGCCGAAGAAAATCTTTGAAGGTTTCCAATCCTATGTGAGTCAGATCAAACGGATGGAGCGACACGCCCGCCAGAACCCGCCACAAAGAGTCACGTACGCGGGGCAGCTTGCTCGGCAAGGTCGGCCGTGTGCGAAATCGGATTGGGCACGCCAACGCGGCACCCTCGTGCAGCAGGTCGCTGTCAGGTGCGCCGATCGGCAGGCGAGACGGTAAATCTCCGTTGGTTGCCGTGACGTCTACTTCTACCTGCGGGCGCTTCGGATGGGCGGCGTTGCCCGCCAAACCGACCAGTGACAGCAGGAGCGGCGAACGAGATGCGCCGGCTGCTGCGTGAGGATCGCGAAAGGCTGTCCAGTAGGAAATGGCTGGATCGGCCGGTCGGCTGTGACTGAATGCATGATATGGCAGGACTGTGGTGCGCGCGGTCTGGCGAGCCATCGAAACCTTGTCCTGATCAGATTGTGTTCGATCGCCGAGATGGACGGCGTCGATCGAATACACGTCGAGGGGGACGCCTGTTTGCAGCGGGACGGGCGTTACGGGGTACGCCGTGTCGGTGCCCGTCAATTGGATCGGCGTTGCATCTCGCTTGAACAGATTGACGACCGGGGTGCAGAACAACTGGAAAGCCGTCGCGTCCAGGTTATTTATTGCCTGGCCCGCGCTCGATTTCGCGTCCAGGCCGCGAATCGCCACGTGCAGCGTCAGCAGCCGTGCCTCAGGTGCGTGCGCAGCGCGTCGCATTCGTCCCAGATCGACATCGACGAAATCGAATTTCTCCGGGAACGCGAAAGACTCGATTAAGTATTGGAACGCGACGGACGTGTTGACGAGTTCCTTCGGCAACAACTGTTCGTTCTCGTCGAAGCCCACCACCTCGATCGGAACTTTAGACAGCGGGCTCCACCGGCCGTTCTGGTCGACCTCGACGAACGCAGCACAGGCGTGCTGCAGCAAAGCGTCGGTCAGCATCGCAACCAGCGGTCTATCCCCGGACAGGTGTACGCGAATAGGGTCGGACGGGATCGAGGCATCGAAGGTTTCAGATGGCGTTGCGCTGGCGAACGCAATCGAGACGATGCCGGTGACGTCTGCTGGCAACTGGACTGCGGCAGGGATCAGGGTAGCCGGCGCATAGCGCGCCGAATGAATGCGCAGTGGCGACAGTGTTACGTCATAGACCGTTCGAAACCGGCACGCCGCGGCGTTGGCGTCGAGCGATGTGCCGCGTGCCACCGTGAGCGGCGTCGTCAACTGGTTGAACAGGGCGGCCGGATCGAATTGTGCGATTGCGCAAGCGGGTACCGTGCGCAAGTACTGCGGGTACAGTGTTTCGAGCAACGCTTCGGTGAATTCAGGATAGCTGTCCTCGAGCTTCGCGTCGATCCGCGCCGCCAGTAGCGCGAACGTCTGGATCATCCGGTCGACGTGCAGATCACCGTGACCATTCCCGATCCCGAGCCGCGCACCGATCTTCGGGTAGCGGTGGGTAAACTCCGTCAGTCCGCGTAGCAGCAGGCTGACCTCGTATTCGTAGTGGGGCAGCAGAGTTTCCATTCAGCTTCCATAAAACTCAGTCCCCAATATTAAAGACGCAAGCATCGCAAAACAAAACTTGAGTCAGCCGGGGACAAGCAGTTTAAAATCCACCGACGAATAATATCCTGCTCCTCCACCGCGGGTTCCGAGGCTGCCATGCAGATGTCAGATATTACGAGTTTTTTGGGTCTCCAGGCCAACCGGCTTTTCACCATTGAAACGTCAATGAAAGGACGGTCTGATCTGGTACTGGTTGATTTTCAGTGCGCCGAAGGTTTATCTCAAAATTTCGAGATTCATGTTCGCCTCGCTTCGCAAGATCCGAATATCGAATTGAAGAAGTTGATCGGCCAACCGGTGACGATTACGTTACAGCTGACCGATGCGGTGGCGAGTTCAGAAGAGCGGTACTTTCACGGCTACGTCGCCAACTTCAGCCACCTCGACAACGACGGCGGCTTTACGATCTATAGCGCGGTCATCGTGCCGTGGCTATGGATGCTGTCCCGCCGTCGCGATATTCGAGTTTTCCAAGAGGAAAACACCGAAGCCATTCTTTTGAAAGTATTTCAAGAGTACGGGAAGATCGCATCGTTCGAGTTCCGATTGTCGAAAGGAACGAAGAATCGCAGTTACTGCACCCAGTATCGTGAAACCGATCTCGAATTCGCCGAACGGCTGATGCAGGAAGATGGCCTGTTCTTTTTCTTCGAGCATGCGAAGGACGGTCACAAGCTGATCATCACGGATAACTCGATCGCAGCGAAGCAGATCGACGGTCGCAGTCCGGTGCTGCAGTACACGAAGGATGAGGCGCTCGACGATCTGGCCGTGGTGACGTCCTTCCAGGCGAGCCGGCAGCTGGAATCCAACAGCGTCGGCTTGAAGACGTTCGACTACAAGGCTCCACATGCGCGCCGGTTCGTATCGGGGGGCACTGAGGTCAATCAGGGCGAAGTACCGTCGTACGAGGTCTACGACTATCTGGGGGAGCACGGTTTTGCCGACAGCGACCGAGGAGAGGAACTGACGCGCTTCAGGACACAGGCACTCGCAGCCAACAGCAAGGTCTTCGTCGGCACGAGCACCAGTCGGCGATTGTCGCCGTGCCGGTATTTCGAGCTGGACGATCACTACGACCACGACGATTCGAAACCGGAGGATCGTCAGTTCCTGATCACATCGGTGACGCACGGCGGTACGAACAACTATCAGGCAGGAGAGGGCGCGGGGAGCTATCAGTGCAGTTTCACCTGTATCCGCAAGAAGATCCCATATCGTCCTGCCTTTACGATCGAACGGCCGTCTATCATCGGACCGCAAACCGCGATCGTCGTAGGTCCGGAGGGCGAAGAGATTTACACGGACAATCTCGGTCGTGTGAAGGTGCAGTTCCATTGGGATCGCCTCGGCAAGCGCAATCAAGGCAGTTCCTGCTGGGTGCGTGTCGGGCAGCCGTGGGCCGGGCGTGGTTTCGGCATGATCCAGATTCCGCGGATCGGCGACGAGGTGGTCGTCATTTTCCTGGATGGGAATCCGGACAGACCCCTGATCATCTCGAGTGTTTACAACTCGGGGAACATGCCGCCGTGGGGGCTGCCCGCGAATGCCACGCAGAGCGGGATTCTGACGCGCTCAACCAAGACCGGTAACGTCAATACCGCGAATGCAATTCGCTTCGAGGACAAGAAAGGCGCGGAAGAAGTCTGGCTGCACGCGGAGAAGGATCAACGCCTTGAGGTCGAGAACGATGAGTCGCACTGGGTCGGCAACGATCGTTCGAAGACGATTGATCGTGACGAGACGACGCAGGTTCACCGCAACCGAACCGAGACGGTCGACGGAAACGAAACGATTACTGTCCACCAGAACCGAACCGAGCGAGTCGACCTTAACGAGACCATTTCGATTGGTGAGAATCGGACCGAGACCGTGGGTGAGAACGAAACGATCACGATTCATGGCGCCAAGGCCGAGACCATATTTCTTGCGGCCGCTGAAACAGTCGGGTTAGCCAAAGCGTTGACGGTTGGCGCGGGTTATCAAGTGACCGTTGCCGGAGCGATGAATACCTCGGTCGGATTGGCACAGCTTGAGCAGGTCGGCATGAACAAACGTGTCGACGTGGGCAAAACGTTGACCTTGCATGCGGGCGACAAGATCGAACTGGTCGTGGGCGATTCGCGTATCGTGCTGACGCCGCAGGCGATCTATCTAAGCGCGAAGGACATTCACCTCACGGCCAACCAGACGATACGGGCAGATGCGCCACAAGACGTTCACTTGAACAGCGGATCAGCTCAACCGGCGCCGACGTCGAGCAGTGATCCCGGGGCCAGCAATGCCGGGGATGACTGATGGCTGCCGTCGAAAATCATTCCGGGTTGCCGCATGCCTGGTTTCCGAAAGTCGGAGCTGGTGGGCATACATTCGATGTACTGATCGTACGCGGAACGTTCGAGCTGCTAGAGAACGGAGCGCCCGCAGTGCGAGCGACACGACAACCGCCGGTAGTGGATGGAGATCGATACGATGCGCCGCGCGGAGATGATCCCGTTAGATCGATGCTGATGCAGGCTGGCGATCGGGTGATTTACAAGCCTGGTACGGATGTATTCGTCACCGGGCATGCGCGAACGCCGGGCGGTCTTCCGGCAACCGATTGGCTGGCTGGTGTTCAATTGGCTGACCATTTGGTTTCCTTGAAATTGTACGGTCCTCGGCGCTTCGTAAAAAAGTGGTCAGGTTGGCAGGTGACGGATGCCGCTCCTGTTACGGAGGTGCCGCTGAGCTATGAGCGTGCTTTGGGTGGCGGTTACGCGCTTCCGTTGGGCCAATCGGGGGCCATTGCTCGAATCCATAAGCCCGACAATCCCGTGGGTTGCGGTTGGCTTCCGGACGATACTGCGTTGGGTGCGCTGCCTGCCGATGAACGTAAGGTACTGGCTGCGGCTGTGTCCGGGGTGAGGGATTTGCCGGCGCCCCAGATCGAAGATCCGTCTACTCCGGTGCGTTCGCCGTTTCAACAGGCGCAAGCCATTGGGACCGGCCCCATTGCGCCTTGGTGGGTGCCACGAGCGCAGCGTCAGGGCACGCTTGACGACGCGTGGCTCTCGACCCGTTATCCTGCAGTGCCAGACGATTTTGACGGCGCTTACTACCAAGCGGCACATCCACGTTTGATTATTCCCCGCCATCTTCGCGGCGACGAATCTCTAGGACTGACCAATTTATTGCCAGACAGTCTTTACGTGTCGCAGTTGCCGGGATGGAGCGTCATGGCCATCGCTACTTACGCTGATGGCGGTAGTGCGGTCACCTTGCCCGCGATTGATACCGTGACCGTGGATCTCGACACGCGCCTACTCACTCTGGTTTGGCGGGCTAGCTTTGATCGACTCAATCCAGTACGTGCATTGGTGGTCGGTGTAACGGATCAACCATTTGAGCGGCTGGAGGCGATGCCCGAAGGGAGGGCAGCATGAGCGAGCCGTTACAAGTCGAGGTGACTGGCGACGGAGCAGACGCGTTTCGCGAGCACTTCCAGATCGACAGTCTCGAGCAGGCCAAGAGTGCGCTCGAGAACGCGGATGCGCTCTGGGATAATCCGGGGCCGCCCGGGGCGCAGAAACGGGATGTCTACGACTGGGCTGCCAAGGAGGTGGTGCACCGCTACGAAACCGGGAAGTACAAGCCCGGAACGTTGTCCAGGAAGACGGCCGACACGCCACGCTCCGGCGCGTCGCAGCATATTGCCAACGAGAGCGACTGGAAAGCGTTCTGCACGCAACCAGATTTTTGCCGAGTCGGTAGTCAGGTGGTCGGATTTGAAACCTTTGCCGTCATTGACAAAAAGCACGTTGCGTCCCCAAACGTCAAAGCCCAAGGAACGCCGGTATATCGCGTTGGCGATATGCATCAGGGTGTGCAGGCGGATGCTGGGCAGGGCGTCGTATCTCAAACATCGGGCGGGAGCGGATACGTCAAGATTCTTTCAGGCCAGGGAAACGTCAAGGTCAATGGCGTGCCAGTCGCGCGCAACGGTAGCGCATGCCTGATCAACTGTAATGCGGAGGGCGTCGGCGGGACAACGGGGCAGATCGAGACCGCCTTTAAGTCCACGCAGTCGTCGGCAGACGGCGTGCTCAACCCGGATGCGCCACCCGGCCAGCGCACGAGTGCGCGACTCGAAGATCTCAAGCGCCAGCGGGCTGCGCTTGATGACAAGCTGATCAACATCG
>NZ_JAAGNW010000023.1:9664-30329 GCF_010645215.1 Burkholderia multivorans | reverse complement strand
GATGCGGCGGACAAGGTTGTCGATTTTGACAGTGCCAACCAAACGTTGGATGGCTGGATCGGTGAGATCAAAGGTACGCCGGGCTCCTATACCGACCAGGTCGCGCAGGTGGGCCGAGGGCTGCTTGGGTTCGGCAAGGACGCCGTGATGGGGGTGGGTAATCTTGCCTATTCGAGTGTGAAGGGCGCGGCCGGACTTGCGCAGACGCTTTACACGCCGGCCGGGCAAGATGCCGCGATACTGGACGCGCAGATATTGGCTGAGAACGTGCGGGTCGGGAATATCACGCCAGGCACGGTAGGCAATTCGGCGCTCAATATCGGCAAGGCGATCGTCAAGCCCGTGACAGATCCCTGGAGCAAGGGGCAATACACCGAAGCGGTAACGCGGGGTTTTGCAGAGGTGGCGACATTGCCCCTCGCGTCGACGAAGCTCGCAAAGCTGGCAAAGCTGGGAGAGGCTGCGGACGCGGAGAAAGCCATCAAGGCCGAAGAGGCTATCAAGGCTGAGAAGGCCCTCGAAGCAGAGCGGGCAGGGCAGGCAAAGACAGCGCAGGAGGCTGAGGGTGCGCGGACACCAGAAAATGAACCTGGCGTGCATATTAAGCCTAAGCAACTCGAGCCAACGGAAATACCGTGTTTCCGTCCCTTGGAGTCAAAAAAATTCCCGTTGATGAATGCTGAACAAAAACGTGAATACCTTGAAGAATATGCTCGTCAGCTAAGGCGGCAAGAAGAGGCGATCAATAGTGTCAGCGCGGCAAAATATAAGGAGGCAAGAGATCTGTTTGAGGATCTTGGGCGAAACCCGGCAGCGAAGGCTGCGCAGGGACGTTACGCCAAGCAGTTTGCGCAGGACGTCCAGGAAAGTATGACAACAAGCTTGACGCCTAAATACGGTGCCGTAGCCGCTTCGCAGATGGCAGAGGAGCGAACAAAAGATCTCATGTCGCAGCTCGCAGCCCTCCATGAACCAGATAACGTGGCAGGTGGATTTTTGTCCCCGGTCCCGAAGGGGATGGGGGATAGAGGTGTAAACTCTGCTATTGGCCCATCTTGGAACCAAGAGAGCCGGGTGTCATCAATGGATGCCGCTGCTGGTAAAGCGATTGCATCAGGTAACGGTGAT
Organism: Burkholderia multivorans; assembly: GCF_010645215.1. Taxonomy (GTDB): domain Bacteria; phylum Pseudomonadota; class Gammaproteobacteria; order Burkholderiales; family Burkholderiaceae; genus Burkholderia; species Burkholderia multivorans_A. Next base: position 29,201 of record NZ_JAAGNW010000023.1, on the reverse strand, counting down.
GCGCTAATGAACGTGCGACTGAAGCCCTGCGGCGCGAAGCGAGGATAGAATGGACGATAGGGATGAAGTATTTGCGATGTTTGCAAAACGATTCGGTGCGGCTTCGATAAAGCAAGAAGTGCCCGAAGCCGTAGTCGAAAGCTGGAGAGGGAAACTCCCGGATCAGTTGCTCGCTTTTTGGGCGCGTGAAGGTTGGGGAGGATACCAAAATGGATTGTTTTGGATTGTAGATCCACAAGAGTATGAACATCTCGTCCAATATTGGTTGAAAGATACCCCGCTGGAAGGTATCGATGAATTTCATGTGATAGCGCGATCTGCGTTCGGCTCTCTTTTTCTTTGCGGAGAAAAGACGGGGCGGAGCGTGACTATCATATCGGAAATCAATTCTATTTCTGCCGTTAAAAATGCCCTCAAGCATAAGTCGCCATTGGAGTTGAACGCATCAATTAGTAGTTTTCTTGTGACGCAAAAGCCTGAGACTATCGATATAGAGGATGAAGACGGCAAGCCATTGTTTCAACGCGCTGTCGAGAAGCTCGGGGTGCTGCGCGAAGATGAGATGTATGGATTCGAACCCGCGATTGTTGCTGGTGGCGATGTTGTCGTTGATAACCTCAGAAAGGTGAAGCTTGATCAGCATTTGACAATTCTTCGGCAACTAGCAATTCCCACGATGCCATTCTCCAATTTGGACATTGAAAAGTTGATTGTGAGAAAGTAGTACTAACGGGCGCGGGATTCGAGTCGGAGGGGATGTGGCGCGGTGCGGACGCCGAGCATGATTGGCGAAGGCGAGGTTGCTTCCGTTGTCGATCGAGAAGGTACGATCGTTGTCGCTGGAGCATCCCACGGCGCTGGCCGTTACGGAAGAAAAACTTGACGCAGTGCCCGGGGTGGGGTGGCCGCCACACGAATAACACCGCTATCCGTACTGACGCATGGCTGACCCACGTGTGTGAATATTCGAAAAATTGCGGAATTCTGTGAAAATGCCGTCCGCGCGCCTTGAGGCGGGGATGCCGGGACGCGCTGTCTCAGGTATTGCGATCCTTCGCCGCGGAATGCAATACGGTATTTGTGTTGTTGAATGTTGCTGTTGATAAAAAATAACCTATATGTTGTGTCCGGTCTGCAATCGCCAAAATCTGGCATTCAGCGTGAATTGCTTCCAATGTGGAACCACGCTTATCCACGAAGCTCGGGGTCACTCGACTGCATACCTCGAAGGAGCAAGAGGTCTTGATTCGAGGGCTTACGGCATCGTCGGCAGCGTGGTGGCCTTTATTCTTGCAATCCTCTTGCTGAAAACGCTGCTTTCCGAGTGGTATCTGAACGAACCTCTGGTTTGCTTCGTGAGTACCTGTTGTGGCGGCGTGGTCGGCCGGTCGATTGCGTGGTGGAAGTGGCGCGAGCTTTTGCGGCAATCGAAATAGATCGGAACGCGCAGAATCCGATCGCAGGTGGAATAGGGCCATCTGTTCGCGCCGCCGGCTGCGGGTAGGTAGAGCGCCGTCGATCAGGGGTGTTCGACTGCGCATTCGCCGAGGTGCTGATCGGGCTCGGACGGTCGTTCTGCAACCAGCGTCACTTCAAAACACGCGTCGTTACCCACCTCCGGCCTCGGTCCGTCTTCACTGAATGAGTGCGACCTTCGATTACCCCTCTGAGCCTTTAGCATTTGCCCATTTCAGGAATAATAAATTTTGAAATGGTTGGTTGGATTGGCATGTCGACCCATGCATGATTTGCTGAAAATGGCGGCATCGAGGGAGTGTGTCTGCCTGGCTGCATATCGGAAAGCGGTGCGTAACATGAACGCGACGTTTCCGCGATATACGTCGCAATCGACATTGCAACGCCGGATTCGCCGCCACGTCATCTTCGACCGCCCCGAGCTTGAGCGCGACGGCATCGTCATGATTGCTTTCCCGTCGAGCCGTCGCATCATGAACTGCTGAAATACCGGGCGGGATAGCGTTCGCCGCCTGTTCCTGCTTGTCTTCGGCCCGCCGCCGGGATTCGATCCACAAGGTCGATATGCCGCGCTCGGCGGGTCGGTGAATCGAATACACCGATATCGTCGATCCGTACACGGATCCTGCCGGCTCGGCTGTTTGTTGATCCTTCATCCGCTGAAGACCTACCCGGCTAATCAGGCAGGGCAATGGTCGTGATTAATCGCAGTACTTAATAATTTTGTCGATTCGGCAAGCATCCTCAAAAATCAAGCAAAACATGGAGCAATCATGCATGAGCGTTGGGGGAAGGATGTACTTCTGAGAACACGCCGGACGCTGATCTCGAGCGCGGTGATGACTTGCATGTTTCACGGCGCCGCGTGGGCGCAAAGCACAGCACCGAATGATGCGACGCCAACGAGCAGCGCCGCGCCAACGACGCCGAACGGCGCACACACTAACCCCGACACCCCCGTCTCCATCCAGGATCGTGTCGTCGTCACCGGCTCGCGCGTCCAAACCAAGGCGAGCAAAAGCCTGACGCCCGTCGACGTGATCAGCGGCGCGGACCTGCGCGCCACCGGCCAGACCAATCTGCGCGACGCGCTCGTGAAGCTGTCGCCGTCGATCAGCCGCGCCTCCTACGCGGGCGATACGGGCGTCCTGACCGACGCGTTGTCCCTGCACGGCCTCACGCCCGACCACGTGCTGGTCCTGGTGAACGGCAAGCGCCGCCACACCACCGCGAACATCACGCTCGACCCCGGCCTGAACCAGGGCTCGACAGGCGTCGACATCGATACGATTCCCGTCGGGCTGATCGACCATATCGAGATCCTGCGCGACGGTGCGTCGGCGCAGTATGGTTCCGATGCGATCGCGGGCGTGATCAACATCATCCTGAAGCGCAGCGCCCAAGGCGGCGAACTCGCCTCCACCAACGGCCAGACTTACTCGGGCGACGGCTTCAAGACGTCGAACACCGCGACGATCGGTCTCAGTCTGGGCGGCAAGGGCTTCCTCGACCTGAGCGCCGAGTACAACCGCCAGAACCACACGGTCCGAACCGGCCCGGACGACTATTTCGGCCGTTTCCCGCCAGGCCAGGGCTACTACAACCCGATCGAGGGCGATCCTGCCAGCACGCGCGAAGTGGTGGGATTCAACGCGGGCTACTACCTCGGCGAGGACACGGAACTGTACGGTTTCGGCACCTATGCGCACCGCAAGGGCGAGTCGTATCAGAACTATCGTCCGCCTTCGGTGCTGCCCCAGGTCTATCCGAACGGCTTCGTGCCCGTGGAAACGCTCAACGAGAACGACTATTCGGTCACGGCCGGGGTGAAAGGGCAGAACCTGTTCGGCTGGGCGTGGGACTTGAGCAGCACCTACGGCGGCGACTACGGCGTGCTCGGCCTGAGCGATTCGGCCAACGCGGGCCTGTACGCCGCGACGGGCGCGACGCCTCTGGGCTTTCATCTGTCCACCGTCAGCAATACCCAACTGACGAACAACCTCGACCTGTCGCGGGCCTTCCACGTGCCGCTGCTGCCTGCGCCGGTGAATGTCTCGGTCGGCGTCGAGCAGCGCCGCGAGACCTACACGATCCGGGGCGGCGACGCTGCCTCCTGGCTCTACGGCGGCTCGGCGGCCTTGCCGGGGCTCGCGCCCGTCAGCGTGAGCGACATCTCCCGTAACGTGCTCGGCACGTACATCGACCTGTCGACCTACCTCACGCCCAAGTGGCAGGTTGATCTCGCCGGTCGCTACGAACACTACAACGACGTGGGCGATACCACCAACGGCAAGGTGTCGACCCGCTACCAGTTCACGCCGGCCGTCGCCGTGCGCGGCAGCGTGAGTACCGGCTTTCGCGCGCCGTCGCTGGCCGAGGAGTCCTATACCAGCGTGATCACGTCGCCGGCGTCGGTGAGCGGGCTGTTCGCCACCACCTCTCCGGGCGCGCGCCTGATCGGGGCACAGCCGCTGAAGCCCGAGCAGTCGACCAACTACAGCATCGGCTTCGTGCTGAATCCGATCGCCAACCTGCAACTGACGCTCGACGCCTACCAGATCAGCATCCGGAACCGGATCGTCGAAGGGGGCACGGCGTCGGGCGCGGCGGCGATCGCCGCGCTCCAGGCAGCGGGCTTGTCGGTGCCGGGCTCGGTGCCGGCGTCGGCGGTGAGCGCGAGCTACTTCACGAACGGCGCGAACACGCGAACCCGCGGCATCGATCTGGTGGGCACCTATCACACGCGCTTCGGCGCTTACGGCCAGGTGGACTGGGATTTCGCGGTGAATCTCAACACGACCTCGGTCACGCACGTGGCGAACGGTCCGGACGGCAAGACCGCGCTGAACGCTCAGCAGATCGCGTCGCTGTCCACCACGACGCCGAAGAACAAGATCGTCATCGGCGGCACCTGGCGTCGCGACAAGTGGGCGGTGACGCTGCACGAGACCCGCTACGGGAAGACGTCGAACGAAGAGACCTACATCGTCGGACCGAACGCGTTCTCGACTACGCAGTTCCTCCACTTCGACAATGCCGCGCGCTATCTCACGGATCTGGAAGTGCGCTACGACATGACCAAGTCGTTCCAGGTCGCGCTCGGCGCGCAGAACCTGTTCGACGTGCGTCCGAACAAGCTGCCGTACGAGGCTCAACTGGAAGGCGGCCATTACGACGACGGGAGCACGATCGGGTTCAACGGCGGTTTCTACTATCTGCGCGCGCGCTACGTGTTTTGACGGCGGGTCATTTGCATAGCAGAAATCGCTGGAACGCTCGCGAGCGTTCCTCCGCATAATCGGCGGGATGCGCGGGACGCAGCCGCCGGTCCCGGCCGAACCTTGCTGTCGAAACCAGTGAACGCTTCTCATGGGGAAGAGCGGATGAGCGCATGGCGCATTGATCACATCGCGTTTCTGACGCCGGGCAACTATCCCGACGAAGATCCGGCGGCCGGTTACGAACGCACGCTCGAACTCTTCGAAGCCGGCGAGGCGCTCGGCTACGACAGCGCGTGGGTGCGTCAGCGACATCTCGAACACGCGGTATCGTCGGCCGCGACCTTGCTCGCGGCGGCGAGCCAGCGCACGCGCCGGATCGGCCTGGGCGCGGCGGTGATCCAGATGGGCTACGAAAATCCCTTCCGGCTCGCGGAGGATCTGGCGACAGTCGACGTGCTGTCGCACGGGCGGCTCAATGTCGGCTTGAGCGCGGGCACGCCGAGTCATGGCGCGCTGCTCGGCGAACGCTTCTTCGATACCGATCCCGGCCTCGTCGATTTCTCGCATGCGCGCGTGGCGCGTCTGCGCCGCAATCTCGAAGGTGCGTGGCTCGGCGACGAGGCGACCCTGATCGCATCGGCGGCGGGCAAGGTGCGTCCGCGCGTCTCGCCGCATGCGCCGGGCCTGACCGATCGGCTCTGGTACGGCGGCGGGTCGCGCCGCTCGGTGGAGTGGGCGGGCCGCAACGGCTTCAACCTGCTGATCGGCAACATCACGACGGGCGAGGGGACCGACGATTACCGCGAGGCGCAGCGCAATCAGCTCGCGCTGTTCCGCGAACACTGGAGCGAGGCGAGGGCGCCGCGCGTTGCGCTCGGGCGCGTGATCGTGCCGACCGACGGCGCCGACGCGCGCGACCGTGCGCGTTATCGCGCGTTTGCCGAAGGGCGCCACGCGCGCACGCTGGCGCCCGCGGTCAACGGCGCGCGGCGCACCGTGTTCGTTCCCGATCTGGTGGGGCCGGCCGAGCAGATCGTCGAGCGGCTGCGTGCGGATCCCGTGCTGGCCGAGGTGCGTGAACTCCGCGTGGAGCTTCCCTACGATCTGCCGTTCGAGAACTACCGGCAGATCCTCGACGATTTCGCGACGCACATCGCGCCGGCGCTGGGCTGGCGATCATCGTCGCCGCGCGATGCCGCGGTACAGGCCACTTGAGCTTGCGTCGCGCGGCCGCATTTTTTCTTCATCACGGAGCGTCATGACATGAGTCGAGACCTGCTGCTGTTGCTTGAACCGGGGTTCACGGATCCCGCTCATCCGGGCGAGCGTTTCGTGTGCCCGCACGGCATTCCGATCGAGGGTTTGCTCGCCGCCGATCCCGAGCGTGCGACGCGTCTCGACATCGAGCGCGTGCCGTTTCCGCGTCCGAGGTCCGCTGTCCTCGCTGCGCTCGACGCGGCGCATCAGGGCCTGCCCGCACTGGTGCTGGGCGATGCGCATCCCGCACCCGAGGACGCGCAGACGCTCGGCGCGACGCGCTTCGTCACCGATCCCAAACGGATTCTCGCGTTGCTGGCCGAACGTCACGGTTTCCCGAAAGTCCACTGAGCGCCGACGCACGAGGCGTTGCGCCGGGCCGTGCGTCTATGCGCCCGATGCGCGGCGTCTGCCACGCAGGACGAGCAGCGGCGCGGTGGCCAGCAGCGCCGACACAGCGCCGAGCATGAACGGCCCGGCATGGGCGTGCCCCGCGACGAACCCGCCGAGCGGGCCGCTCACGGCGATGCCGAGATCCCAGGCGGACGTCAGCGTGCCCAGCGCGGCGCTGCGTTCGTGCGCGGCGGCGGCGTCGGTCACGAGACTGGCGAGGCACGGATACAGCATGGAGAGGCCGGCGCCTGTCAGCATGGTCGCGGCGAACACGCTCGGCGCGTGGTTGGCGGCCGACAGCGCGAGCAGGCCGAGCGCTTCGGTCAGCAGCGCGATCAGCAGCATCCGGGGCGCGCCGAGCCGATCGACAGCCTGGCTGCCGGCAAACCGCACGATGAGGAACGCGCCGCCGAATGCCGCGAGCACGAAGTCCTGCCCGACGAGATGCAGCGCTGCGACGCGCGGCACCAGGAAGGCCGCGATCACGCCATAGCCGATTCCGGCGAGCGCGCCCGATACCCCCGGCGACCAGGCGGCGCGCGGCAGCAACGCGCGGCGTGCAGGATGCACGGCGCGGGCGGGTTCGGGCAGGCGCGGCGTGCGGACGATCAGCACGGCGCCGACGGCCGGCAGGACGCTTGCGGCCATCCATACGTCCCGATATCCGCCGACGATCAGCACGGCCGCGCCGAGCATCGGGCCGCAGGCGAGCCCGGCCCACATCGACAGCCCGAAGTGTCCCGCGATCTTGCCGCGCCGGCTCGGCTCGGCGTGCGCGAGCACCCAGCCGATGCAGCCGGTGAACAACGCGCCTTCGCCCGCCCCGAGTACGAGGCGGGCGAGAATCAGGACGGGCAGCGTGGTCGCGAACAGGTGCAGCAGGCCGCCGACCACGCCGAGCAGCGCGCCCGCGATCACGATGGGCCGCGATCCGCGCACGTCGGCGAAGCGGCCCGCGAAGGGCCGGCTCAGCATCGTCGCGAGCGATCCGATCGTGACGGCGAGGCCCGCGACGACCGCATTCGCATCGAGGTGATCGCGGGTGAACGACGGCATCACCTGGATCGTCATGCCGATCGACGCATAGCCGAGAAAGCACGCGGCCCACAGCGAGCGGTACGGCAGGACGGCGGCGACGGGTTCGGCGCGGCACGCGGGAGAGGCGGAATTCGTGGCGTTCATCGTATTGGGGATAACAATTACGCATGATCATCTTTGAAATTATGCGTAGAAATTTGTATGATGCAATTCAAATATCCTCATGAAGATTATGTGGAACCCGCATGAACACGCATGACATGGAAGCATTCCTGGCGGTGGTCGAGACAGGCTCGATCGTGGCGGCTTCGACGCGGCTGCACCTCACGCAGCCCGGCGTGAGCCGCCGCATCCAGAGCCTCGAAACGCTGCTCGGCGCGGCGCTGCTCGATCGCCAGTCGAAACCGCTGCGGCCGACCGCGGCCGGCCGCGAAGCCTACGACCACGGCCGCCGCCTGCTGCGGGTGCTGGACGACCTGAAGACGCGGCTGTCGCCCGACGGCGACGTCGCGGGCGAACTGCGGCTCGGCATCACGCCTTATCTGTCGGAACTGGCGGTCGCCGCGCCGCTCGATGCCTTGCGCACCGCGTTTCCGCAGCTTGCGGTCTGCGTGACGACGAGCTGGCCGGAGCAGCTGACCGAGCGGCTGCGCCGCGGCGAGATCGACGTCGCGGCGTTCTGCCTGCCCGACGACGCCGCGCCGCCGGGCGATGTCGAGGCGCGCGCGGTCGGCCTGCAGGCGCTGTCGGTGATCGCGCCGCACGATGCCGCGCTGCCGGCGCGGGTGAGCTTGCAGGCGCTGTCGGCGTTGCCGTGGATCATCAATCAGGATGGTTGCGGTTTTCGCAGCGTGATCCAGCGGCGCATGGCGCAAGAGCGCCTGCCGTTCCAGATCGGCATCGAGGCGCTCAGTTCGGATCTGCGGCTGTCGCTGGTTGCGCGCGGGCTCGGGGTCACGCTGACGTCCCGGGAGGCATTCGAGCGCAGCCCGTTTCGGGAGCGCTTGAGGATGCTCTCGGTGCAGGATTTCCGGCCGCAGGTCCAGGCCTGGATCGTGCATCGCGCGCCGGCGGGGCGTCTCGCGCGTCCCTTCGAATGCTTCAGCGAGGCGATGGCGACGGCGTTCGGCGCGGACAAGCGGCGCGGCGGCGCGGGTGCACGCAGGCTGTCGCGCGCCTGAGCAGCGGTGCCGGGACGGCGGGGGCGGGCATGCCGCTCCGTCATGATCGATGCATATACAACGCGCCGTATCACTTGCGGTTCAATTCGAAGGAACATCCGCCGCGTGCCCTTTCAATCGGGGCCGGGACAAAATCGCCGCGCCTGTCGGTCCGTTTTTACGTTCTGCACCAATTTAAGCATTACGCGAATCGCAGGTTTTCGATCTATTTGCCGATATTGTTCATGAATATGGCGCGATCATTTGCTCTAACGCAATGAAAACGACCTCCGCCCCACCCCTGAAGATGCGTTAAGATCGCAGCTGCATCGGGGTTGGTTTCCCGGCGCCACGAAACAAAAATTCCCCGGTATCGGTGAAGCCAACTATCCGGAGACGATTTCAACCACGCACGGCGAGCGCCGCGCCAATTCCCGCTCACGAGACGGCCGCTCGCGAGTGATGCGCTCGGCGGGAACACGGGAAACGCGAACCAGCTCCATGTACTCGTTATTGCCTGCCTTCGTATCGGCGCTGTTCCTCGGGTTCGGCACCTACGTGCTGATCACGGAGGGGGCGACGCGCGTGTCGATCCCGTTCGCCGTGATGTGCGCCACCACGTTCGTGTGGCAAGGCACCTGGGCGCTGCTGTTCCAGGCCACGAGTCCCGATCTCGCCGGCACGCTCGTCAAGATCGGCTATCTGTTCATCCTGTTCCTGCCGACCACCTTCTATCACTTCGTCGTCGAGGTCGTCGCGCGCCGCGACGAGCGGCCGCTGCTGCTCGCGTCGTATGCGCTGAGCGCGGTGCTGGCGGTGCTGCTCATCACGAGCAACGAAGTCGTCGACGGCTTCGGTTCCTATTTTTTCGGCTACTACCCGCGCGCCGGGCGGCTGCATCCGCTGCACGTCGCGCAGACGGTCTTCCTGGTCGCCCGCAGCGCCTGGCTGCTGCTGCGGGCGCGGCGCAAGATCACCAATGCCGGTTCGCGGCGGCTGCTCGACCTGTGCCTCGTCAGCCTCGGGCTGTATTCGCTCGCGGCCACCGATTACCTCGTCAACTACGGCTACGAGCTGTATCCGCTCGGCGTGCTGTTCATCACCGTCAGTCTGGGCATGCTGGCCGTGTCGATCGTGCGCTATGGACTGATGGGGCCGTACCTGACGCTCGCGACGGTCGCGCACGAGGTCGCCACGCCGCTCGCGACGATCGGCCTGCATGCCGACGAATTGCGCCACGCGCTGCCCGAGCTGATGCGCGGCTACCGCCTGGCGGTGGAGCATCGCCTGGTCGACGACCGGCTCGACACCGCCGAGGAGCCCGAGCGGCTGCCGGCGCTGGTGTCCGCGATCCGTCGCCATGTCGACAGCACCAATACCGTGGTCGAGATGTCGCTCGCGTCGCTGACCCTGAACCGGCTCGACAAGCGCAGCTTCGCGGTCCACTCGGTGGGCGCCTGCGTCGAGGCGGCGCTCGAGCGCTATCCGTTCCGCGACGGCGAGCGTGCGCTCGTGTCCGTCGCGCAGATCGATCCGGAGATCCGCTTCTCCGGTTCCGATACGCTGCTCATGTTCGTGTTGTTCAACCTGCTGAAAAATGCCATCCAGGCGATCCATTCGGTGGGCGAGGGCCGCATCGAGATCGCCGCGTATCGCAGCGAGGGCTTTTGCGTGCTGCGCTTCAGCGACAGCGGGCCGGGCATTGCGCCCGATGTCCTGCCGCAGATCTTCGATCCGTTCTATTCGACCAAGGCGCACGGCCGCGGCACGGGCGTCGGCCTGACGTTCTGCCGGCGCGTGTGCGAGGCGTTCGGCGGCAGCATTGCGTGCGAATCGGAGCAGGGCGTGCGCACCACCTTCACGCTGCAACTGCCGGAGCCGGGCTCGGCGGCAGACCGCCGACTGCGCGATCTGCCGCAACCGTCCGGAGACTATCGGATCGGGTGAATCACGGCGCTCAGAGCGTTGCCGTATCCGTGCTCAGTTCATATTCCTCGACACGCGCGAGGACGCCGGCCGGGAAGCGGCGAATGCGCTTGTCCGGACCGGCGAACAGGATCTGCTGGTAGCCCATCGACACCGGGCGGCCGTCCACGTAGAAGCGGAACAGCAGGTACGCCGAGCACTGCCTGACCTTGACGGTATTCAGGTAGCAGTCGACCCGCTGGAACGGGAACGTTTCCTGTACGTATTCCTGGTGTGCGCGCTTCGTGACGAAACTGCCGCCCGCGCCCAACAGGTTGTTGTCGATGCACTCGTGGAACCAGCGTTCGCGGCAGATGCCCTGCCATTCGAAGTAACGGGCGAAATAGGTATTCATGAAGGCATTCGAGTCCTTGAGATAGATATCGATCACATGGTGAAAAGTCTTGTGAGCGGTCACGTCCATGCCGTCGGGCGTCAGCAGTGCCGGGCCACGGGAGAGCAGGGCGGGAATAGCGTCGCGGTTCAACATGATCAGGTCCTCGTAAACATCGCTACAGGCGGTAGCAGCGCATTCCCCCTGTATTGGCGGAATGACGGATTCTTACCGCCTTTATCCGGTGCGATAGCGAAGCCTTGGCGGGGCGGCCCGGCGCGCGCGCCGGCCGGCCGGGCACGGGGGCTTGCCGATATTCCGGACGGCGCTGGATAATCGGGGCGCGGCTTGATGCGTTTATCGTTTGCGCGCGTAACTTTCTTTTTTCCCGAGGCAGAAATGAGCTCCTTTGTCAGGCAACCGATGTTCCACCCGGTATCAGTTGTCTTTCTCGACGATAGTGCGGATTTTCTCGACGGCTTGCGGGGACGCTTCCGGGAACGGGAATTGAATCGGTTTTTCACGCGCCCGCAGGCCGCGCTCGATTTCATGACGTCGCGCGATCGCGCGGTGCCCGTGGCCCGCATCGCGGGCGCCGATTACTCGGAAGTCGAGAAGGGCGGCAGCAATGCGCTGGGCCGCGATGCGCTCGACGATGCGTCGCGCTTCGAGGAGGTCGCCGCGGTGGTGGTCGACTACGAGATGCCGGAGATCGACGGGCTGCGTTTCCTGACCTCGCTCGAGGGCGCCGTGTGCACGCGGATCCTGCTGACGGGCGCGGCGGGCGATCGCGAGGCGGTGGACGCGTTCAACGCCGGGCTGATCGACTTCTATCTGAGAAAGAGCGACCCCGGCATGCCGGGCAAGCTCACGGCCGCGCTGGCGGAGGCCAAGAAGAAGCATTGCGCGCTGCGCGGCCACATCAGCGTGCACGACATCGGCGCGACCTACTGCGATCCGCGCGTCGTTCGGCTGCTCGACGAGCGGGTCGCGCGCGGCGAGATCGTCGAATACTACTGGCGGCCCGAGCAGAATGCGGTGCTGATGTTCGACGACGCCGGGCAGGCTTCGGTGTTCGTGGCCTGGGATGCCGACGAATGGTCGTTCCAGTGCGACACCGCGGCGGATGCCGGCGCGCCGGCGCGGCTGCATCGCGGTATGGCGGAGCGCAAGATCATGCCGCTGTTCTGGCCGCATCAGGCGTATCGGCCCGAGCAGGTCGGGATCCGTTCGGTCGAGCCGCTGCCGGTGCCGGAGTGGGCGGGCGCCTCCTATTGCGTGGCGCCGCTCGACGCCGACGAACTGGCGCCCGCGTGGCTGAGCTTCGCCGGCTGGCGGCGCGCGAAGCGCGACGCGGCCGCCGCGGACGGCGGTCGGTCGTAACAACGGTTCTGCCTGTCTTCGCCTGTCGTCACGCGCTGAACGACGATGGGCTCTCTTCCCTTGCCAGCGTTTCTCGCGCATGCCGTCCGCGAGATTCATGCGCGCGATGAATGCAACGGGCACGGCCGCGTTGCGCGCGCCGGGCCCGACGCCCGCCACCGGGCGGTGGCATGGCCGTCGCATCGCGCGACGGCCATGCGCGGGTCAGACGAGGTGTCGCAGCGGTGCGTCGGTCGCGACGTCCGCGTCGTAGTCGACGCCGGGAATGTCGAAGCCGAACAGGCGCAGGAATTCGTGCTTGTAGCCGGCGAAGTCGGTCAACTCGTACAGGTTGGCGTCGTTCACCTGGCTCCACAGCGCCTGGACCTGGGCCTGCACGTCGGCGTCGAGCTCCTTGCCGTCGGCGCGCAGGCGGCCCACGTCGTCGAGGTGCGGGGTCGCGCCGTACAGGCTGTCCAGGTACAGGCCATGGACCTGTTCGATGCAGCCCTCGTGCGTGCCGCGCGCCTTCATCACCTTGAACAGCAGCGACAGGTAGAGCGGCATCATCGGGATCGCCGAGCTGGCCTGCGTGACCACGGCCTTCAGCACCGCCACGCGCGCGTCGCCGCCGCGTGCGGCGAGCGTGTCGCGGATCGCGAGCACCTTGTGGTCGAGATCCTGCTTGGCCGCGCCGATCGAGCCGTGCCAGTAGATGTCGTGCGTGATCTTCTCGCCGAGGTAGGTGAACGCGGTGGTTTTCGCGCCGGGCGCGAGCACGTCGGCCGCACGCAGCGCGTCGATCCACATCTGCCAGTCCTCGCCGCCCATCACCGCGACGGTGGCGTCGATCTCGTCCTGGGTCGCGGGTTCGAGCTGCGTGTCGCGGATCGTCTCGCGATCGGTGTCGAGGCCGCGCAGGTTGACGGCGCGGCCGATCGGCTTGAGCGTCGACGTGAAGGTCTCGCCCGTGCGCGGATGCGTGCGGCGCGGCGCGGCGAGGCTGTAGACGACGAGATCCACCTGGCCGAGGTCGCGGCGGATCGTTTCGATGGTCTTCTGCTTGATCTCGTCGGAGAACGCGTCGCCGTTGATGCTGGCTGCGTACAGCCCGGCCTCGTCGGCGCGCTGCTCGAACGCGACGCTGTTGTACCAGCCCGCCGTGGCGGGCTTGTCGGCGGCGCCGGGGCGTTCGAAGAACACGCCGAGCGTTGCGGCGCCGTAGCCGAATGCGGCGCTGATGCGGGCGGCCAGGCCGTAGCCGGTCGATGCGCCGATCACCAGCACTTTCTTCGGTCCGTCGCCGTGCGGCGCGTGGGCGCGCACGTAGTCGATCTGGGCGTCGACATTCGCCGCGCATCCGCTCGGATGCGCGGTCACGCAGATGAAGCCGCGCACGCGCGGTTTGACGATCATGGGAGCCTCATGGGAGTGAGCCGGCCGGTCGGTCGGCGGGAGTGCGTGCATTCTATCCGAGGCCGTGCGGCCGGGCGCGCCCGGCCGCACGGCGCGCGGGCGGACCGAAGAATCATGACGTCGCATGACATATATTTCTATTTCCTTTCAAAAAGAAACCCATTGTTCGCATAGTTCGCTATCATGTCGACAAACAATCATTTCTAGTCCGAGAATAATCATGAGAGACGTTCCGATTGCGTCGGCCATTGCGCCGGCGGGCGGGCGGCCGCACCGCGAGGGCCCGCGGCGCGTGCGTACCTACCGACCTTCATCGGCCGACGGCGCTTGAGCGCCCGGCCAGTCCGCCGCGCGCGCGTTCGCGCACGGCGCAGCGCTTCACGCTTCACTTCTCGCCGCTTCGTTTTCCCATCACCAGGCCGGTCTGGTGAGGCGAGCCTACGCGCGGCACGACCGCGCCCGTTCCCGCCCGTTTGACGAGGGCAACCCAGAGCAGGACAGCCAATACGTCATTGGCAAGCGAAAGTGACGAGGGACCAGGATGGATTTGCAGGCGTTGAAGATTTTCAAGGCCGTTGCGGACGAGGGCGGCATTGCCCGCGCGGCCACCGTGCTGAACTGTGTGCAGTCCAATGTCTCGACGCGGCTGCGACAGCTCGAGACCCGGCTGGGCATTCCGCTTTTCTATCGCGTCAACGGGCGCCTCGTCATCACGAATGAGGGCTCGCAATTGCTCGGCTATGCGGAGCGCATGCTGCAACTGGCGGACGAGGCGCGTTCGATCGTCAAGGGCGGCGGCGAGCCCGCCGGGCGCCTGCGGATCGGCGCGACCGAGGCCACCGCCGCCGCGCGCCTGCCGCGCATGCTGGCCGGGTTCCACCAGCGCTATCCGAAGGTCGACATGACGATCGAGACCGGTTCGATCGAGCAGATCACGCACGCCGTCATCGGCCATCGTCTCGACATCGCGCTCGTGCCCGCGCCGGTCACGTCCGACGAGCTGGCGGAGGAAGCGGCGTTCGACGAAGAACTGCTGCTGATCACCGATCACAGCCACCCGGCCGTCAAGTCGGCCGAGGACCTGCGCGGCTGCAGCTTCCTCGCGTTCCGTTCGGACGGCACGCATCGCGCGCGCTTCGAGAGCTGGCTGGAAGGTGCGGGGATCAAGCCGCGCATCGTGCTGGAGTTCGGCGCGCTCGAGGTCATCATCGCGTGTGTCGGCGCGGGCATGGGCGTGTCGCTGATGCCGCGCTCGCTGATCGAGCGCCGCGACCTGACGAATGTCATCAAGTGCCATGCCGTGCTGCCCGACGTCGCGCGCAATCGCGTGCACTTCGTCTGGCGCAAGGACATCGCGCGTCACAACGCGCGCGATGCGTTCGTGCGCAGCCTCAAGGGGCAGGAGCTGCGCGTGTCGTAACGCCGGCGGTGCGCCCGCCGGCGTGTCGCGGGAATCAGGTGTCGCAGACGTCGCATAGGTCGACGGGCGGCGCGAACAGGGAGGGCGGGGCGGCGTGGGCGCGCAGGCTGTCCGCGAGCAGGCGGTGGTCGGCGTCGTGCCGGCTGTCGCTGCGCCAGATCATCACCGTCCTGGCGAGCGCATATTTCTCGGGCAGCGGATGACACTGGATCTGGTCCGTGAAGCCGAGCGTGCTGACCAGGGCGGCGGGCATGATCGCGGCGCCGAGCCCGGCCGCGACGCAGCCGAGGATCGCCTCGGCGGTGTCGAATTCCTGCGTGCGCGACCACGGCACGCCGGCTTCGGCCATCCAGCGCTGCAGGCGGCTGCGATACGCGCAGCCTTCGCGAAAGCCGATGATCATCGTGTTCGCGAGATCCTTGGCGCTGCGAATCACCGGGTGATGGCGATCGGTCAGCAGCACCAGCGCCTCCGCGTCGAGCTCGACCTGCTGAAGCGCCTCGTGCCGCACCGGGCCGACGACGAAACCGATGTCGAGTTCCTGCCCGAGCACGTCGCGTACGATGTTGCCGGAAGTGGCTACGTTCACGTGCAGCTGCACCGCGGGGTGGCTGCGATGGAATTCCGTCAAGGCATGCGGCAGCTGCAGCGTCGCCGTCGTCACGATCGCACCGATGCGCAACTCCGCGCAGGGCATGCCCGATCCTTTCACCATTTGCCGTGCCTCGTCGGCGAGCTGGAGGAGACGCACGGCATAGCCGTGCAGCACGACGCCGCGCGGCGTCACGGTCAGGCGCTTGCCGACCCGTTCGAACAGCTGGGTGTCCAGCATGTCTTCCAGCTGCCTGATGCGCATCGATACGTTCGACTGAACGCAGTGCAGGCGCTCGGCGGCGCGCGCCACGCCGCCTTCGTCGACGACCGCCTTGAATATCTGCAATGCCCTTAGATCCATGCCATACGCCCCGCGATTTGCCCCACCCATCCATCGATGAATTTGAAATTTCTCGTAATACGGGAAATTTCCTTTATTAGGATAGTTTCATTGCTTCTAAATCTGCGGGCAACTGTTTCTTGAAAAGCGAATGCATTATCAAAAAATTGAATTATCCCCGCTGGTCACCTGTAAATAGAATTTGCCTGGTGATTGATGTCGAGGGCGGATTGCCTAATTCGACGCTGATCGCGCGGTAATTGGAGACATCCGATCCCCGTGCATTTGATAGGCCTGTAAGGTCCGTCGGGCGGGCTGGAGCGGTGCTGTCGCGAGACCAGCGCCGGGGGAAGGTTTTGTCTTTCGATTATTGAATCCGGGTGTGGTGTATCTGATTAAATAATTCGGGAACAAATATGGAAAGAATTAGTGTAGCCATTGTGGGCATGGGTCAGCGCGGGCTGACGCTCCTCGAACGATTGCACGCCGTGCTTTCGCAGCGCGAACTGGATGTCGGTATTGACCTGCATCTGATCGATCCATCCACGCCAGGTCAGGGCATTCACGAATGGAGCCAGCCGGATCATTTGCTGGTCAACACCATCGCCGCGCAGATCACGATGTATTGCGACGAGTCCGTGACGGATTCCGGCCCGGTGCTGCCCGGCCCGTCCTTTCTCGAGTGGGCGCTCGATCGCGGCTACAAGAAACTGGATGGCCGCTACGTCGTGTCGGACGAGGGCGAACCGGTGGACGAGAACATGTATCTGCCGCGCGCCGTGCTGGGCGAGTACCTGACCTGGGTATACGACCGCCTGCTCGACAGCCTCCCCGACTACGTGAACGTGATCAACCATCGCCGCAACGTCGTGAACATCGTGCCGATCGACGCGCAGCGGATCGAGGTGCATCTCGACGGCGACTTCCGGATCGACGCGAACTACGTGTTCATGACGATGGGCCACAGCCTCGGCGGCAAGGACGCGTTCGATCACAAGTTCGACCGCTGGGTCGAGCAGGGCAAGGCGGGCAACAGCCATCTCGCCTATTTCAAGTCGCCGTATCCGATCACTTCGCTCAATGCGATCAGCGCGCAGGCGCGCGTGGCGATCTGCGGCACGGGCCTGACGGCGGCGGATGCCATCTCGGCGCTGACCATCGGCCTCGGCGGCCGCTTCGAGAAGGTGTCGTTCGACCGCTATCGCTACATCGCCTGCGGACGCGAGCCGAAGCTCACCGTGTTCTCGCGCCAGGGCCTGCCGGCGGGCGGCCGCGCCGTGAACCAGAAGGGCACCTACGGCCAGTACAAGGCGAAATTCTTCACGCGCGATTTCGTCGACGTCTGTCGCGCGAAGAACCGGCGCGAGCGCGGCAACGAGCAGCTCGATTTCGATCGCGATCTGTGGCCGACGCTGAGAAAGGAAATGGCCTATGTGTATTCGCGTTCGGTGACGGGCGTCTGGGCCGATCCCGAGACCTATGTGCCGGAGCCCGCCGTCGAAGCGGCGGTCGACCTGCTGATGCTGCCCGTCGCCAATTTGACGTTCGTCGATCAGGAGGCCTATCGAAAGTATGTGCGCGGTCACCTGACCGAGGACATCGCCGACTGCTTCGGCGGCAACGTCGACAACCCGCGCAAGGCCTCGGCCGACATCCTGCGCGACATCCGCGACAACATCCGGCACGCCGTCGACTACTGCCGGCTCACGCCCGAATCGCACCGCCGCTTCCTGTCGTACTGGTGCTCGATCAGCAACCGCATCGCGAGCGGGCCGCCGAAGGAACGCAACATGGAGATGCTGGCGCTGATGGACGCGGGCGTGCTGTCCTTCTTCGGTCCCAAGCCGGAGCTGGGCTACGACGAGGACGCGCAGTGCTTCACGCTGTCGACCGACCGCTTCGAGACGCCGGCCCACGAATCGTTCGACGTGCTGATCCGCGCCAAGGTCGACCTGTTCGAACCCGAGACGAGCCCGTCGCCGCTGGTGCAGAACATGCTCGCGTCAGGCGCCATCACGCCGTTCCGCAACGGCGAATTCAGCCCGAGCGGCATCGAGATCACGGCAGGCGTCAACGTGATCAACCGTGACGGGGCGGTGATCCCGAACCTGTGGGCGCTCGGCTACGTGGTGGAAGGCGCGCATTTCTACACCTACGTGCTGCCGCGCCCGTTCTCGAACTCGCGCGGCCTGCAGGACGCGGGCAAGGCCTGCATCGCGATGGCCGACGACATCGAGGCGCGCCGCGAAGCAGAGCAGGCGCTCAACGCTGAAGCTGTCTGAGAGGAGACCGGAACCATGAATCGTCGCAATTTCAACGGCGGGGCGATCGGCCTCGCACTGGGCGCGCTCGCGGCCCGTTCGGCGCAGGCGCAGGATGCGTCCGCCAAGCTGCCCGCGGCCGCGCCGGGCGGAGCCAAGACCTTCGTGCTCGTGCATGGCGCGTGGTACGGCGGCTGGTGCTGGAAGAAGGTCGCGCAGAAGCTGCGCGCGGCCGGGCACAACGTGTCCACGCCGACCTGCCCCGGGGTGGGCGAGGCGAAGCATCTGCTGTCGAAGGACATCACGCTCACCACCCACATCACGAGCATCGTCAACCACATCCAGTACGAAGGCCTGAGCGACGTGGTGCTCGTCGGCAGCGGTTTTTCCGGCCTGATCATCAGCGGCGTGGCCGACCGGATCCCGCATGCGCTGCGCACGCTCGTCTACCTCGATTCCGACGCCGCCGCTCAGCACCTACGACATCGTCTCGGAGGCGGACAAGGCCTGGGTCGGTTCGTTGCTGACGCCGCATCCGGTCGGCCCGTATCAGGAGAAGTTCTTCCTGAAGAACCCGATCGGCAACGGCGTGCCGCGCATCTACGTCGACTGCGTCGCCCATTCGTTCGCGCCGCTCGCGAAGCTCAAGAAGGACATCCGCGCGCAGCCGGGCTGGATCTGGCGCGAGCTCGACGCGCGGCACGACCCGATGGTGACCGAGCCGGAACTCCTCAACGAATTCCTGCAATCCATCTAGGACGATAAGGAGAAGACACCATGTTGAATGGATGGCAGAAGGTCAGCGCACTGATGCTGAGTTCGCTGCTGCTGCTGGCGGCGACGACGTTCTCCGCCGCGCTGCCCAAGCTCGCGTCGAGCGTCGGCGTGGTCGCGTGCATTCCGCTCGCGATCCTGTGCCTGTCGAAGGAGAGCCGCAAGAAGCAGACGCTGTGGTACGCGGTGGGCATCTTCGTGATCTGCCTGCCGCTGCTCGGCACCCTCGTCGACGCGCCGCAGCTGCTGGCGGCGATGGGGCGCTTCTCGCCGGTGATGGCGCTGCTCGTCGGCGTGTCGCTGTTCCGGCACAGCCTGACGCGCTCGGGGCTCGCCGCGCTGGTGAGCAGCCGCCTGATCACGCCGCCCGACGGCGCGCGGAACTCGGTGCGGGTCGCGCTCGCGACGATGGCGCTCACGCTGTTCACGAGCCAGGGCGCGATCTCGATGATGGGCGCCGTGTGCGGGCCGCAGGTGAAGAACCGCCAGGGCATCGCGCGGATCACGATGCGCGCGTTGTGCGCAT
>NZ_JAAGNW010000023.1:4996-9654 GCF_010645215.1 Burkholderia multivorans | reverse complement strand
CATCGATGTTCATCCTGCCGACCACGGTCGCGTCGGCGTCGATCGCCGCCGCAATCCCGCACCTCGATACCGGCGCGGTGCTGCTGCTCGGCATGCCGCTCGCGCTGTTCGTGGTGGTGGGCGCGATGACGCCGCGTCTCGAGATCGACGCGGGCGCCGCCAAGGCGCGCGAAGTCGACAAGCTCAAGCCGCTCGTGCTCGCGGCGATGGTGGCGGGGTTCGGCGCGATCTGCTACGTGGCCACCGGCAAGCTGACCTGGTCGTTCGCGTTCGCGATGATCGCGGGCTACGCGTTCGAGCTGCTGGTGCTGTCGGGCAAGGCGGGGGCTGTGACGAAGGAAGCGCCGAAGAGCATCGACGGGATCGCGCCCGAGCTGCTGCTGCTCGCGGCGTCGAGCCTGCTGATCTTCACGATCCAGCACGTCGACCTCGCCGCGTACCTGCCCCAGGCCGTGCGCGCGCCGCTCGGCAATCCGTACGCGGTGGGCGTGCTGCTGATCGCCGTGCTGCCCGCGATCACGATGCTGGGCGTGCATCCGATGATCCTGTTCGGCATTTTCTTCCCGCTCGTGGATGCCACCGTGCTCGGGCCGACCTACGTGCAGTACCTCGCATGGACGTCGATGTTCGTGATGTCGAACCTGCTGTCGCCCGTGTCGATCTGCTCGATTCTCGCCGCCACCAGCCTGCAGATGTCGAGCCGCGAGACCAGCTTCGTGTCGAACGGCCGCTTCTGCGCGCTCGGCATGGTGCTCGCCTATGTCTACGTGCTCGGCCTGCTGGCGCTGAGCCCGCACGGCTGAGGCCCGGCCGCGACCGTACCGGATGCGCGGCGCGCATCCCTGACCCTTACCGACATTCCATCGGATACCACCATGAAAATACTGTTGTTAGATGTGCTGGACCAGCCGCTGCAGGACGCGCTGCTCGCCGACAACGTGATCTACCGCCCGGACCTGCTGCACAAGAGCCAGGACATGCTCGCGCGCACCCTGATCGAAGGCGGCATCGATGCGCTGATCTCGAGCGATCCGGTGCCGCGCAAGGCGATCGACGAATGGGCCGCGGCCAACGCGGCGCCCGTCTACGTCGTGCGCGTCGTGATCCCCGATCCGAATGCGCAGGACCTGCTCGACTACGCGCCGTCGGGCGAGATCGAGGCGGGCAACAGCATGACCCTGCAGGCGGTCGGGAAGTCGCTCGGCGACGCGTACGTCAACGCCTTCGAGCTGCTCGAGGCCCGCTGGTTGCGCCACGCGCTGCGCAGCCGGGTCGAGCGCGAGGAGGCGGCGGCGCCCGAGACGATCGTCGGCCGCACCAAGGTGCTGCTGGTCGGCGCGGGGCTCGTCAATCTCGTGACCGGATTCCGCCTGCAGCAGGAGGGCTATGCGGTGCACTTCATCGATGCGCGCCCGGATCCGGGCGCGGCGCATCCGTGGACGGCCTACGGCTGCACCCACGGCGGCGACGACGCGCGCATGTTCACCTTGTCGGAGATGGACAACTACAACGACCGGCAGGTGTCGCTGACGATGAACAACCTGTTCCGGCGCAGTGTCACCGAACTGGGCTGGAACGTGCACTGGAAGGAGACGCTGTCCGACCACGAGATGCGCTGGGTGCGCGAATTCGAGGGGATCCCGGTCTGGCTCGCCGACAAGTACAACGAGGACATCTTCGCGCTGTCGCGCGCGAGCCATCCGCGCTGGACCCGCTGGATCGACGACGATCCGGACCTGTTCTCGGCCTCGCTGCTGCGCGAGGGGATCCTGCGGCTCTATTCGGACGACGCGCAGTTCGCGGGCGCGGTGCGGCGCCAGAACCGCATCGGCGCGACGCGCCAGGTGCTGACGCCGCAGGAGGTCGCGCAGCGGCACCCTGCGCTCGCCGACGCGGTGCGGGGCGGCCATATCGCGGGCGGCATCCACGTGGTCGGCTTCACGGTCAACGCGCACAAGTTCGTGCGAGGGCTGCTGCAGCGCCTGCGCGCGGGCGGCGCGGAGTTCACCTGGGGCTGCGCCGCGCAGCGCCTGGAGCGCGAGGCCGCGCAGCGCGTGCGGCGATGCGCTGCTCGGCGGCACCGAGACGAAGGGCAAGATCCACGGCGTGCTGGGCGCGTGGCTGCGGATCCCCAACCTCGAACCGGGGCTGCGCCATTCGCTGAAGCTCGCGCGCAAGGGGCACATCACCGAGGACGCGAACATCACGGTGGCGACCGACGAGCGCGGCCAGCCGATCCTCGTGATCGGCTCGGGCTACGGCCATACCGGCGTCGATCCGCGCGAAATCGACCTCGCGCAGCTGCAGCAGATCTACCAGGGGCTGGTCGACACGGCAGCCAAGTACTTCCCGGCCTCGTACAGCGCGGCGACGGAGGCGGGCAACCTGCAGGACAGCTTCAAGTACTGCGTGCGGCCGTGGACGTCGTCGGGCCTCGGTGTATTCGAGATCGTGCCGGGCGCGCACGGCGGCCGCTGCGTGATCACGGGCGGGCACAACACGGGCGGCTTCGCGCAGGCGCCCGAGATTGCCCAGGCGGTGTTCGACGCGGTCGAGCGCCGCGAACACGCGATGCATTTCGCCTACCACCCGAACCGGCCCGGCGTGTTCCTGGGCGCCCCCGCGCCGGCGCCGCAGGCCGCCGCGCACCCGGAAGCCGCGCTCGGCTGACGGCAGGGCGCGCGGGCGGCGTTCCGGCCGCCCGCGCGCCGTCTCATATCCATTCATCAGGACTGGCAGACCATGAAGATCAGCAATGAAAAACCCACCCGGCACGAACCGGAGCAGGACGCGCGCTCGCGTGAGGCAGCCGAGGAATCGCGGCGCATCATGCGCAAGCTGCAGCAGGAGCCCGGTGCGCGCGTGCCGCAGGTGCTGAAGGCGGGCGCGGTGGCCGCGCCGGATCTGTACAGCGCGAACGAGGCCGAGGCGGTGCTGGCCGAGGGCGGCAACGCGGTCGGCGCGGCGGTCGCGGCCGCGTTCGTGCTGGCCGTCACCTATCCGGAGGCGGGCAACCTCGGCGGCGGCGGCTTCATGACCATTTTCCACGACGGCATCCCGTACTTCCTCGACTACCGCGAATGCGCGCCGGAGAACGCGCGGCGCGACATGTACCTCGACGAGGCCGGCGAGGTGGTGCCGGGCAAGGGCGTGGTCGGCCGCCACTCGGTCGCGGTGCCGGGCACCGTGCGCGGGCTGTGGGATGCGCACCGCCGCTTCGGCACGCTGCCGTGGCGGCGTCTCGTGGAGCCCGCGATCCGCTACGCGCGGCAGGGCTTCATCGTGCATCGTCAGTTGATCGAGCGGCGCGACGTGATGCTCGACGATTTCGAGGGCAAGACGAACTTCAAGCACTACTTCGGCAAGATGGAGGAGGGCGGCGTATTCCGCCAGCCGGAACTGGGCACGACGCTCGAACGGATCGCCCGCTTCGGGGTCGGCGAGTTCTACCTGGGCGCGACGGCGGAGCTGCTCGTGCGCCAGCTGTCCGGCAACGACGTGCCGATCACCAAGGACGACCTGCGCCACTACCGCACGATCTGGCGCAAGCCGCTCATCGGACGCTGGAACGGCTACGAGGTCGTGACCGCGCCGCCGCCCAGCTCGGGCGGGATCGGGCTGCTGCAACTGCTCAAGATGCGCGACGAACTGGACGGCGCGTTCGCGGGCGTCGAGCACAACTCGACGCAGTACGTGCACCTGTTCTCCGAGATGATGAAGCGGGTGTTCGCCGATCGCGCCGAATATCTCGGCGATCCGGGTTGCCAGATCATGCCGGTCGAGGCGCTGCTCGATCCCGCCTACCTGCGCCGGCGCGCGGCGGAGATCGATCTCGCGGTGCCGACGCAGATGGAGGCTGTGCGCCCCGGGCTCGGGGAGAGCGACGAGACCACCCATTACTCGATCGTCGACAAGTTCGGCAACGCGGTGTCCAACACCTACACGCTGAATTCGAAGTTCGGCAGCGGCGTGGTGGTGGAGGGCGCGGGCTTCCTGCTCAACAACGACATGGACGACTTCTCGGCGAAGCCGGGCGCGACCAACCGCTTCGGCCTCGTCGGCACCGACGCCAACGCGATCGCGCCGGGCAAGCGCATGCTGTCGTCGATGACGCCCACGATCCTGACCCGGGACGGCCGGGTGGCGTTCGTGATCGGCACGCCGGGCGGCTCGCGGATCTTCGGCTCGATCTTCCAGGTGCTGAACAACGTGCACACGTTCGAGATGCCGCTCGCGAAGGCGGTCGCGAAGATGCGCGTCCACCATCAACTGCTGCCCGTCAACACCGTGTACTGGGAACCCTATGCGCCGATCGAGGGCGTGCTCGCCGAGGAATTGATCGCGCGCGGCTACAACCTCCAGCCGCGCTTCACGAACGGCGACATCCAGGTGATCCGCGTCACGGGCGACATGCCGGAAGCGGCGTCCGATCCACGCGCGCGCGGCACGGTGCGGCTCGTCAACTAATCCCGAGGTAGAGAGGACTTCCCATGAAAACCATCGATCTGTCGCGCGGCGTGCCCGATCCCCAATCGTTTCCGGTCGATTCGCTGCGCGCGATGGCGTCGAGCGCGCTCGCGCGCGACGCGAGCCGGATGCTGCAATACGGGCCGGCGTTCGGCTATCCGCCGCTGCGCGAATTCATCGCGTCGTGGTTC
>NZ_JAAGNW010000023.1:4483-4986 GCF_010645215.1 Burkholderia multivorans | reverse complement strand
ATCGAGGTCGGCGTCGACGGCGTCCGGCTCGATGCGTTCGAGCGCGAGCTGCAGCGCCGCCGGCCGAAGCTGGTCTACCTGATTCCCGACTTCCAGAATCCCACCGGCGCGTGCATGAGCCTGGAGGCGCGGCACACCATGATCCGCTGGGCGCGCGAATACCGCTTCCTGCTCGTCGAGGACGGGCCGTACGGCCTGCTGCGCTACCAGGGCACGCCGCTGCCGTCGCTGCGCAGCCTGGCGCCGGACCTGACGCTGCACCTGAGTTCGTTCACGAAGCTGATCAGCCCGGGCGTGCGCACGGGCTTCCTGGTCGCGCCCGAGGCCGTCGTGCAGCGCGTCGCGGGCGTAGCCGAGCGGCACTACATCACGCCCGGCGTGTTCGCGCAGGGCGTGGTCGCGGCCTGGTGCGAGAGCGGCCAGCTGCCGCCGCAGCTCGACCGCCTGCGCGCGCTCTACGGGCCGCGCCTCGAAACCTGCGTGCAGGCCATCGAGCGCTACCT
>NZ_JAAGNW010000023.1:3467-4473 GCF_010645215.1 Burkholderia multivorans | reverse complement strand
ACGAGCATTCGCTGCGCTCGGCCGCGCTCGAGGCGGGCCTGGTGCTGTCGTCGGGCAGCGCGTTCTTCGACGCGCATCCCGGCTACCAGTTCCTGCGCGTGCCGTTCTGCGCGCTGAGCGCCGCCGACCTCACCGAAGGCATTCGCCGGCTCGGTGACGTGGTGGACCATCTGAACATGGCGGCGCGCGGCAGCCACGCGCATGCCGCGCTCTGACGAGGAGGAGACGTCGTGCTGACATCAAGCCAAACCGGCGCGTCCGGCGCCGCGGCGCTGGCGGAGCCGCCCGCCGGCGTCGAGTATGCGCTGCTCGCGTCCTGTCCCGCGCAGCGCGGCCTGCTGCATCGCGTGTCGAGCGTGCTCGCGGAACTGGGCGGGCACGTGCTCGATTCCGCGCAGTACAGCGACCCGGCGTCGCGGCGGCTGTTCATGCGCATCGTGTTCGCGCTCGACGAGGGCGGCGCGAGCGAGGCCGCGCTGCGCGCGGGCATTGGCCAGCTCGAGGACGGC
This sequence comes from Burkholderia multivorans, assembly GCF_010645215.1. Lineage (GTDB taxonomy): Bacteria > Pseudomonadota > Gammaproteobacteria > Burkholderiales > Burkholderiaceae > Burkholderia > Burkholderia multivorans_A. The sequence continues at coordinate 3,964 of NZ_JAAGNW010000023.1, read as the reverse complement.
TCGGGCCTGCAGTGGACGCTGTACGCCACGGGCGCGCGGCCGCGCGTGCTGCTGCTGGCGTCGCGCCTCGGGCACTGCCTGAACGACCTGCTGTTCCGCCACGCGAGCGGCACGCTGCCGGTCGAGGTGGTCGGCGTCGTGTCGAATCATCGCGACTTCGCGCGGCTCGTCGACGGCTACAACCTGCCGTTCCATCATTTCCCGCTGCCGCCGCACGCGTCGGCGGAGGAGCGGGCCGAGCAGGAGCAGCGCATCCTCGCGCTGGTCGACGCGCAGGAGATCGAGCTGGTGGTGCTCGCGCGCTACATGCAGATCCTGTCGCCGCAGTTCTGCGACGCGTTGAAGGGCCGCGTGATCAACATCCACCACTCGTTCCTGCCGAGCTTCAAGGGGGCGCAGCCGTACGGCCAGGCGCATGCGCGCGGGGTCAAGCTGATCGGGGCGACCGCGCATTTCGTGACGCGCGAGCTGGACGAGGGGCCGATCATCGAGCAGGG
>NZ_JAAGNW010000023.1:529-3457 GCF_010645215.1 Burkholderia multivorans | reverse complement strand
GATCGATCACGCGATGTCGCCGCAGGCGCTCGCGACGATCGGCGGGGATGCGGAATGCGTGGTGCTGGCGCGGGCCGTGAAGTGGTTCGCGGAACGCCGGATCCTGCTCAATGGCAACAAGACCGTCGTGTTCCGCTAGGCGGCTGAAGCGATGCGCGCCCGGCCCCGTTCGCGGGGCCGGGCGCGCCTGCATGGGGCGGGGGCTTAGCCGAACGCCGCGACGGTTTCCTCGGCGAGCGCATGCACGAGCGCGCCGGCCGGGATGCCGTGGTCGCGCCGGCGGCTCAGGCCCGCGGCCTGGCCGGCCCACATCGAGATGAAGTCGGGGCGGTTCGCCGCGCCCGCGGCCTTGCGGATCTCGGCCGTCAGTGCGTTCTGGATCGGATAGGCCGGCACCTCGCGCTCGAACTCGACCATGCGCTCGCTGTAGTGGTTGACGATGCCGCGCGCGGGGCGGCCCGTGAAGGTGCGGCTCGTGCGCGTGGAGGTGTCGGTCGATTCGCGGATCTGCGCCTGCCACAGCGGATGGATCGGCGATTCGGCGCTGGTCAGGAAGGCCGTGCCCAGTTGCGCGGCCTGCGCGCCGAGCGTGAGCGCGGCGGCGATGCCGCGGCCGTCCATGATGCCGCCCGCAGCGATCACGGGCAGCGGCACCGCGTCGGCGATCTGCGGCACGAGCGCGAGCGTGCCGATCATGCTGGCGTCCGGATGGCCGAGGAAGGTGCCGCGATGGCCGCCGGCTTCCGCGCCCTGCGCGCAGATGATGTCCGCGCCGTTGGCGGCCCAGGCGCGCGCCTCGGCGACGCTGGTGGCGGTGCCGATCACGAGGCTGCCGGCGTCGTGCAGGCGTTTGACCGACGGGGCGTCGAGCAGGCCGAACGTGAAGCTCGCGACCGGCACCTTCAGTTCGATGAGCGCCTCGAGCTGCTGGCGGAAATCCTCGCAGTAGCGCGCGAGCGGCTGGCCGGGCGCGAGGCCCAGCTCGGCGCGGATCGGCTCCAGCCGTTCGAGCGCGGCGCTGACCTCCGCCTCGCTCGGCGCGGGCGTGTCGAGCACGAACAGGTTGATCGCGAACGGCTTCGACGTGCCCGCGCGGATCGTCGCGGCCTGCGCGCGGATCGCGTCGGGGCTCAGGCCGGCGGCGGCGAGCGAGCCGAGGCCGCCGGCGTTGGAGACCGCGATCACCATTTCAGGCGTCGAGCCGCCGTTCATCGGGCCTTGCACGATGGGCAGGGCGATGCCGAGCCGTTGGGTCAGCGGAGTGGAAAGCGAGCGTGGCATGGTCTGTTCCTCGAACGTGAAATGAGCAATCTGACTGAAGGCGCGGCGCCGTTATTCTAGAGCCCGCCGGGCGCGCCGCCGTGCGGGCCGTGTTCCCGGCGGCGCGCGGCGGCCCGCTGGTCGGCCTGGTACAGCAGCAACAGGAACTTGTAGAACAGCGAGCACGCGACCGCGGCGATGCCGACGGTGACCAGGATGGCGTCCAGCATGAAAGGCGTCTCCATATGGGTGGCGCGGCGCATGAGGCGGGCGGGCGCATTAAACATGCGCATGATATGAATTTTATAGGAAGCGTGGGATGAAAAATACAGATGCAGGGTTTCTCTAAAAGAGAACGGTCGGCGGGGGAGCGGTGCGGCGGGACGAAAAAAAGGGCGGCCGGAGCCGCCCTGCGAGGTCGTGATCGTGAAGCTTATGGTGTTACTGGCCCGTCGACAGGTTGAGCGCGTTCGTCAGGTCGCCCATCGGCTTGCCGCCGTTCGCGACCAGCGCGTCGTCGCGCTGCTTGAGGCCTGCGAGGCGCGGCAGCGAGAAGCGGCGCGTGATGAAGCGCAGGATCGACGCGGTGTCGTACGGCGTGTGGTCGACGAAGCCCTGCTTGGAGAACGGCGAGACGATGAGCGCCGGAATCCGCGAGCCCGGGCCCCAGCGGTCGCCCTTGGGCGGCGCGACGTGATCCCAGAAGCCGCCGTTCTCGTCGTAGGTGATCACCACCACCATGTTGTTCCACTGCGGGCTCTTCTGCAGATGCGCGCTCAGGTCGGCGATGTGCTGGTCGCCCGAGGCGACGTCGGTGTAGCCCGCGTGCTCGTTCAGGTTGCCCTGCGGCTTGTAGAACGACACTTGCGGCAGCGTGCCGGCGTCGATCGCCTTGATGAACTCGGCGCCGTTCACGCCGCCGTCGAGCAGATGCTGTGCGCGGCTCGCCGAGCCGGGCGCCTGGTTCGCGTAGAAGTTGAACGGCTGGTGGTGCGGCTGGAAGTTCGGCGCGGTCATGTTCGGGCCGTAGATCACGCCCGAGGTGCCGCTCTGCGCCGCCTGCAGCGCCTGGTTCCAGGCGCCGCCGTACCACGCCCACGAGACGTTCGCGGCGCTCAGCAGGTCGCCGATGTTCTGCTGCGTCTGCGGCGGCAGCGTCGTGGCCGCGGCCGGATCGGCGAGCGTCGGGTCGCCGCCCGCCGGGCTCTTGTTGCCGCTCGGCTGGTACGGCGGCTGCATCGTGTTGATCGCGTAGAAGTCCGGCGTCAGGTTGCCCGAGTTCACGTACTTCGGCGGGCCGCTTTGCGCCGACGCGGGCGAGTTGGTCGCGGTCTTGAGCGACACGCCGTCCGCGTTCAGCACCGAGACCGAGCCGGCCGCCGGGCTCTTGTCGGCGTTCGCGTAGTAGGGCGCGCACGCGCAGATCAGGTACTGGTGGTTCAGGAACGAACCGCCGAACGCGCCCATGAAGAAGTTGTCCGCGAGCGTGTATTGCTGCGCGATCTTCCACAGCGGCAGCTTCGACGCGTTGGTGTTGTAGTGGCCCATCACGAGGCCGCCCGAATCGGCCCACGCGGCGAACATGTTGTTCTTGCCGCCGTTGATCTGCATCTGGTTCTCGTAGAACCGGTGGTACAGATCGCGGGTGGTCACGTTCATCGAGGTATT
>NZ_JAAGNW010000023.1:0-519 GCF_010645215.1 Burkholderia multivorans | reverse complement strand
ATCGCTTCCGTCACGGCGGGCGTCACGCCGCTCGCGGTGAGGCCGTTCCAGATCTTCGGCAGCGTCGCGAGCGGGGTGCCGTCGCGATCGAGCTGCTGCGCGCTCGCGGCCGCCAGGTTCTGCAGGCCGTTCGCGCCCGGGAAGGCGCCGTACAGGTTGTCGAAGCTGCGGTTCTCCGCGTAGATCACGACGACGTTCTTGACCGCCGTCAGGCCCGGCGACGCAATCTCATCCCCGCCGCATGCGCTCAGGCCGATAGCCGCTGCCAACGCGATGGGCGTGACGCGGATCCAGGTTTTCTTCATTCGTTATCTCTCTTGTGTACCGAGGGACCGGCGTGCTGCGCGGCCATTCGCCGGACGCGCGCTGAACTGGTTTTGACAGCCGGCTGAGCGAATTATGTAAGGCGCGTTTGACAGCGAAATGTAGTGGAGCTTTCGATAAGCTATCAATGCAATCGTCACGGAAATGACATGCGGCTGACATACGCTCGCGCCTCTCTTCCCTTGATTCGTGCCG
>NZ_JAAGNW010000229.1 GCF_010645215.1 Burkholderia multivorans | reverse complement strand
TATCGTCGGTGCCGGCGTCGGCCGCGAACAGCGGCGTGAGATCGCCGGCGCGCGAAGCGCTGAGGCCGATGCCGCGTTCGTCGGCGCTCGCCTGTTCGAACACGCGGCGCACGTTCAGCGAGGCGAACACGAAGCCGTCGAGCGCCGCCCGGCGCACGTCGCGCGACACCGGCGCGCGGTCCGGACGGTAGACCGGCAGGAACAGCGTCAGCGCGGCCGGATGGCCGTCGCTCGCGTCGCGGACCGCGAGCGCGACCTGGCCGGTGTCGACCGCGCGCCAGAGCGCGCCCGCGTCGCGCGTGCCCATGTCGACGGGCAGCTCGACGGTCAGCGGCGCGAAACGGGTGACGCTGATCGGCAGCGCGGTGGGCGGACCGCCCGTCGCCGTCGCGCCGGGCCGCGCAGCGGCGAAGCCGAGTGCGCGCACCGGCGTACGATTGCCGTCGAGATCGAGCGTCGAGACGTAGGTGTTCCAGGCGTCCTGGCCGGGCGCGGGGGCGAGCGAGAGTGCGCCGCGCGCGCCGTCCAGCGCGGCCGCCCCGGCGGTCAGCTCGCGGCGCAGCGCGTCGGTCAGGTGCGCGGCGCGCCGCTCGAAGCGTGCATGCGCGGCCGCTTGCCAGCGCGCTTCGACGAAGCCGGCCACGCCGAGCGAGGCCGCCGCGCCGAGCGCGAACGCGACGAGTGCGATCGACACGGGGCGCGCATGGCGCCGCGAAGCGCGCGCGGCGTCCGTGGTGCGCGCGTCGCCGTGTCGGGAAGAGGTTCCACTAGCGGTCATGAATCTCTACGATGACAGAACCCGGCGCCGGTTGTCCGGCGTCTGTCCGGCGCGCGAGCCGGGGTCCCGTCCTGAATGGACAAAGTGAAATTGTGCGCGTTTTACTTGTTTTTGGCCAATCGGAACCGGCGGCGCGTCTCGGGCGGATGCGCGTATCGATGCCGCACGCGAATTCCGGAGCCTTGACGCGGGTCAAGCCGGCCGGGCGGGCGGCGCGCGAGACTGTTGGTGGAACGCGTTCCACGCGGTTTTTCCGAATCGGGAGAGGCTTATGTACAAACGGATCTTCGTGGCGGTCGACGGCAGCCACGGTGCGCAGGTTGCGCTTGATGAAGCGATCAGGATCGCCGTTGCCGGCGGCGGAATGATTACCGCGGCGTGTGTCGTCGAGCATCGGTCGCAGCTGGTCGATGTCGAATCCGGCTTTGCCGAGGCCGGGGATGATCGGGATCGGGCCGTCGAGGTGGCGACGGCGGCGCTCGAAGCGGCGCGCGCGCAGTTCGAACGCCATCGGGTGGCGGGGTCGGTGCGCGCGCTCGACGCCTACGGCGAGGACGTGGCGACCGTGCTGATGCGGACCGCGGGCGAATTCGATGCGGACTTGATCGTGATGGGCACGCGCGGGCGTCATGGCCTGCGGCGCCTGCTGCTCGGCAGCGTCGCCGAATCGCTGTTGCGGATCGCCGATCGTCCGGTGCTGTTGTTGCGCGACGGGCCGGAGCCCGCGCGACAGGCATAAAAAACGCCCGGAAGCCGGGCGTGAAGGCACGAGAACCGCTGGGCGCGCCGTGCGGCGCGCCCGGTCTCGTTGTCAGTCTAGAAAGCGTGCGTCGCGCTGCATTGATCTGGATCAATGTTGCGCGCGACGGCACTGCACGATCTCACCACTCGTAGCCGACCTGCGCGCGCACGCCCGTGTCGCCGCTCGACGTCGCCGCGACGCCGCCGTTCACCAGCCAGCGGCCGTTTTCCGAGCGGTGCGTGACGCTGACGGCGACCGCCTTGCCGCTCTTGTAGCTGCCGACGCCGACCCCGGCCACCGTGCGGCCCGGGGCCGACGGCGTGAGGTTCGGCATCGCGAGCGCGGCGGCGATACCCGAGTAGGCGCTCTTCGCGACATCGTTGATGGCGCGGTTGGTGTCGTTGAAACGCTGGTCGGTGTAGTTGTTCGCCTGGCTCACGCCGGAAGCGACCGAGCCGTTCAGTTGGTTCAGGTTCACCGCATCGGTGCCCTGCGTGCCGGGCGCGACGTTGGTGATCTGGCGCTGCTGCTCCGCGCTGCCGACCGACACGACGTTGTTGCGGCCGCCGTCATTCGAGTTCGAGCCGATCGCGACCGAGTTCGAGCCGGCGGTGACGGTCGGACGATCCGTGCCGTCGCCCGGCGCGTCGGCGGCGATGCCCGAGTTGTTCGTGACCGACGTCGACAGGTTCGAAATCTGGTTGTTGATGTTCGTCACGCTCGTGGACAGCGAATTCACCGTGTTGTTGGTGGTCGACAGGCCGGTGGACAGTGAGCTGATGCCGGTCGAGGTGGAGGTCGACAGCGACGTCACGTTGCTGTTGGTCGTGCTGAGACCGGTGGACAGCGAACTGATGCCGGTCGAGGTCGAGGTGGACAGCGACGCGACGTTGCTGTTGGTGGTCGACAGGCCGGTGGACAGCGAGTTGACCGAGGTCGACAGCGACGCGACATTGCTGTTGGTCGTGTTGAGGCTCGTCGACAGCGAGGCGACGTGGCTGTTGGTCGTGAACAGCTGGCTGCCGTTGACGGCATCCGTGCTGTCGGCGCTCACGCGGCCGGCGGCGACGTTGGTGACCTGGCGCTCCTGGCCGGGCGCGCCGACGCTGAAGGTGCCGACCGGGTTCGCGCCGGCATAGCCGCCGAACGTCACGCCGCCGACGCTCGACGACGAGACGCCGACCGCGGCCGAGGTCGTCGCGCCGTTGCCGATCGCGACCGAATTGGCGATGTTCGCCTTTGCGTTCGGGCCGATCGCGACGCTGTTCTCGCCGGTGGCTTCGCTGTCCGCCTCGGTCGAGTTCGCGTGGAAGTACTTGATGCCCTTCGCGTTGATGTTGTCGACCGCGGCGCCGACGTTCTGGTTGGTGGTGGTCGTGCCGTCGTTGTTGTAGGTGACGTACGATGGCGAGGAGATCTTGCCCGTGGCCGGATCGTAGGTCGCGCCGCCGCCGAGCGCTTCGGCGGTGCTCGTGCCGAGATTGGTCGTGTTGGTCGTGATCGAGCTGAGGCTCGTCGACAGGGAGCCGATGCCGGTGGAGGTCGAGGTCGACAGCGACGTCAGGTTGCTGTCGGTGGTGCTGAGGCCGGTGGACAGCGAGCCGATGCTGGTCGAGGTCGAGGTGGACAGCGAGGTTACGTTGCTGTTGGTCGTGCTGAGGCCGGTGGACAGCGAACCGATGCTGGTCGAGGTGGAGGTCGACAGCGAGGTGATCTGGCTGCTGGCGGTCGACAGGCCGGTCGAGGTCGAGGTGGACAGCGAGGTTACGTTGCTGTTGGTCGTGCTGAGGCCGGTGGACAGCGAACCGATGCCGGTCGAGGTGGAAGTCGACAGCGAGGTGATCTGGCTGTTGGCGGTCGACAGGCCGGTCGAGGTCGAAGTGGACAGCGAGGTTACGTTGCTGTTGGTCGTGCTGAGGCCGGTGGACAGCGAACCGATGCTGGTCGAGGTGGAAGTCGACAGCGAGGTGATCTGGCTGCTGGCGGTCGACAGGCCGGTCGAGGTCGAAGTGGACAGCGACGTCACGTTGCTGTTGGTCGTGCTGAGGCCGGTGGACAGCGAACCGATGCTGGTCGAGGTGGAGGTCGACAGCGAGGTGATCTGGCTGTTGGCGGTCGACAGGCCGGTCGAGGTCGAGGTGGACAGCGAGGTTACGTTGCTGTTGGTCGTGCTGAGGCCGGTGGACAGTGAACCGATGCCGGTCGAGGTGGAGGTCGACAGCGAGGTCAGGTTGCTGTTGGTGGTCGACAGGCCGGTCGAGGTCGAAGTGGACAGCGACGTCACGTTGCTGTTGGTCGTGCTGAGGCCCGTAGACAGCGAGCCGATGCCGGTCGAGGTGGAGGTCGACAGCGAAGTCAGGTTGCTGTTGGCGGTCGACAGGCCGGTGGACGTCGAGGTGGACAGCGACGTAATCGCGCTATTCGCGCTCGACAGGCCGGTCGACGTAGACGTCGACAGCGAGGTGATCGATTCGGTTGCGGTGTCGAGCTGACGCGTGACGGCGTACAACTGGCTACCGTTGATGCCATCGGTGCTGGTTTCCGTGATGCGGCCGGCGGCCACGTTAGTCAGTTGGCGTTCCGCGCCGGCATCGCCGATGCTGACCACACCGGTCGGGTTCGCGCCGGCGAAGCCGCTGAGCGTGGTCGAGCCGACCGTCGCGCTCGATACGCCGACTGCATTCGCCGTCACCGATTTCGCGCCGAGCGCAACGGAATTGTCCGTGGCCGCGACGGCGCCCGTGCCGATCGCGACGGCATCGGCGCCGGTCGCGACGCTGTCGGCGCCGGTCGAGTTCGCGTGGAAGTATTTGATGCCCTGGCTGTTGATGTTGTTGATCGCCGAGCCGACGTTGTTGGCGGTCGCCGTCGTGCCGTTCGCGTTGTACGTCGTGTAGGACGGCGCGGAAATCGTGCCGGTGCTCGGGTCGAAGTTTGCACCGCCGCCGAGTGCCGCCGCCGTGCTGTTGCCGAGGTTGTCGGTCTTCGTTTGCAGCGTGTTCACGCTGGTCGACAGCGAGCTGATGCCGCTGTTCGCGGTGGAAAGGCCGGTCGAAGCCGACGACGAGAGCGAAGTCACACTGCTGTTGGTCGAGCTGAGGCCGGTCGACAACGAGCTGATACCGCTGTTTGCGGTGGAAAGGCCGGTCGAAGCCGACGACGACAGCGAAGTCAGGCTGCTGTTGGTCGAGCTGAGGCCGGTCGACAGCGAGCTGATGCCGCTGTTTGCCGTGGAAAGGCCAGTCGAAGCCGACGACGAGAGCGAAGTCACGCTGCTGTTGGTCGAGCTGAGGCCAGTCGACAACGAGCTGATCCCGCTGTTTGCGGTGGAAAGGCCGGTCGAAGCGGACGACGAGAGCGAGGAAACGCTGCTGTTGGTCGAGCTGAGGCCGGTCGACAGCGAGCTGATGCCGCTGTTCGCCGTGGAAAGGCCAGTCGAAGCGGACGACGAGAGCGAAGTCACGCTGCTGTTGGTCGAGCTGAGGCCGGTCGACAACGAGCTGATACCGCTGTTCGCGGTGGAAAGGCCGGTCGAAGCGGACGACGAGAGCGAGGAAACGCTGCTGTTGGTCGAGCTGAGGCCGGTCGACAACGAGCTGATACCGCTGTTCGCGGTGGAAAGGCCGGTCGAAGCGGACGACGAGAGCGAAGTCACGCTGCTGTTGGTCGAGCTGAGGCCGGTCGACAGCGAGCTGATCCCGCTGTTCGCGGTGGAAAGGCCGGTCGAAGCGGACGACGAGAGCGAAGTCACGCTGCTGTTGGTCGAGCTGAGGCCGGTCGACAACGAGCTGATCCCGCTGTTTGCCGTGGAAAGGCCAGTCGAAGCGGACGACGAGAGCGAAGTCACGCTGCTGTTGGTCGAGCTGAGGCCGGTCGACAACGAGCTGATGCCGCTGTTCGCGGTGGAAAGGCCAGTCGAAGCCGACGACGACAGCGAAGTCACGCTGCTGTTGGTCGAGCTGAGGCCGGTCGACAACGAGCTGATCCCGCTGTTCGCGGTGGAAAGGCCGGTTGAAGCCGACGACGACAGCGAAGTCACGCTGCTGTTGGTCGAACTGAGGCCGGTCGACAACGAGCTGATACCGCTGTTCGCGGTGGAAAGGCCAGTCGAAGCCGACGACGAGAGCGAAGTCACGCTGCTGTTGGTCGAGCTGAGGCCGGTCGACAACGAGCTGATCCCGCTGTTCGCGGTGGAAAGGCCAGTCGAAGCCGACGACGAGAGCGAAGTCAGACTGCTGTTGGTCGAGCTGAGACCGGTCGACAGCGAACGAATCCCGCTGTTCGCGGTGGAAAGGCCGGTCGAAGTGGACGACGAGAGCGAAGTCACACTGCTGTTGGTCGAGCTGAGGCCAGTCGACAGCGAGTTGATCCCCGTCGACGCCGACGTCGACAACGAGCTGATTGCGGTCGACGCCGAGGTCGACACGGTGGTCAACTGGCGCACGTTGACCGCATCGGTATCCTGCGTACCGCCCGCGACGTTGGTGATTTGCCGCAGCGTCGTGCCGTTGCCGACCGACACCGCGCCCGTGGTCGTCACGTTGGTGCCCGAGAAGTTCTCGACGACCGCACCGCCCGCGCGGTTTGCGACGGCGCCCGCACCCAGTGCGACCGCACCGATCTGCGTCGAGGTAGCGGACGCGCCCAGCGCCATGCCGTCGGTCTGGCCGACCACGCTGTTCGCGCCGAACGCAATGCTGCCGCCGCCGCTCGCGTTGAGCGTTTGCGCATTGGTGCCGATCGCGATGGTGTCCGCATTGATGGGGGTGAGGCCCCGCGTGCCGCCCGGCGAGCTGTCTGCCACCGCGCCCGACCCGATCGCGATGCCGCGGATCGAGTAGGCGGTGGAGCCCTTGCCGCCCGCCGCGTTCTGGGCGCCGATCGCGATCACGTCGCCCGTACCGTCGCCGTCCGTGCCGCCGCCCGCGAGATAGGACGCCTGCACGCCGGTCGAGCAAACGATGCCCAGGGCCAGCACCAGTGCGCTCACCGCGGACTTGTTCGGCTTGCCGCGCGACGACGTCAGTTCCGACGTCGCGATCCACGCGCCGAGTGCTTCGTTCCAAATGCTGCGATAAGTGCGATTCATGGTATCCAACCTCTCTGAATGACGTGATGAGTTCACCGATCAATCAGTCAGAAGAGGTCGGACTTAATCGGCATGAAATGTTACGGTAATGAATTTGAAAGTGAATTTTATTGAGACAGAGAGGCGATAAAAACCCATCAACCGATAAACTCTGTCAATTCGACGTTAAACTTTGAAAAATGACGTCATCTGACAATTCGGAGAGGTGTAAATTTTCCCGCTTCTTGTCAAGTTCCGTTAATTCGGGAGGGTCGGCGGAGAGAACGCACGAATAGGTGGAAGGCCGCTTGAAGGCGTGAAGAATGTTCAATGAAAGGTCAAAAGGCGTGTGAGCTGCGACAAGCTGTCGCAGCTCACACGCCTTTTTTAAAGATGCGCTTCCGACACCTCATTATCGAGAGGATTGGATAATCGAAAATTTGCCCGGAAATAATCATTGGAATCACAAATGATTTGAACGGGTAATTGGTATGAGGATTGATTGGCGTGCACGATGGCGCGATCATGGCGGCGGGCGCGGGGAAAGTGCGCCCGGGGTCCGTTTCTTCAGGAGGGCGATACGATGTCGAAGGGCTTGCGCGTGGCCGAGGTCTGGTACCAGCGGGCGTTGTGGATCATCGCGGTGGTGTTCGCCGTGTTTCTGGCCGGGCTGGGCGGCTTGATCGTCGGCGACCTGCCGCGCGTGGCGGCGGACCTGCAGCGCGACACGTTCGTCGACCTGGCCGCGCGCCGGCCGCTCGATGCGCAGCTGGCGGCGCTGTCCACCCGGATCACTGCGAATCGCGATGCGCTCGACCAGGCCGGCGTGCTGCTGGATGCGGCGCGGCAGGACACACGCCAGGCGCGCGAGGCGTTCCAGGCGACGGCGTCGGCGCGGCACGTGACGGATCGCGCCGACGAGGATCCGTCGGTGCTCGGCCATGCACGCGCATTCGAGGGCGCGACGCAGCGCGAGCGCGCCGCGGAGGCGAAGCTGGCCGATCTCAGGCAACAGCAGGCGGCGCTCGAACGCGAGCGCGCCGGCCTGACCTCGGCGCGCGCCGCGCTCGACGCGGCCGCGCAGACGCGTCTCGACGCGGCGCTCCGTCGTCAGGAACTGCGCGTGTTCGGCGTGCGGCTGCTGTTTACGCTGCCGCCGGTGCTGATCGCCGGCTGGCTGTTCGCGACGCAGCGCAAGAGCCGCTACTGGCCGTTCGTGTGGGGTTTCATCCTGTTCGCGCTGTATGGTTTCTTCGTCGAGCTGGTGCCGTATCTGCCCAGCTATGGCGGCTACGTGCGCTACCTGGTCGGGCTGGCCGTGACGATCGCGGCGGGCCAGTACGCGATCCGCGCGCTCGCGCGCTACCTCGAACGGCAGCGTCGCGAAGAGCAGCAACCCGATGCGGCCCGGCGCGGCGCGATCGATTTCGTCAGTGCGTATGCGCAGATCGACAAGAAGATCTGTCCCGGGTGCGAACGCCCGCTCGATACGGCCGACCCGCTGCGGAATTTCTGTCCGCACTGCGGCATCGGCGTATTCGATGCGTGCGGGCAGTGCCGCGCGCGCAAGAACGCATTCAGCCGCTTTTGCCCGGCATGCGGCGCGCAGGCCGTGCCGGGGGCCGCTCCCGGGGCCGCCAAACAGGTGTAATCAAACGCGTCTAGAATGCGGAAGATACCGGTTTACGCCGCGGGAGCGCCGAGGCATGCTGCCGGTCGAGGTGGTCCTGCGGCCGCTTCGCCTTCGAGGAGCGCCCCGTGTGGCATTTTCCAATCGCAATTCCGTCGTCGCTCGGCCCATGGGCCGTGTTCCTGAGCGTCCTCATCACGCAGCTCGGGATGCCGGTGCCGGCCGTGCCGATGCTGATCCTCGGCGGCACGATGGCGGCGATGGGGCAGGCTTCCTACGCGGGCATGCTGTGCGCGGCGATCGGCGCGACGATGCTGGCCGATTCCCTGTGGTTCTTCGCCGGGCGCCTGCGCGGCCGGCGCCTGCTCAACGGGCTCGTGCGCTTCTCGTTGTCGCTCGACACCACCGTGCGCATCGCGCGCAACGTGTTCGAACGCTATGGCGCGCCGCTCCTCGTACTCGCGAAATTCCTGCCGGGCCTCGGGCTCGTGTCCGCGCCGCTGCTCGGCACGACCGCGGTCGGCGTGCGTGTGTTCCTGCTGTGGGACCTGGCCGGCGCGTCGCTGTGGGCGAGCGTCTGGTTGTTCGGCGGCGCGCTGATGCATGACGAGATCGTGCAGCTCGTGCTGTGGGTGCGCCACAGCGGCGGCACCATCTTCGACGCGTTCGCCGCGATCTTCGTCACCTTCCTGCTGTACCGCTGGGTGCGGCGCGTGCAGTTCCGGCGCTGGCTCGGGAAGGTGCGCATCACGCCGCAGCAGCTCGACGAGATGATGAAGTCGAACGAGCCGCCGCTGATTT
>NZ_JAAGNW010000228.1:8565-9064 GCF_010645215.1 Burkholderia multivorans | reverse complement strand
GCTCGATGCGGATCCGGCGATCGCCGGGCTGGTCAAGCAGGTGGTGATCATGGGCGGCGCATTCAGCTTCGACGGCGTGCTCGGCAACGTGTCGCCGGCCGCGGAGGCGAACATCCATGCCGATCCGGACGCGGCGGACCGGGTGCTGTCGGCCGCGTGGCCGCTCGCGATCGTCGGGCTCGACGTCACGCAGAAGACCATCATGTCGCACGATTATCTGGCCGCGCTGCGCGACGACGCGGGCGAGGTCGGGCAGTTCGTGTGGGATGTGTCGCGCCATTACGAGGCGTTCCACGAGACGAGCGACGGGGTGTACGGCCTGTATACGCACGATCCGTCGGCGGTCGCGTACGTGCTCGCGCCGGAGCTCTACACGACGCGCCCGGGGCCGGTGCGGGTGGTGACCGAGGGCCTCGCGCTCGGCCAGACGATCCAGAAGCCGGCGAAGATGGGCGTGCCCGCGCCGGAGTGGGACGGGCGGCCGTCGCGGGACGTGTGC
>NZ_JAAGNW010000228.1:7467-8555 GCF_010645215.1 Burkholderia multivorans | reverse complement strand
CGCCTCGGGAGATGCCGGCCTGCCGTGATTGATCGGATGAAAAGACGTCAGGCGGGATAGGCGGCGGGACGGCTGCTGACCGAGGCGGCCGTTGCCGCTCGGCCAGCCGAGTCAGCTCACCGCAGCAACCGATTGAGCCGCGCCCACTGCTCGAACAACCCCGGCCACGCCTGTTCCTCGCTGCCCGGCGCGCCGAGCCCCCAGCCATGCCCGCCGCGCTGGAACACATGCAGCGCGCCCGGCACGCGCGCGGCGCGCAGCGCGGCGAACATCAGCAGCGTGTTGTCGACGGGCGAGACCGGATCGTCGAGCGCCTGCGCGAGGAACATCGGCGGCGTGGCCGCATCGACCTGCAGGTTGACCGACAGCGCCGCGCTCTCCACCGCGCTCGGCGTCTCGCCGACGGCATGCAGTCGCGTGCGCGTATGGTCGAACGGCGGCATCAGCGTGAGCACCGGATAGAGGAGCGCCGCGAAGTCGGGCCGGGCGGACTGGCCGTCGATCGCATCGACGCGCGCGTCGCGCGCGGCATCCGGCTCGACCGCCGTCATGCCGGCGAGGTGCCCGCCGGCCGAGAATCCCATGATGACGATCCGCGCGGGATCGAGCGCGTCGCGGCGCGCCCGCGCGCGTATGGTCCGCATCGCGCGCTGGCCGTCCTGCAACGGCGCGGCGCGCGACCATCCCTGGCCGGGCAGCCGGTATACCAGTTCGAACGCGGTGACGCCGAGCGATTTCAGCCACAGGCAGGCAGGCGTGCTTTCGTTGCCCAGCTCGATATGGTCGTAGCCACCGCCCGCGATCACGAGCGCGGCGGCGCCGTTGGGGCGTGCGGGGCGATACACGTTCAGGCGCGGCCGCACGACATGCGACACGCTGCCGTTCTTGCCGGGCCGTTCGCCGTCGCCTGCGCCCTCGGGCGAGGGATCGGGCGGCGCGCCGGGCCACAGGTCGAGCGTCTCGTCCGGCGGCGTGCCGGACGTCTGCACGGCAGGGTCGTCCGCCGCCTGCGCCGATGCGCTCAACATGCCGAGCCCGCCGGCCAGTGCCGCGCCGATCAGATCGCGTCGCTTGGGGTCCATCGCGCT
>NZ_JAAGNW010000228.1:0-7457 GCF_010645215.1 Burkholderia multivorans | reverse complement strand
GTCCTCCCGGCGCGTCGCGCGCCGTCGTCGAGGCCGCGCCGGCGCGCGGCCCGGGAGGGCGCGGCGGCGGCGCGGCAAGGACGCTATCGTCGCATAAGCGACGTCGGCGCGGGGATGCCCCCGCGCGACGCCATTCAGTACGCGCCGGCCTGGGTCGCGCCATCCGTCACGATCGCGACGCCGGAGCTGGTGCCGAGCCGGGTCGCGCCCGCTTCGACCATCGCCAGCGCGGCGGCGCGGTCGCGCACGCCGCCCGATGCTTTCACGCCGAGCACGGGGCCGACCGTGCGGCGCATCAGCGCGACGTCCGCGAGCGTCGCGCCGCCGTGGCCGAAGCCCGTCGAGGTCTTCACGAACGCGACGCCCAGATCGCGGCAGATCTCGCACACGCTGATCTTTTCGGCGTCGCTGAGCAGCCCGGTCTCCAGGATCACCTTGAGCGGCGTCGCGCCGCAGGCGGTGTGAACCGCCGCGATGTCGGCCTTCACGTCGTCGAGACGGCCGCTCTTGAGCGCGCCGAGATTGACGACCATGTCGATCTCGCCCGCGCCGGCCCCGATCGCGGCCGAGGCCTCGAACGCCTTGGCGGCGCTGAGCCCCGCGCCGAGCGGGAAGCCGACCACCGAGCAGACCTTGACCTCGGTGCCGGCGAGCGCGGCGGCCGCGAGCGGCACGTTCGCCGAGTTGACGCACACCGAATAGAAACCATGTTCGGCGGCCTGGGCGCACAGCGCGCGGATCTGCGCGTCGGCGGCGTCCGCCGCGAGCAGCGTGTGGTCGATCAGGCGGGCGAGCGGGGTGAGGGTGTCAGGCATGAAACGGACTCCAGAAGAACGTGCGACGAACCGGGTCACACGAAAGTTGATGTTTTAACACCGGTTTGTTACTAATAGCGCAGTTGCAGCGAACCGGGGCAGACTTCCCGGCGCGGCGCATACCACGGAAGGACGACGGATGGAAACCAAGAAGGGCGAGCGGATCAAGGCGTTGATGAACGTGCTGCAAGGGCAGAACGCGATTCATCTGCGCGAGGTGGCCGAACTGTTCGGCGTGTCCGAGATGACGATCCGCCGCGACCTGGCCGACAATCCGCACGGGCTCAGCCTGGTCGGCGGCTACATCACGCGCAACTTCGCCGCGCAGCGCAGCGACATCGGCGAATACCTGATCAGCGCGGAGAACAACCGGCAGATCGAGGAGAAGCGCAAGATCGGCAAGCTCGCCGCGCAGTTCGTGAAGACCGGCGACACGATCTTCCTCGACTGCGGCTCGACCACGCCGTTCGTCGTCGATTTTCTGCCCGACGAACTGGAGTTCACCGCCGTCTGCAATTCGCTGAACGTGTTTCTCAAGCTGCAGCAGAAGCCGCATTGCAACGTGATCCTGTGCGGCGGCACCTACCACCGCAAGAACATGGTGTTCGAGTCGAACGCGGAGACCAGCATTCTCGACACGGTGCGCGTGTCGAAGGCGTTCATCTCGGCGGCGGGCGTGAGCGACCGCTGCGGCGTCACCTGCTTCAACTTTCATGAAGTCGACGTGAAGAAGCAGGTGATGCAGCGCTCGCAGAACAAGTTCCTGCTGGTCGACCATACCAAGTTCGACGAGGTCCGGCCCGCGTACTTCGCGGAACTGGGCGACTTCAATTTCATCCTGTCCGACCATCAGCTGAACCGCAAATACGAGCAGCTGATCCGCGAGCGCGGCGTGGCGCTCGTGACCTGAGCCGCGCGCGGCGCGGCGGCGCGCTGCGCGCTGCGTGCGCGTGCCTCGCTTCATGCGCCCGGCACGCGCCGCGCGTCGAGCGGCGCGCGTGACGGCGCCGGCGCCGCCTCCGGCAGCGCGGCCGGCGCGTGGCGCAGGCAGTAGACGCCGTAGCCCACGATCACGACGAAGCACAGCAACGGCACCACGAAGGCAAGCTGCATGTTGCCGCCCGTGTGATCCGAGATCAGCCCTTGCAGCAGCGGCACCGCCGCGCCGCCGACGATGCTCATCACGAGGATCGAGCCCGCGTATTCGGTATCGCGGCCGAGCCCGTCGATCGTGAGCCCGTAGATGGTCGGCCAGCACGGGCCGAGGAATATGCTGACGCCGACCGCCGCATAGACAGCCGTGATGTCGTGCACGCCGACCGTATAGGCGAGCAGCGCGATGCACAGCACGCCGTAGACGATCAGCACCTTGGCCGGGCCGACGCGCTTCATCACGAGCGTCGCCACCAGCTTGCCGACGAAGAACGCGAAGAAGGTTGCGAGCAGGTAGCGCGACGCACCGCGCTCGTTGAGGCCGCCGATCTGCATCGCGAGCCGGATCGTGAAGCTCCACACGCCCACCTGCGCGCCCACGTACAGGAACTGCGCGACGATCCCCGCGACGAAGCGGCGGTTGCCGAACAGCCGCGCGAGCGTGCCGAGCGCATCGACGCGGCGCGCGTCGCTTGCCTCGGACGCGGGGCCCTTGCAGGCCGGGTAGGGCGTCAGCGCGAACACGATGAACACGGCGACCAGCACGACCACGATCCATTTGTACGGTTCGAGCGTGGCCTGGATCATCGCGAGCTGGTGCGTATGCGCGTCGGCGGCGGACATCCGCGCGAGCTGCGCATGCGAGGCGTCGCCTTCGCGGAAGATCAGGAAGCTGCCCATGTAGACGCCCGCCATCGCGCCGAACGGGTAGAAGGTCTGCGAGATGTTGAGGCGGCGGGTGCTGGTCTCGCGCGGCCCCATCAGCGTCGAATATGAATTCGCCGCGGTTTCGAGGAACGACAGGCCGGCCGCGATCACGAACAACGCGACGAGGAACATCCCGTACTTCGCCATCGACGCGGCCGGGCAGGACAGCAGGCAGCCGATCGTATAGAAGAACAGGCCGATCAGGATCGTGGTCTTGTAGCTGAACTTGCGCACCACGGTCGCGGCGGGAATCGCGAGGAAGAAGTAGCCGAGATAGAACGCCGACTGCACGAACGCCGATTCGAAGTCGGACAGGAAGAACGATTTCTTGAACTGCGCGATCAGGACGTCGTTGAGGTTCGCGGCGGTGCCCCACAGCGCGAACAGGCAGCACAGCAACGTGAACGCGAACAAGGGCGTCCGGTTCAGGTAATACCCGTCCGGCGTCTGGACGATTCTGGCTCGGCTCATGCTGTCTCCTTCCCGTCGTTGGTGTCGTGAAGCGAACCTGCATGGCGGCGCGCAAGGCGCGCCGTCAAGAAGCGATGTCGCGCAGAAAGCGCTCGAACGTGGCGGCGTCGGCGTAGGCCTTCTGCGTACCGCGGCCCGTGACCGAATGCGCGGCATACGCGGACGCCTGGCGCATCGCGTCGGCGACATCGCGCGTCGCGACGTAGCGGTGCGCGAAGCAGCCGATGTAGGCGTCGCCCGCGCCGGTGGTGTCGCGCGCGTCGACCGGTACGCCGGGCACGCGGTGCGCGCCGCGCGCCGACATCCACAGCGAGCCGTGCGCCCCCAGCGTGACGATCACGTTGCGCAGGCCGCGCTCGACGAGCGCGGCGGCCGCGCGCTCGATTGCGGCGGGCGAATCGACCGGCATGCCGGTGACGATCGCCAGCTCGGTTTCGTTCGGCACGAAGAACTCGGCCTGCGCGATCCGCGCGAGATCGAGGTCGGGCACCGCGGGCGCGGGGTTCAGCAGCACCGGGATGCTGCGCGCCGCGCCGAATTCGAGCGCGTAGTACACGGTGTCGAGCGCGATTTCGAGTTGCAGCACGATCAGCGCGCAGCCGGCGATGCGCTCGGCGGCGGCGTCGAGGGCGGCGGGCAGCAGATGGCGGTTCGCGCCCTTGACGATCAGGATGCTGTTGCTCGAATCCGGCTCGACGAAGATCGGCGCGACCCCGCTCGGCACGCCCGGCACCCGCCGCACATGCTCGGTGTCGATACCGGCCTGCGCGAAATTGCGCAGCGTGTTGTCCGCGAACAGGTCGTCGCCGACCTTCGTGACCATCACCACCTCCGCGCCGAGCTTCGCGGCCGCGACCGCCTGGTTCGCGCCCTTGCCGCCGCAGCCGATCTCGAAGCCGGGCGCTTCCAGCGTCTCGCCGCGAACCGGCATGCGGTCCACATAGGTCACCAGGTCGACCATGTTGCTGCCGATTACAGCGATCTTGCCCATCTTGGTGTCGTCTCCAGGTCCAGGTCTCGCGGGCGGGTACGGCCGCCGGCGGCAATTTTGTAAATATAATCACATGAAATGTTGGAATTCAATCTTTTTGTGTGATGTCCGTATCAGGCGGGGAGGCGATCGTGTATCGCCCGGCCTTCGCCCTGGCCGCTCGCCCGACGCTTTTTGCTATCATCGCGGCTGTATAAACATACAGTGATCGCACCCCGTGTCGACCGCGCCATCGTCTCCTCCCGCGTTCTATTACCTATCGAATTTCGAGCGCGCGCTCGCGTGGCTCGACGTCCGCTACGACGATTTGTTCGACGACGCCGAACGCGCGTTCCTGCGCGATTTCGCCGCACTGCCGCGGGCGTCGCGGGCGCTGCTCGTGCGGATGCTGATGCGCAAGGGGCCGCTGTTTCGCGAAAGCAAGCTGGCGTACGACGAGATCGGCTCCACGCGCGACGCGGCGGCCGCGCTGATCGCGCTCGGCTGGGTCGATCCGGCGCCCGGGCTGTCGCTCGACCCGCTGTTCGCGCTCGTCACGCGCGCGGAACTCGCGTGCCTCGTCCCGGCCGGCGCGGCGCCCGGCGCGGGTGCGCGCAAGGCCGACCTGCTCGCGCACCTGCGCGCCGCCATCGGCGACGGCGAGGTTCGTCCGTTTTCGGCCTGGTATCCGGCCGCGGACGAACGCGTGCTCGCGGTGACGGTCGGCCCCTTGTGCGATCGTCTGCGGCTGATGTTCTTCGGCAACCTGTACCAGGACTGGTCGGAATTCGTGCTGGCCGATCTCGGCGTGTTCCAGTATGAGCCGGTTGCGCTCGGGCCGGCGTCGCGCGCGTTCCAGCGGCGCGAGGATGTCGACGCCTACCTCGCGCTGCATGCCTGCCGCGAGGCGCTGGCCGTCTGGCCGGACGACGCGCCGCTCGACGCGCTGACGGCCGCCGCGGAAGCGCTCGCGTCCGACAATCCCTGGCTCGCCACGCGCCGCGCGAAGCTGCTGTTCCAGGTCGGCCAGACCTGCGAGCGGCGCGGCGAATGGGCGGGCGCGCTGGCGGCCTACCTGCGCAGCGCCTGGCCCGGCAGCCGGCACCGGCGGGTGCGCGTGCTCGAACGCAGCGGCGAGGAGGCGGAAGCACTCGCGCTGGCCGAGCGCGCTGCGCGCGAGCCGGAGAGCGAAGAGGAGGCGCAGCGCATCGCGCGCATGCTGCCGCGCCTGCGTCGCCGCGCCGGCCAGCCGGCCGCACGCGCCGCGCGCCCGGAGGCGATTCCGCGCGGCGTGCTGCAACTCGCGCCGCCCGCCGGGGCGTTCACGGTCGAGACCGCGGTGCGCGACCATCTGTCCCGCGACGAGGCCCCGGTGCACTACGTCGAGAACACGCTGATCAATTCGCTGTTCGGCCTGCTGTGCTGGGAGCCGGTGTTCGCGGCACTGCCGGGCGCGTTCTTCCACCCGTTCCAGCGCGGGCCGGCCGACCTGCACGCGCCCGACTTCCGGGCGCGCCGCGCCGCGCAGTTCGACGCGTGCCTCGCGCAGCTCGACGGCGACGCCTATCGCGAGACGATCCTGCGCCACTACGCACAGAAGGCCGGCGTGCAGTCGCCGTTCGTGTTCTGGGGCGCGCTCGACGACACCTTGCTCGCGCAGGCGCTCGCCTGCCTGCCCGCCGCGCACCTGCGGCTGTGGTTCGAGCGGCTCCTGCAGGACATCCGCGGCAATCGCTCGGGGCTGCCGGATCTGGTCCGTTTCTGGCCCGCCGAACGTCGCTACGAGCTGATCGAGGTGAAGGCGCCGGGCGACCGCCTCCAGGACAACCAGATCCGCTGGCTGTCGTACTGCGTCGCGCACGGGATGCCGGTGCGCGTGCTCGACGTGGAATGGCGCGATGCGCCGGGCGAGACCCGCGAGGTCGACGAGGAGGCCGGCGCATGAGCTATGTCGTCGCAGTGCGGGCGTTATGCGAGTTCACCGCGCGGGGCGGCGATCTCGATCTGCGCTTCACGCCCGCGCCGACCGCGCAGGAAGGCATCGCCGGACACGGCCGGGTGACATCGCGGCGCAGCGCGGGCTATGAAAAGGAAGTCACGCTGTCGGGGGCGCACGGCGCGCTCACGGTGCGCGGCCGCGCGGACGGCTACGACCCGGCGCTGAACCGGCTCGAAGAGATCAAGACCTATCGCGGCGCGCTGGAGCGGATGCCCGCGAACCACCGGGCGCTGCACTGGGCGCAGGCGCGCGTCTACGGCCATTTGCTGTGCCGCGCGCGCGGGCTGGCGGAGCTGACCGTCGCGCTCGTCTATTTCGACATCGCGAGCCAGGTCGAGACGATCCTGACGGAGTCGCACACGGCGGCGTCGCTGGAGGCGTTCTTCGTCGACCAGTGCGAGCGCTTCGCCGCCTGGGCCGCGCGCGAGACCGCGCATCGCGCGGCGCGCAACGCGGCGCTGCTGGCGCTGCCGTTTCCGCACGGGCAGTTCCGCAACGGCCAGCGCGAGCTGGCGGTCGCGGTCTATCGCGCGGCCCGCGACGGGCGCTGCCTGCTCGCGCAGGCGCCGACCGGCATCGGCAAGACGCTCGGCACCTTGTTCCCGATGCTGAAGGCGTGCGGCGAGGACCGGCTCGACCGGGTGTTCTTCCTGACCGCGAAAACCCCGGGGCGCGCGCTCGCGCTGGAGGCGCTCGACACGCTGCGCGGCGGTGCGGCCGAGGGCGTGCCGCTGCGCGTGCTCGAACTGGTGGCGCGCGACAAGTCCTGCGAGCATCCGGACAAGGCTTGCCACGGCGAATCCTGTCCGCTCGCGCGCGGCTTCCACGACAAGCTCGCGGCCGCGCGGGCCGAGGCGCTCGACGGCCGGCGGCTCGACCGGGCGGCGGTGCGGGCCGTCGCGCTCGCGCACGCGGTATGCCCGTATTACCTGGCGCAGGAGCTGGCGCGCTGGAGCGACGTGGTGATCGGCGACTACAACTACTACTACGACAGCGGCGGCGCGCTGCTGTACGGCCTCGTGCAGCAGAACCAGTGGCGCGTCGGGGTGCTGGTCGACGAGGCGCACAACCTGCTCGAACGCGCGCGCCGGATGTACAGCGCCGGGCTCGACCAGTTCGCGCTGGCCGGCGTGCGCCAGCTGACGGACGGGCCGCTCGCGCGACCGCTCGAACGGCTCAATCGCGAGTGGAACGCGCTGAACCGCAGCCAGGAGGACGCCTATGCGGTGCTCGACGCGGTGCCGCCGCGCGTGCTGTCGGCCGCGCAGAACCTGATCGGCAAGGCCACCGAACAGCTGGCGGACGCGCCGCTGTCGATCGACGAGACCGTGCTGCGCTTCTG
>NZ_JAAGNW010000227.1 GCF_010645215.1 Burkholderia multivorans | reverse complement strand
CGAACTGGAAGTGCCCCCGGGCCTGGGGATGTTCGTTGAAGACGTCGGTGATGATCGCGTCGGCGGGGCGGTCCTGCCAGATACGCTCGTCGCGCCGGAAACGCAGGAAGTGCAGCCACGACGCGAATACCAGCTGATAGCTCGTCAGGCTGCCGTCCGCACCCAGGCGGCGGGCGGTGTGCACGTAGCCGTTGAACGGGCGATAGGATTTGTCGGCCTGCTGCAGCCATGCAGTGACGGGCTGCGCGATCAGCTTCTTCAGTTCGACGTCGCCGGCACCGGACACCACGTCGAGGGTCCAGCTGAAATCACGACCGAGTTCCGAGACCGCCAACGCACGCCTGGGAACGAACGTGTTCGCCGGCAGCGGCGTGTCCAGCCGCAGCAGCCGGTCTTGCTGGATCAGGCCTCCCTGGATGGCCCGGATCAGATCCTGCATGTTCAACGTGTTACCCCTCAGTGGTCAGCCCGGTTTCTGATTGTGGCGAGATGAACTGTCTCGTTATCGGCATTTGTGTCGGGCGTTATTCTAGCGACGAAAGCGCTGCAAATGAAAGGCAAGTCGAAGAAACGCTTTAAAATCCCAAGGAGCGATCTCAGATTAAATGTAGCTTTTTCCGGACGGTCGTTTAATTCGGTTCGAATTACAGGTAATTTGGACCGATTCAGACTCTTTAAAAATGAGCATGAGGCAGTTTGCACAAGGCGAAGCGGGAGACCGAACCGCGCGGCAAGACTGCGTCGCGACATGCCGCTCCCTTCGATATGATGTGAGCGTCAGTGATGGCGTGTTTCTTGCTGCCAGGCAATATCCTCACGGCAGATGATCTTATGGTTATCCTCGCCTCCGGCCATTGCTTCTCCGGCATATCGAATATGAAGTCATCAAAGTAATCCTAGGGGCGCATGAAAGAGCGGTTCGAACCGGCCATCACGCCATTCCTGCGGCACCCAGGCGCCCTCGGACTATCCGATGCAGTGGCGTTTGATTTCACTTCGAATTCATCCGTTGACATTTACTTCGGCAAAACACGCGCCATGCGACGTGGAGTATCCTTAATTCCCTCCAGAGGTTGGCTCTTTCCGGGAATCTGAGCGGAGCTGCATTTTCGTAGGGAAATAAAGCGTATGGAAACGACTGATTTTCTCCAGGCTCTTCGTAACAACCTGATCCAGCAGGACAGGCTGCTGCGGCTCGATACGCCGTTTTCCCCGAACACGCTTGTTCCGCGACGCGCACTGGCTGTCTCGGAACTCGGACGTGATTTCAGCTGGACCCTCGATGTGGTGTCCGGCGCGGGCGACGTCGAACTGAAGAAGCTGATCGCGCAGCCCGTCACTGCATGGCTGCAGCAGGCCGACAAATCCTATCGCCCGTTCAACGGCTACGTGCACACCGCCCGCCGCCTGGGCGCGGACGGCGGCCTGACGAGCTATCAGCTGGTGTTCGCGTCGTGGCTGCACTTCCTGCGTTTCCGGCGCGACGAGCGTATCTGGCAGGACCGCCCCGCCGACGCGATCATCACCGACGTCTTCAACGAACATCCCCAGGCCCGGGGGCACTTCCAGTTCGCGCTGTCGAAGCCGCTGCCGTCGCGCTCCTACTGCCGCCAGAGTGAAACCGACTGGAACTTCGTGCACCGCCTGCTCGAAGCGGAAGGGTTGTACGGCTTCTGGCGTCATGCCGACGACGGCAAGTCGCATACGCTGGTCATCACCGACACGCCGCAGTCGCTCGATGCGATGACGCCGGACACGATCCGCTTCCACCGCGCCGATCTCGGCAGCGAGCGCGACGCGCTCATGCATTGGTCCGGCTCGCGCACGCTGCAAAGCACGTCGTTTGCGTCGCGCACCTTCGACTACAAGCAGCCGTCGACGCCGCACAACCCGAAGGGTACGTCGTTGCCGACCAAGGCGAACCAGGGCGAGCTGCCGGGGCAGGCCGAAGTCTACGAATACACGGGCGCGTATACCTACGGCCCGCAGGCGAACGGCGACCGGCTGTCGGCGATCCGGCTTGAAGAATGGGAGTCGCGCGCGAAGCGTTTCCACGGCGCGGGTGGCGTGCGCGGCGCGGATGCGGGCCGTCGTTTCCATCTCGCCGGGCACCCGGAGCACGACCGCGACGCAGCCGAGCAGCGCGAGTTCGTGATCATCCGGATCACGCGCGTGATCGAGAACAACCTGCCGCTCGGCGGCGGCGAAACGAACTTCCCGCACAGTCTCGCCGGCGTGATCGCCGAAGCGCGCGCGACGGGCGCATCTGCTGCGGCGAGCGTGCCGCATGCGGGCGACGGCGCGCAGGGGTTCTACCACGTCGAGATCGAGGCGCAGCGCGCATCGGTGCCGTATCGCAGCGCGTTCGAGCATGCGAAGCCCGAGATGCACCTGGAAACGGCGATCGTGGTGGGGCCGAAGGGCGAGGAGGTCTATACCGACGACCTGAACCGCCACAAGGTGCAGTTCGTGTGGGACCGCCTGAACGCGGGCGACGAGCGTGCGTCGTGCTGGTTGCGCGCGGCGTTCTCGGACAGCGGCGCGGGCTACGGGGCGGTGCATCCGCTGCGGGTGGGCGAGGAGGTGATCGTCGACTATGTGGGCGGCGACTGCGACCGGCCATTGATTACCGCACGGGTCTACAACGGGGCGGTGAAGCCGCAGTGGCATTCGAACGGGATCCTGTCGGGCTACCGCACGAAGGAATACGCGGGCAGCGGCTACAACCAGATGGTGTTCGACGATGCGACGGGCCAGAACCGCGCACAGCTGTTCAGCAGTCAGGGCAATACGCACCTGCATCTGGGCTACCTGATCCAGCAGGACGGCAACGCACGCGGGCCGTTCCTCGGGCAAGGCTTCGACCTGCGCACGGACGCCTACGGCGCGGTGCGCGCGGGCAGCGGCCTGTACGTGACGACCTATCCGAAATCGGCGGCGAGCCAGCCGTTCGACGCGAGCGACACGCATCGTCAATTGGGCAACGCGCAGACGCTGCTCGACGCGCTGTCGAACACGAGCGCGACGCATCACGCGGAAAGTCTGAGCGAAGGCCGCGCGGCGCTGGGCGAGCTGATCGACGTGACGTGCGACACGAAGCCGGGCGGCGCGACGGGCGGGCGCACGGCGGGCGGCGGTACGGGCTCGGCGGCGGCGTTCAAGGAGCCGGCGAGGCTGTTCGGGAGCCCGGCGGGCATCGGCCTGTCGACGCAGCAGAGCCTCCACGTCGGGGCTGACCGGCACATCAACCTGATCAGCGGCCAGAGCACGCATCTGGCGGCAGGCAAATCGCTGATCGCGAGCATCACCGAAAAACTGAGCCTGTTCGCGCAGAACGCAGGGATGAAGCTGTTCGCAGGCAAGGGCAAGGTCGAGATCCAGGCCCATTCCGACAACATCGAACTCACTGCGCAGAAAACCCTTAAGATCCTCTCCGCCACCGAGAAAATCGAAGTGGCCGCGAAAGACGGCTTGCTGCTGACCTCCGGCGGCGCCTACGTCATGATCAGCGGCGGCGATATCCTGATTCACGGCCCCCAGAAGATCGACATCAAGGGCGCCGTACATTCGTTCGACGGCCCCGCTCATCTCGCCACCTCCATCCCGCCGCTTCCGGGCAGCAGCAACAGCTACGACCAGGCGTTCATCGCGCATTGGGCAGGCACGGACATCCCCGCGGCGAATGTCCGCTTCAAGATGCTGTCCGGCGGCAACGTGCTGATGGAAGGCAAGACCAACGCACTGGGTGAAACCGGCCTCGCGCAAAGCCACGTCCCCAAGGATGTCGAGATTCAATTTCTAGAGAGCTGAACATGGCCGACGGGCAACAGAACAATGTGTTGGGCACTGGGTCGTCTCTTCTCACGCCCAGCGGATACACCACGCGACCGAAGGTGCCGGTCACGGTATGCAACAAGATCGTCACGCCCGCCGCGAAGTCGATGCTGGGCACGTGTCCGTACTACTACCACCCGCTGCACGGTGAATACTGGGAGACCGTCAACAAGGTCAGCAAGTCCAGTACGTGGGAAGCGGTCAGGAGCTGGGCGGCATTCTGGGAACCCGCGAAGGACAAGAAGGCCTTTCAGGAACTCCTGCATCGCCGCGAATCGCTCGTCAAGATCGACAGTCCGGACACGGACTGGTCGCGGCACGGCAACTTCATGATGCGCCATATCGGCTGCGACCATAAGCCGCCGAGCTACTACGTCAGCTACGGCTACTACTACTGCTCGACCTACGGCACGCTGCTGTTGCCCAAGCTCAGTCCCGCCGGGAAAGAGTGGCTGCGGCAGGCTCGTTTCTATCTCCAGGCGAACCTCGAGGACGGGCTGAACCAGAACATGCGCGGCAATCAAATTCAGCAGGCCAGCCAGAAGCCGGGCAACGGCAGCTTCTCGATGAAAGTCCGGCAGTTTGAGCTCGAACTGGATGAGGAGACCTTCAAGACCTTCGCCTTCAAGACCCACCCGCTCGCTTACCTGGACGGCGGACTGGCCGATCTGGGGCCGGTCGACATGGGACGCATCGCGATGCAGCCCAACATGCAGGAATGGGGAGACGGGCGCACCTGGGGACAGGCGTTCAACAGCGGATGGCATGTCGGCAAGACCCGCGCGGGCGAGGCAGCCGACGCGGTCGGGCAAGGCGTGGACAAGGTTAGCTATACAATCCAGCGGCTGCTTTCCTTCAAATTCAACTGAAGCTCACGACGGACATGCGCTGGAAACTCATCTGCGGCGTGCTGCTGGCAGCGGCCGCCGCGACCTACGGATATGAAAAAATGACGAGCGGCTGGGAAACTATTTCCACGCGTTTCACCCAGGGCGACAAGCCCTATGGCGCGGGCAATTTCGTGATCCGGGGCGACCAGGCGATCACGCTGAAGATCGCCGGCCCCGCGATCACGTTCAAACCCGCCAACGAGGCCGCCAATCCGGACGTCGCAGAACCGACCGAAGCGTGGATGAGCGATTCGAATCAGCGCATGAACCGCTGGACGGTGAACTTCATGCGAGGGTCGATCAACGGTCCGCTGACCCGCGCCTTCTCGCAGTCGGGGCAAACCGGCGCATGGTGGCATTCGCCGGACTGGAACAGCCTCTACGTGAGCACCGGCTGGATGGACTACACGTCGCCGATTCCGGCGGACGGCTTGTCGCCGCAGACGACGAAGCTGTGGCGCTCGCAGGATGGCGGCAAGAGCTGGACGCAGCTCGACTGGCCGCAGCACGCCAACATCGGACAACTGCTGTTTCTCGATCCGCAGCGCGGCTACGCGATCGGCTGGGGTCCGAGCGTATGGCGAACACGCGACGGCGGCCAGTCCTGGCAAGAGATCCCGAATCCGCCGCTCGCGGGCCACGGGCAGGCCCGCGCGACGTTCGACGGCGTCGACCTCGCGCCGGACGGCGTGCTGCGCGTCGCCTACTACGTGCCCGAACTGGGCGAGGTCCGCCATGCCAGCGTGGTGTATCAGCTTCGCTGGGACCGGACCGCCTTCGAGCCGGATGCCATCCTGCCCGGTCAGACCGTCGTCGATCTGCGTTCGGCGCCCGATGCCACCGAACGCTATGCGGTGTACACGCTGGCCCGCGACGGCGCACCGGACGACGACCACGCCAAGACGCCGCCGCTGGGACGTCTGTTCGCCTGGACCAACCAGCAACCCACGTCGCTGCGCGAGGTTCACACCTTCGCGGCCCGCTTCAGCCTCGACAGCCTGAACGTCGGCGTGCGCGACGTACTCGTTGTCAATGCAACCGAGTCGAAGGACGACGGCGCGCCGCGTGATTACACCCTGTACAGCACGAACGCCGGGAAGTCGTGGTCCCAGTCCAACGACGGCATCCTGCAGGGCGGCAGCTTCGATCCGAAGACCAATACGCAGTACGCGCTGTCCGCCTACACGCTGAAGAAGCGCACGTTCTGACACGGCGGGCTGACCCGCCGCGTTGCTAACGCCGCCAGATCCATCAGAACTGATAACCCGCGCCGACCACCGCACCGATGTCCGAACGGGTATTACCCGTGACGGACGCCTTGACGACCCACTTGTCGTTCTGCGTCACGTACGCGTAACCCGCCGCGAAGCCTTGCTGGCCGCGATAGGTCGACGTCGCCGCCGACACCCTCGAACGCCCCGGCGCGGTCGGCTGAGGCAGACCGGCCACCGCCATCGCCGACGCGACGCCGCCGAACATGTCCTTCTTCACGGTGTTCAGGTCGTTGTACATCTGCCCGACGCGTTGATCGGTGTAGCTGCGCGACGCCGTCGACGAGGCCGCGACGTTGTCGTTCAGCTGCTGCACGTTCACGGCATCGGTCGGCGCCGTACCGGCCGCGACGTTCGTCACCTGGCGTTCGCTGCCCTTCGCGCCCACCGCGAACGAGTTGTCGCGATCCGCGACCGAGCCCTGGCCGACCGCGACCGAGTTCCGGCCGCTCGCCGTCGACGACGAACCGAACGCACCCGAATCCGCCCGCGCGATCCAGCCCGTGTTCGCATCGGTGGCGGCCGCCTTCACCGCCTGGTCCGCCGACATCCCCTTGAGCGCATTCGTGAGCTGGCCGACATTCACCGCATCGTTGTTGTTGACGCCCGACGCGACGCCCGTCAACACGCGATCCGCGCCGATCCCGTTGCCGAAATTCACCGAGGCGCCGCCCGTGCCCGCACCGACCGTGATCTGGCCGTTCGGGTCCTGTTGCTGCACCAGGCCCGCCTTGCCGTTGGTCACGTTGCTGACGTTCTGCTGCAGGCTCGTGATGTCGGTCGTGTTCTGCGCGACCTGCTGGTTCGTCGCATGCAGCTGCGAACCGTTCACGGCGTCCGTGCTGGTCGCGCTGAGCGTGCCGGCCTGGACGTTCGTGAGCTTCGTGCCGCCCGCGCCGCCGCCGAGCGTGATCACGCTCTTCGAGCTGTCGTCGTAGGTCACCGCCAGCGCGCCGAGCTGGTTGAGGCTCGACTGCACGCTCTTCAGTTGCTTCACGTTCACCGCGTCGGTATCGTCCACCCCTGCCGAGACGTTCTTCAGCACGACCGGCGACGCCGTATCGCCGCCTGCGAGCGACACCGAGTTCAGGCGGTTGCCCTTCGCGTCCACGTCGTATTTCACGACGTGCTTCACGGCTTCGCCGGCCTGATTCGACACGTTCGTGATCTGCTGCTCGAGGTCGGACTTCACGCCGAACAACTGGCCACCGTTCACCGCGTCCTGGCTGCCGGCTGCGATACTGCCGTCCGCCATGTTGGCGATCTTCGTGGCGACGCCGCCGCGTGCCGCGTTGTAGGCGCCGAGGCTCGGGTCGAACTGCAACGCGTCCTTCTGCAGGCCCGCGATGGCCGTCGTGTGGTTGGCGAGGTTCGTTTCCGCGTTGCCGATCCGCGTCTCGTGCTGGTCGAGCGTGGTCGCGTTGCTCGTCACGCGGCCGTCGAGATTGCCGAGCGCATCGCCGACATTGTTGAACGTGTTGCCGCCGATGGCGTACTGCGGCGCCGTGATCGAGCCGTTCGTGTTCGCCGTCGCGCCGCCGCCGAGCGCTGCCGCCGCGCTGTCCGTCGCGTAGCGCAGCTGCGCGCCGTTCACCGCATCGGTGCTGCCGGCCTGCACACCGCCTTCCGCCACGTTCGTCACGCGCACCGGCACGCCGCCGTTGCCCGCACCGAACGACACCTGGCGCTTGCTCGCATCGTCGTACTTCACCGCGAGCGCATCGAGTTCGCCGACGCCGCTCTTCACCGCCGAATTCAACTGATCGACGTTGACCGCATCCGTGCCCTTGACGCCTTGCGCGAGGTTCGAGATCTTCTGCGGCGCCGCGCTGCCGTGGCTCGCGTCGTACGCGCCGAGCGCCGGATTCCATTGCAGCGCGTCCTGCTTGAGCGCCGCAATGCCGGCGGTGTTCGTCGTGACGCGCTGATCGATCGACGTGATCGAATCGCCCTGCGTGCTGATCTGCTGCTGCAGATTGCCGGTCGCCTTCGACAGCTGGCCGACGTTGACCGCATCGTTGTTCGCGACGCCGTCCGCGACATTCGACAGCTTGACGCTCGCCTGTCCTGCGCCGCCGAACGTGACGGCGCTCTTGTCGCTGCCGTCGTACTTGACGTTCAGCTTGTCCGCGTCCTGCAGGCTCGCCACGTTCGCATTCGTCGTCGACAGGTTGCTGGTCAGCGTCGATACGTTCGTCGTCAGGCTGTCGACCCGCGAGGTTTGCGCCGCGACGTTCTGGTTGGTCGTGAACAGTTGCGAGCCGTTGACCGCATCGGTGCTGTTCGCATCGAGCGCGCCCTGCGCCACGTTCTTGAGCGTCACCGGGCCATTCGCGCCGCCCGCGAGCGTGACCGTGTTCGTGCGGTTGCCGTTCGCATCGGTGTCGTAGACGACTGCGTTCTTCGTCGCGCCGCCGATCTGCGTGTTGATCTGATCCTGCACGTTCTTCAGCTGCGCGCCGTTGATCGCGTCCGTGCTCGTCGACGAGACGTCGCCGGCCGCCACGTTCGTGATCTTCTGCGCGCCGCCGCTGCCGTGCGACGCGTCATACGCTCCCGCCGACGCCGACCATTGCAGCGCATCCTGTTGCAGCGCGCCGAGATTCGTCGTGTTCTGCGTGACCTGGGCGCCGAGGTTCTTGATGTCGCCCGTGTTCTGCGTGACCTGCGCGCCGATCTGCGTGAGCGAATCGCCTTGCTTCGCCACCGCCTGATTGGTCGCGAACAGCTGGCTGCCGTTCACCGCGTCCATGCTGGTCGCCGACAGCTCCGCCGCCTTCACGTTGGTCAGCCGGGTGCCGTTCGGGCCGGCCAGCGTGACCGATTCGAAGCCTGCGGGGCCGTCGTACTTCACGTTGCGCTTGTCGGCCGCCTGCAGGCTCGACACGTCCGCCTGCGTGCCGGCCAAGCCCGTACTCAGGTTCGTGACGTTCTGGTTCACGGTCCCGAGCGACGTACTCAGGCTGCTCACGTTGCCCTGCAGATTGGTGATGTTCGCAGCGGCGGACGACAGCGACGACTGAAGCGGCGAGATCGCGCCGTTCAGTTGCCCGACGTTGACCGCATCGCGGCTCGCGAC
>NZ_JAAGNW010000226.1:7257-9078 GCF_010645215.1 Burkholderia multivorans | reverse complement strand
CATCGCCTGTCCGCCCAGCGCCTGCCCGAGCCCGCCTTGCGCCGCCTGGGTCGCAGCGCCCGCCAGCTGACCCGCGCCACCCGGCAACAAACCGCCCAGCCGCGACAGCGCGGTTCCTGCGACATCGCCGCCCGCACTCGGCTGCGCCGGCCACGGCGCGGTCTTGAACACGCTGGCCCGGTCGTACTGGTTGCGCGGATCCTCGCCGAACTGAACCTGCGCCATGCCCGCCGGCAGCCCGCTGACGATCGTGTGGCCCGTATCGTCGAGCGCGCCCTTGCGCAGCACCGCGCCGTTCGCGTCGAGCACCGAGAACGACGCGCCCTTGAGCGGCTCGCCGTTCGCATACTGGTGCTTCAATTCGAGCTGGCCCGGCTGGTCCGGGCGCGCGGCCGGCAGCGGGTAGCCCGCGCTCGTCGGCCCGTCGTGGGCGTGGGTGGCGCCCTTGATGTCGATCTTCCCCGGCGCGTGGATCAGGATGTCGCCGCCGGCGATCCGGATGTACGCGCCGCCGCTCGTGAGCAGGATGCCCTGGTCCGCCGCGACCTCGATCCGTTCGGTCGCGGACAGCACCTTGACGGTCTTCTGCGCGGTCAGCTCCAGGTTGTCCGACTGCGCCTGGATCTGCACCTTGCCCTTCGCGGCAAACAGCTTCATGCCCGCGTTCTGCACGAACAGGCTCAACTGCTCGCCGACACTCGCGAGCAGCGACTTGCCGGTCGCCACGTGGGTGCTTTGTCCGCTGACGATGTTGATCTGCGCATCGGCCGCCAGATGCACCGATTGCTGCGTCGACAGGCCGATGCCCGACGGGCTGCCGAACAGCATCACGGGTTCCTGGAACGCATTCGCCTCGCCGGTGCCGCCGCCCGCGGTGCGGCCGCCGCCCGCCGCACCCGTGACGGGGTTGCGGGTCGCGTCGCTGAACGCGCCGAGCGTGTCGTAGGCGTCCTTGAGGTTCGCCGCCCGGTGCTGTTCGCTCACGGTCGACAGCGCATCCACCACGCTGCGCGCGCTGTCGAGCTGCTGCCGTGCCTCGCCGGCGTCGAGCGGCTGGCTGGTCGCGCTTTTCGGGTACGTCGTGACATACAGGCCCTGGCTCGCGCGCACCGCGCCGTACGCATCGGTGCGCAGGTCGAAGCCGCTGCCGAGGTAGCTGCCGCGCGCATTGCCGTTCTGGTCGATCAGGTAGCCGAGGTGCAGCAGGCTGTTCGCGCTGCTGCTCATCAGCTGCACGCGGTTCTGTCCCGTCGCGTCGTCCATCACGAGCTGGTTGAAGCCGCTGCCCGCGTATTCCTTCGAGCGCTGGCCGGACAGGATGCCGTTGCTGTGCCATTGCGGCGTGACCGCGCCGTTGTACACGCGGTGCAGGACGATCGGCCGGTCGCAGTCGCCGCCGACGTGCCCGACGATCACTTCCTCGCCGATGCGCGGCACGTGCACGCTGCCATAACCATCGCCGCTGTCCGCATGCGCGACGCGCACCCAGCACGAGGCGCGCTCGTCGCCCGGGTTCAGCCGGTCCCAGACGAACTGGACCTTGATCCGGTTCAGCGTGTCGGTGTACACCTCTTCGCCCTGGGGGCCGACGACGATCGCCGTCTCCAGGTGCATCTCGGGCTTCGCGTGTTCGAGCGGGCTGCGATACGGCACGCTCACGCGCTGCGCCTCGACCTCCGCGAGGAAGAAGCCTTCGCTGCCGTCCGCGTGCGTCATCGCGCCCGTGCCCGCGTCCGCCTGCATGGCGCGCGCCTCGGCGATCCGCGCCTTGAGGCTGTGCGGGAAATCGGCCTCCTGGTCGGACAGCGGCAGGTTGTTCTC
>NZ_JAAGNW010000226.1:4321-7247 GCF_010645215.1 Burkholderia multivorans | reverse complement strand
GTCGCGATCGTGCTCGGGATGGCCGCGCAGCGTGAAGTGCCGGCCCGCGTCGATCCCGTACACGCCGCCCGCGCCATGAAAGCGCTTGGCTTCGGATTCCCAGATTTCGAGCTGGATCTTGCTCAGGTGATCGCCGCGATCCTGGTCGGCGTAGGTGTAGGCGCCCGTGTAGGTATAGACCTCCATCTGGTCGGGCAGCGCACCCTGGTTGTCGCGCGTGGGCAGGCTCGTGCCCTTCGGATTCGAGGGCGTCGACGGATCCTTGTAGTCGAACGTGCGGGTCGCATGGGCGGCGCTGCGCAAGGTGCGCGAGCCGGACCACTGCGTGAACGCGTCGGCTTCGCCCGCCGCGCCCGAGCGGCTGAACGGCACGACCTCGGGCGCCATGGTGTCGAGCGCGAACAGGTTGTCGGTGATCACGTAGCTGTGCGACTTGCCGTCCTTCGCCTGGCGCCAGAAGCCGAACAGGCCTTCGGATTCGAGCAGCCGGTGCACGAAATGCCAGTCGGATTCGCTTTGCCGGCAATACGAGCGCGACGGCAGCGCGCGCGACAGCGCGAACTGGAAATGCCCGTTCGCCTGCGGATGCGCGTTGAAGATGTCGGTGACGATCTGGTCGACGCTGCGGTCCTGCCACAGCCGCATGTCGCTGCGAAACCGCAGGAAGTGCAGCCACGACGCGAAACTCAACTGGTAGGTGGTCAGGCTGCCGTCGGCGCCGAGCCGGCGCGCGGTATGGACGTAGCCGTTGATCGGCAGATAGGTGCGGTCGGACTGGCGGATCCACAGCGTCATCGGCTGTGCGATCAGGGTCTTCAGCTCGATGTCGCCCGCCGTCGACACCATGTCGAGCGTCACGCCGAAATCGCGCCCGAGCACCGAAGACGTGATGACCCGCCTCGGCACCAGCGAATTGGCCGGCAAGGCGGGAATATCGGCTTTCAAAAGCCGGTCCTGCTGGATCAGGCCGCCGCGAATGGCCTGAACCAGTTCTGTCATGTTCATACGCGATCCACTGGTTCGTTCACCACGTGTAAGTCAGATACCGCGTGCTCGCCGGAGGCCCTCTCCCCGAGCGGAACGGCGCGGCCCGCAGGGTTGTGCCCGCGCGCCGCCGTTCAATTCCTGTTTGGGCGGAATTAAATCACAGTTTCGTGTGATCTATACCGACTGATTCACGATCGGATATTCAAATTGCGTAAAACCGTGAATGGGCGGAATTATCAAGCCGACCAGGCGGGAATCGCGGATTTAAACAAGCGCGGCAAGTCCCGGCCCGCGCCGGCGCGCAAGCCGGTATCAGCCGTAATGCGCGAGGAACATGTCGACGGCGGACTCGGCCACCGTGCGCTGCCGGTCTGCCGCAAGCGGCGGCTGGCCGAGCGCGATCTGCGGCCAGAAGGCGAATCCTTTCACCAGCCCCTCAAGCTGATGCGCGGCGAAGACCGGATCCGGCGTCTTCAGCCGGCCGTCCGCGGCGGCCGCGCGGATCCATTCGGTCAGCCCCGCCTCGCGCTCGCCGAGCCGCGCGATCATGGCCTGGACCCGCTCCGGCGAATGCATCCCCGCCGCGATCGCCACCCGTGCGAGCGACATGAACGCCGCGTCGTTCAACAGCACGAACTTCTGCGCGAGCAGTTCCAGCAATTGCTCGCGCAACGGGCGGTCGGCCCGGTACGGCAGCGTCTCGCCCGCGCAGGTCGCTTCCCACAGGCGCTGCAGGATCTCCGCGAACAACGCATCCTTGCTCGGGAAATGGTTGTACACGGTGCGCTTGGACGCGCCCGCGCGCGCCGCGATCCGGTCCATGCTCGCGGTGTCGTAGCCGGCGGCGAGAAATTCGTCGATCGCGGCCTCGATGATGGCGGCGCGCTTGCGATCGGTCAGGCGGGAAGGTTGAAGATCGGACATTGCACAATTTTACACTCGGCAGTTTACTTTTGAGATATCAAAAACTACACTGCTCAGTGTAATTCGTGTCGATGGCCGCCCGTGAGGCGGCCATCCGCCTGTTCCATCCCTGGGAGTGTCGCCCGTGATTGCCCGCCTGTCCGCCCTGTTCCGTTCTCCGCTCGCCGACCATTCGGGCTCACCGCAGCACGATGGCGCGCACTTCCGCAACCCGAAGCCCAAGCCGGTCGACGGCGCGTCGAAGACGCTCGGCATCCTGTGGAATTTCCTGTTCAACAAGCCGTCCGGCACGACGCCGTCGCGCGCGCTACCCGTCGAACCGCTCACGGCCGCGCAGCTCGACGCCGCGCCCGACCGCTCGCTCTACCGCCTCGGCCACTCGACGCTGTTGCTGAAACTGCGCGGCGGCTACTGGCTGACGGATCCGGTGTTCGCCGAACGCGCGTCGCCGTTCCGCTGGTTCGGCCCGAAGCGTTTCCATGCGCCGCCGATCGCGCTCGACGCGCTGCCGCCGATCCGCGGCGTGCTGCTGTCGCACGACCACTACGATCACCTCGATCGCGCCACCGTCGTGAAGCTCGCGGCCCGCGCGGAGGTCTTCATCGCGCCGCTCGGCGTCGGCGACCGGCTGATCGGGTGGGGCGTGCCGGCCGCGAAGGTGCGCCAGCTCGACTGGTGGGACAGCACCGAATTCGGCGGCCTGCGCTTCACCGCCACGCCCGCACAGCATTTCTCGGGGCGCGGCCTGTTCGACGGCAACCGCACGCTGTGGGCCTCCTGGGTGATCGCCGACGACGACCTGCGGATGTTCTTCAGCGGCGATACCGGCTACTTCGACGGGTTCCGCACGATCGGCGAGCGCCTCGGCCCGTTCGACGTGACCCTGCTCGAAACCGGCGCGTACGACGCACAGTGGCCGTACGTGCACATGCAGCCGGAACATACGGTCGCGGCGCACCGCGACCTGCGCGGCGGCTGGCTCGTGCCGGTGCACAACGGCACCTTCGATCTCGCG
>NZ_JAAGNW010000226.1:3888-4311 GCF_010645215.1 Burkholderia multivorans | reverse complement strand
CTGGGAGGAACCGTTCGAGCGGGTCTCGCTGCTCGCGGCCGAACAAGGCATCCCGGTCGCGACGCCGCGCATGGGCGAGCGGCTCGATCTCACCGCACCGCATACGGGCGAGCGCTGGTGGCGGCAGGCCGCGCCCGCCGCAACGCGCAATCGGCTCGACACGGTGCTGTCCGCCAAATGAAGGCGCGCGCGCCGGCCTGACGCCGGCGCAGGCGGGCCGTTCAGCCCTCGCGCCCGCCCTGCTCGATCAACGCGAGCAAGGCTTGCGGACCGCGATACAGCGGTTCGCCGTGCAGCAGCTGGCTGCGCCCGCCGCGCGTCACCAACAGTTGCGGCACGCCCGACACCCTCAAGCCCTGCATCATCCGCCGCGTGTCGTTCATGCGCGCAGCCGTCGCCGCCGCGAGCGCCGGATCCTCATCG
>NZ_JAAGNW010000226.1:1079-3878 GCF_010645215.1 Burkholderia multivorans | reverse complement strand
GGCGGGTGCTGCGCGGCCGCCGCCACGCGCGCCGCAATCTGCCCCAGCACCTCGGCCCGCGCAGTGTCGAGCCCGTCGACATAGCGCGCCAGCTGGATCGCTGCGAGCAGCGCATGCTCCAGGCCGGGATCCAGCTCGCGCAGCGCGGTCAGCGCGCGTGTCGCCGGGCCGGAATCGAAGTGGAGGCCGTCACCCAGCAGCACGTCGCGGCGATAGGCTTCGGTGAAGCGCTGGCCGGTCAGCTGCTCGATCCGCTGGTCGTTGCGCCACGCGTAGTCCGCCAGGTCGCGCGTCAGATCCCGCGCGCCCTCGTCCGCGAACAGCCCCGACGGCATCAGTTCCAGCGCGTCCGGATAGGCTTCGGCCAATCCCGCGAGCGCAGGCGCGGCCGCATAGCACCAGCCGCACAGGGGATCGAAGAAATACTGCAGTTTCAGGTCGTTCGTCATGGCTCATCCAGCGTAAAAGTAGCGTGGATGCCAGTCTATTCGATCTCCATTCAATCAAATACAATGCGCCGATTGACGATTTGTTGCATGGATTGAGCGAATATGGATCGATTCACCGCAATGCGGGTGTTCGTGGAGACAGCGGAGCGCGGCAGCGTCTCGGCCGCCGCCCTGCATCTCGACATGTCGCGCGCGATGGCGTCGCGCTATGTCGCGCTGATGGAGCAATGGTCGGGCGCACGCCTGCTGCACCGCACCACCCGCCGCCTGACGCTGACGACGGCAGGCACCCAGATGTTGCCGCTGTGCCGCGACATGCTCGGGATCGCGGGCCAGATCGAATCGCTCGCGGCGGACGACGGCGGCGCGCCGCGCGGCCAATTGCGTCTCACCGCGAGCGCGATCTTCGCGCAGACCCATCTGTCCGACGCCCTGCTCGATTTCCTCGGCCTCTATCCCGCGGTATCGGTCGACCTTCAAGTGGTCGACCGCACCGTCGACCTGGTCGAGGAGCGGATCGACCTCGCGATCCGCATCACCCGCACGCCCGATCCGGGCCTGATCGCCCGCAAGCTCGGCGTGTGCCGCTCGGTGCTGTGCGCCGCGCCCGCCTACCTTCAGGCGCGCGGCACGCCGGCCGAACCGCGCGATCTCGCGCGCCACAACTGCCTGACCTATGCCTACTTCGGCCAGAGCGTCTGGCACCTGGGCCGCGACGGCGAGCCGCTCGCCGTGCCCGTGCAGGGCAACTTCAGCACGAACGAATCGTCGGTGCTGCTGCGCGCGGCGCGGGCAGGCGGCGGCGTCGCCCTGCTGCCGACCTTCGCGGCCAACGAATATCTGCGTACCGGCGCCCTCGTCGCCGTGCTGCCCGGCCATGCGCCCCCCGATCTCGACATCTACGCGGTCTACGCGTCGCGCCGGCAACTGCCGTCGGCAACCCGGGCGCTGATCGATTTCCTCGCGGAACGCTTCGGCGGCACGCCGGAGTGGGATCGATGAACCCGCCCGTCGCCCCGACGAGGCGCTACGAGGCGCTCGCCCGCGCGCTCGCGGCCGAGATCCGCTCGGGCAACCTGCCGGTCGGCGCGCGGCTGCCGTCGCTGCGCCAGATCGTCGCGCAGCACGGCGTGAGCCAGTCGACGGTGTTTCGCGCGTACTACCTGCTGGAGGAATGGGGCTTGATCCGCGCGCGCGAGCGGTCCGGCTACTTCGTCGCGCCCGGCGCGCGAGTGCCCGACGTCGGGGCGGCCGATGCCGATTCGGCCGCTTCGCCCGAAGCGGAGGCGAGCCGCGTCGACATCAGCGAACTCGTCTTCTCGGTGCTCGACGCCGCGAAGCGTCCCGACCTCGCGCCGCTCGGCTCCGCCTTCCCGTCGCCGCTGCTGTTCCCGCTGCCGCGCCTCGCGCGCTCGCTCGCGCAGGCCGCGCGGCGCGTCGACCCGTGGAGCACGGTGGCCGATCTGCCGCCCGGCAACGACGCCCTGCGCCGGCAGATCGCGCTGCGCTATGTCGGGATGGGCGTCGCGCAGCCGCTCGACGAGATCGTCGTCACCGGCGGCGCGCTCGATGCGCTCAACCTGTGCCTGATGGCGGTCACGCGGCCGGGCGACGTGATCGCGGTCGAAGCGCCCGGCTTCTACGCGGCGCTCCAGGCGGCGGAACGGCTCGACCTGCGGGTCGTCGAGATTCCCGTCGATCCGGCGCAGGGCCTCGACCTGGATGCGCTGGCCGCCGCGCTGGAACGGCATCCGATCCGCGCGTGCTGGTTCATGACGAATTTCCAGAATCCGACCGGCGCGACGCTGTCGCTCGACCGCAAGCAGGCGCTCGTCGCGCTGCTCGCGCGCCATCAGGTGCCGCTGATCGAGGACGATGTGTACGGCGAGCTGCATTT
Organism: Burkholderia multivorans; assembly: GCF_010645215.1. Taxonomy (GTDB): domain Bacteria; phylum Pseudomonadota; class Gammaproteobacteria; order Burkholderiales; family Burkholderiaceae; genus Burkholderia; species Burkholderia multivorans_A. The sequence continues at coordinate 1,532 of NZ_JAAGNW010000226.1, read as the reverse complement.
CGACGCGGGCTATCCGCTGCCCGCGCGCGCGTTCGACCGCCACGGGCTCGTGATGCATTGCAGCTCGTTCTCGAAGACGCTCGCGCCCGGCTACCGGATCGGCTGGGCCGCGGCGGGCCGCTTCGCCGCGCGCGTGCGGCGTCTCAAGCTGATGACCACGCTGTCGGCCAGCGTGCCCGCGCAGGCGGGCCTCGCGGACTACCTCGAATACGGCGGCTACGACCGCCATCTGCGCAAGCTGCGCGCGGCGCTCCAGGCCCAGCTCGCGCAGATGGGCGACGCGCTCGCGCGCTGGCTGCCCGCCGACGTGCGCTGGACCCGTCCGGCGGGCGGCTACTTCCTGTGGCTGGAACTGCCGGGCGAGGTCGACGCGATGGCGTTGCACCGGCTCGCGCTCGAACGCGGCGTCGGGCTCGCGCCGGGGCCGATCTTCTCGGCATCGCACGCGTTCGG
>NZ_JAAGNW010000226.1:0-1069 GCF_010645215.1 Burkholderia multivorans | reverse complement strand
CCGTGGAGCGATGCGACCGACGCCGCGCTGCGCGCGCTCGGCGGCCTGCTCGCGGATCCGGCCGTGCGGCGGCAGCCGACCGAGGCCTGAGCGCCGGCGGCGCAGCGCCGATCACTGCGCGACGGCGACCGCGAGTTTCGCGAGCGAGAACAGGATCGCGCCGAACGTCGTCACGAATACCACGATCGCGATCGACAGCCACGGCAGTTTCACCGCCGCCAGGTCGGCGCGGTGCGACGCGCCCTTGCGCACGCCGAAGAAGCTCCAGAACACCATCCGAAGCATTTTGAGTAGGTTCATGATCCGCTCCTCGCCCCGTTTTCCGGGACGGTTTGTCCATGACCGATGTTCGCCCGGCGCGCGCGGCGAGAACAGCAGCAGATGACGTCGATTCGTGCGCAGCAGCCGGGCCGGCTCAGCTCACGTGCCACCACCGGGGCAGCAGGTCGCGCACCGCGCGCGTCCGGTAGCGGTCGTCGATCAGGTGAACCACGCCCTCGTCCTGCTCGGTGCGGATGACCCGGCCCGCGGCCTGCACGACCTTTTGCAGCCCCGGGAACAGGTACAGGTAGTCGTAGCCGTTGCCGAAGCGGGCGTCGAGCGCGCGCCGCATCGCCTCGTTGACGTCGTTCATCTGCGGCAGCCCGAGGGTGGCGATGAAGGCGCCGATCAGCTTGTCGCCGACGAGATCGAGGCCCTCGCCGAATGCGCCGCCCAGCACCGCGAAACCGATGCCCCGCCCGTCCGCCTGGAAGCGCGCGAGAAACGCGTCGCGCGCCGGCTCGTCCATGCCGGGCGCCTGCGCCCAGACGGGCAGCGCCGGATGCCGCTCGCGCAGCAGGCCGACCACCTGCTGCAGGTAGTCGAAGCTGCTCAGGAAGCCGAGATAGTTGCCCGGCCGCGCCGCATATTGCTCGGCGATCAGCGCGACGATCGGCTCCAGCGAACGCTCGCGGTCGCGCCAGCGCGTCGAGACGTGCGCGGCCACCTTCACCGTCAGTTGCGCCGCGCGGAACGGACCGTCGACCTCGATCCAGGCCGTGTCGGCCGGCAAGCCGAGCGTGTCGCG
>NZ_JAAGNW010000225.1:5966-9228 GCF_010645215.1 Burkholderia multivorans | reverse complement strand
GCCTCACGGAGCCGCTCGCCGAACAGCTGACAGGCGGCATAGTCCCCTCCGGAGACCAGATCATGAAAGCCGAGCCGGCTGCTATGGTCCTCGCCGAGGCTCCATAGCAAGAGCGGCCGCGCAAACCTGATATACGCGAGCAAGCCCTCCTCTTCCGCCCGGCGCGTGATATGGAAGCCGGTTCCCGGACCGCGATTGTTCAGCACCAGGCGGCCTTCCCACGCCGCCACGAGGCTGTCCATCCCCAGATACAACCAGGTGAACGGAAGCTGCCCATCAACCTCCGCCGTTTCCGGTGACGGACCGAAGCGGCCCGGCTTGACCGGCGACGCCGTAGCGACGTACTTCCGGTTGGTAGCGGCACGCACGAAAACGCGATCGGCTTCGTAGCTGTAACGCTGCCCTCGGAGGGCCTGCAGGATCTGTGCCGTGGTCGGGACTCTTTTGTCTACCGGCAGCAACCGCTCCACTTTCGATTGTTCATGCTCTGACATTGGATTGTCTGTCGCTCAATCCAGGTCAGCCACCTCCATCCGCGCCAGCGCGACGAGCTTGTCGAGCCGTGCCCTGCTCGAGAGCGACAGCATCCGGGCCTGCGCTGGCGCCAAGGTCCGCCGGTCCTCGAACGGCAATCCCGTGAGGACTTCGGCAGGCGACAGTTCATCCAGCGACTCCTGCTCGGACATGAAGAAGGTGTTGACCTGCATCCGTGAATTGCTGTGGAGAATCTCCAGCAGGTGGGGCAGATGCGAGGACACGTCGGCGGTGAATTGCCATGCGGGATACGCACGGCCGTTCTTCCTGCCAGGCGGCACCACGCTGTAAAACTGCACGTGGTCACCGCGGTAGAGCGTGCTCTTCGACATACCGGTGTGCTCGATTACCTCCTCAGGACTCCATCTGGCAACTGGCAAACAGGACGCGCGAGCCTCGCCGCCGCGCCCCGTATCCCGGATCAGCCACGCGGCGAGCCGCGTGGCAATCTCCAGACGAGCGGCCTTGCTCGTCAGGTCGGCCATCTTTCCGGCGCCCGCCTTCGCTCCGGCACGTGCAGATATCCCAGCGAGAAGATCTGCCGCGACCTGCTCGATCAGCGCATGGGCGTCGCCCGCGTACTGTCCGTTCACAAGAGCCCGCAGGTCCGCCTTTACATCTGCGTGGTCACGTTTGGTTGCCAGTTCCATTTCAACTCCTGCTCAGCAATCCAGGGGGTGCGCCGACGGGCGCGAGCATGCGGGACCGGGATGCAGTACTCCGGCTATGGAAGGGACGCGCGTGAGACAGGCGACCGTGCTGCCCGCAACGGGAAATCAGCCTGCTGGCCGCCTCCCGGCGAAGCACGCTGGCCACGACGTCGAGACCACGCGTCCGTGCGGCGCGTAAAGCGTGTGCGCTTCGTGGAGCGCCACCCATGCCGAGTGACTGCAAATGCGCATTCGCCGTGTAGAAGCTGTTCCTGTAGCCACGACCAACGATCTGCACGATACGCTTGAATATCGTCGCCAACATGTCTGCGCGTACCGGCACGACGTGCCCGGTACGCGGCAGTACGCGATCCAGCCGGGCCAGACTCTCACGCTTGATGGCCAACTGCTCGACGTAGAGGGCGAGAATTCTTTCGATCAGCCGTTCTCGTTCGGGGGACGCATTCAGCTGCTGCACCTCCGCGAGCAGGAGTTCGGTCTGTGCAATTGCCTCGTCCAGTGACGCAACGACAAGTCGCCTCGCCTGCTCCACTTCGAGCGGCGAAAGCCTGATCTCGTCATCCCAGTCCAGCATGGCTCTCTCCAACGGGATTTCGGGTACACGAGCGAGATCATATCAAATTTTCCCGTTTTTCCCAAATATTCCCAATTTTCCCAGCCCGCTGCCGATTCGGCGAATGGCAGAATCGCAACTCACACAGCCGAAACAACCTCCTGCAGCGCCTCGCGAAACAACTCAACCACCGGCCGCCCCGCTTCAATCCGTGCCGCAACCGGTTCCCCCGGCACACCGCGCGTAATCATCCACTCCCCGCCCGCGCCGGCCGTCACGCACACCACCTCCGGCACATTCAACCTTCCAGCCAGCCAATCAAGCACCCGCGCCTCTTTCAGCACGCTATAAGTGGTACGCGCATAAAACGCAGGCGCATGCTGACGAAGAACCTCTCGCCACGACGCATGAAATGATGAACGGAACACGGCGACTCGCCGACGGTATCGGACGCCAGCGTGACGTCACCGATGAAGCGGGCAATTTCCCGCGGCGGATTGAATGAAATAAAGACCAGGCGTGAAATCCATGGAGCGGAACCCGATGCGTACACAACGAAGCTGCACACCAGACCGCCAGCATCCTCTCATGAAGAAAAGAAGCTTTCATTAAGATTCCACACGCACCACCGAGCCCCCCTCACTGCCCAGCCCCCCCCTGCTTCCTCGGCACCGGCAACCGCCACTGCCCATTCTCGCGCAGGCCTTCCGCGAACTTCGCCCGTTCCTGCGGCGTCAACGTCGTCGCAAAATCCGCCACCCCTTGCTCGACCCGCGCACGCAACGCGCTATCCGCTTCCCTGGTCCGAGCCAGCGCCGCATCGAGCGCAGCCCGATCCAACTGCTGCGCGGCCAGCAACCCCAACACCTCCTGCCGCCCATCATGCCCCGCGCGCGCAAACGCCTTCCCATCGTGCCGCGCATCCTTCAACGCATCGGCGAACGCCTCCTGACGCGTATCAGACAACCCATTCGCCGCGAACCTCAACGGATGCGTCTGAGCCGGCGCCCCGGCCTTCCCATGCGCTCCCGCATACCATGCATAAGCCGCCCCCGCGATCCCTCCCAACAGGAACGCATTGACGATCACCGACCCGAGCAGGGTGAATTTCAGCGAGCGGTCGTTCATTCGCCGCTCCATTCCGAGGCATGCCCGAACCCTGTCGCCAGATACGACGATTCCGGCGCGTCATACCCGCCACGCGTCGCCCCGGTCACCAACAGGAACGACACGACAAAAGCACAAGCCACCCCACCCACAAGCCCGATCCCCGCCAGCGCGACACCCGGCCACCCAAACCCACCCCGCCTTGCCCGCCCGCCCCGCACCGGCGCACCCGCCACGATCCGCCGATACAGCGCATCATCCGGCCGCACCGCCACCTCACTCGCGAGCCAGCTATCGAGCGACAAAGCCGCCTCAAGCACCCCATCCGCCTCACGACGATGCGCGCTTGCCCAAACCTGCGCATCATCGCGCCCGGCAGCCGGCCAGCGGGCCGGAT
>NZ_JAAGNW010000225.1:2919-5956 GCF_010645215.1 Burkholderia multivorans | reverse complement strand
TCGCAAGTCCTCTTCGGGGCCGCTGCCGGCCAGTTGTGCGCGCAAGCCGCGCCGCGCGCGAGCAAGCAGGCTTTCCAACGCGTCGACGCTGATCCCCATCAGCGCCGCGGCCTCCAGGTTCGACAGCTCCTGGTAGTAATTCAACACCAGCGCCTCCCTTTGCCGCGCCGGCAGCGCCGCCAGCGCGGCCCGCACCCGCGCATCGCGCGCACGGGATTCGAGCCGCGCATCGGGCGTCGGACTGGGATCGGGCGTCTCGGGCAAAACCTCGACCGGCTCCTCGCGGTGCCCGCGCAACCGGTCGTAGCACAGGTTCAGCGCGACGCGATGCAGCCACGTATCGAACTTCGCCTCGCCGGTGCGCCAGCCCGGCGCCTGCTTCCAGACCCGCACGAACGCCTCCTGCGCAACATCCTCGGCTTCCATCCGGTCGCCGAGCAGGCGCGTCGCGAGCGCGAGCAGGCGCGGCAGCTTGCGCGCGACGAGCGTGCGCACGGCGGCCGGATCGCGCTCGCCGACCCGCGCCACCAGTTCCGCGTCGGGATCGTGTTCGTTCAACGGCGCACGCTCCGTGCACGGCCGCCGCGCATCCGGACCACAGCGATGCGGTGACTGCTCACCTGAGAACTCCACGAACGAAAGGACAAGGGCCGGCATAAGGTTCGGCGCGACGCGACCGCGCGCGCCTCGTCAATATACGACGGCCGCACGGCGACAAGCCGGCGCGGCGACGGGCACAACACGGGTAACAAGGAGCAACATGCGGGTTTCTCCACGCGGGGGCCGACGCGGCCCCGTTGCGGATTAAACGCCGCAGGCGGAAAAATCCGTCGCGACACGGCGAAATTCTCTCGACACCCCGCCCGGCCTCGCCGCGCGCATACTCAGATCGCGTCGCGCGGCCGCGCTTCGGCGTCCCCGAGGCAGCACGCGACCACCTCCGCGTCCTCGTCTCCGAGGCTCAGGTACACATGCCCGACGCCGCTGTCGAAATACAGGCTATCGCCCGCCTCGAGCCGGAACGCCGCGCCCGTCTCGAAGCGCAGCTCCAGCTCGCCGCTCAACACGAACACGAACTCCTCCCCCGCGTGCCGGATGTACTCGGGAAAATCGCTCAGCGCGCGCGCGTGGATCCGCGCGCGCACCGGCACCATGCGCTTGCCGATCAGGTCGTTCGCGAGCATCCCGTACGCATAGTTCGGCGTGTCATAGACCATCTGCCGGCCCGCCGCCGTGAACGACGGTGCGAGCGCGCCGCCCGGCGGCGTCTCCGCGCGGCGGAACACCGCGTCGAAATCGAGCGCAAGCGCCTGGGTCAGCGCCGCGAACTTGTCGTAGGTCAGCGCGATCTCGCCCCGCTCGGCCTTCGAGATCGTCGAGACCGCAATGCCCGAGCGCTCGGACAGCGCCGCAAGCGTCAGGCCGCGCGCCTTGCGCGCATCGCGCAGGCGCGCGCCGACGGTCTGGTGGTCGAGCTGCGTCGGCTCGGCGGGCGAAGGCGGAAAGGCATCGGTCGATCGGGGCATGCGGTTACTCGGCGGACTGCGCGTGAATACGGGTTTTGTCGTATACGGGAATTAATTTTCTCGTATATGATAATTTTCACCGAAATCGCCACGGATGGGGCGGGATGATCACTCTAGCATCGGGCGGCCCGCCGCCTGCGCCCGCTTCCTCCGAACGCCCGGCCGGCCTGCGCTTCGCGGCGAGCCATCCGCCCCGCGCGGTCCGGCGAGGCCGCCCGCATTTTTCCACTCCCGCCCGCCGCTGCGGCCTGCGTCTCGAAGGTCACCGCCACCATGTCCAGTGAAATCCAGCGTCTGCAGACCAACACCCGCATGAGCCAGGTCGTCATCGCGAACGGCATCGTGCATCTCGCGGGCCAGGTGCCCGACAGCGCCGGCGCGCCGCTCGCGGTGCAAGCCGCCGAGGTACTCGCGCGCATCGACGCGCTGCTCGCGACGGCGGGCGTCGACAGGACCCGCCTCGTCACCGCCAACGTGTGGCTCAGCGACGCCGCGCACTTCGACGCGTTCAACGCGGTCTGGGACGCCTGGGTGCCCGCCGGCCACGCGCCGACCCGCGCCTGCGTGCAGTCGCTGCTGATGAAGCCCGATCTCCACGTGGAGATCGCCGTCACCGCGCTCGCCTGAGCCTTACGCCCACCAGGAACCCCCGATGAAATTCGATACGCTCGTCCTCGGCGGCGGCATGATCGGCGTGTCCGTCGCCGTGCATCTGCAACAGCGCGGGCTGTCCGTCGCGCTCGTCGAGCGCGGCGCGCCCGGCGGCGAAACCTCGTTCGGCAATGCCGGGCTGATCCAGCGCGAAGGGGTCTATCCGTATGCGTTCCCGCGCGGCCTCGGCGCGCTGCTCCGATACGCGCTGAACGGCTCGCCCGACGTGCGCTACCACGCCGCCGCGCTGCCGGCTCTCGCGCCGTTCCTGTATCGCTACTGGCGTCATTCGCAGCCGGACCGGCACGCGGCGATCGCGCGCGCCTATGCGCCGCTGATCGCGCATTGCGTGAGCGAGCACCGCGCGCTGATCGACGCGGCGAACGCGGGCGAACTGCTGCGCGACGGCGGCTGGCTCAAGGTCTTCCGCAGCGCCCGCGCGCGCGATGCCGAGACCCGCGACGCCGAACGCTGGCGCACCGAATACGGCGTGCGCTTCGACACGCTCGACGCGGCCGCGCTGCGCGCCGCCGAACCCTCGCTCGATCCCGCGCTGATCGGCGCGCTGCGCTACGCCGATTCGTGTTCGATCAGCGATCCGCAGGCGCTCGTCGCCGCCTACGCGCGCTATTTCGAGCAACTCGGCGGGCGCGTCGTGCGCGGCGACGCGCTGACGCTCGAATCCGGCTGGCGCGTGCACACCGATGTGGGGCCGATCGAGGCTCACAGCGCCGTGATCGCGCTCGGCCCCTGGTCCGACCTGCTGTGCGGGCGGCTCGGCTACGCGCTGCCGCTCGCGGTCAAGCGCGGCTATCACATGCACTACGCGCCGCAAGCGGGCGCGCGCCTGAACCGCCCGG
>NZ_JAAGNW010000225.1:549-2909 GCF_010645215.1 Burkholderia multivorans | reverse complement strand
GGTCCTCGATGCCGAGCACGGCTATCTGATCACGCCCATGGCGCGCGGCATCCGCCTGACCACCGGCGTCGAGCTGGCGAGCCGCGACGCGCCGCCCACGCCCGTCCAGCTGAACGCCGTCGAGCCGATCGCGCGCGCGCTGTTCCCGCTCGGCGCGCGCGTCGACGACACGCCCTGGCTCGGCTGTCGTCCGTGCACGCCGGACATGCTGCCGGTGATCGGCGCGGCCCCGCGCCACCGCGATCTCTGGTTCGCGTTCGGCCACGCTCACCACGGTTTCACGCTCGGCCCGGCCACGGGCCGGCTGCTCGCAGACCTGATGACGGGCGCGCCGCCCTTCGTCGATCCGCGTCCGTTCGCCGTCGAACGGTTCCTGCACGGCCGCTGACCCGGCGCCGCGCACCCCGCGGGACGCCGCCGCCAGCGCGGCCGGCGTCCCCTGCAACGGACCGCCCGATCGGCGGCCGTGAAGTCGATAAAACTGGAGACAACATGCAGCAGCACACGATGCGGCGCGACCTCGGTTCGCGCCAGATCTCGTTCATGGCCCTCGGCATGGCCATCGGCGTCGGCCTGTTCCTGGGCTCGGCGTCGGCGATCAAGGCGGCCGGCCCCGGTGCGCTGCTCGCGTACCTGATCGGCGGCGCGATGATCTTCCTGATCATGCGCGCGCTGGGCGAGATGGCGGTCGAGCGGCCGGTCGCGGGCTCGTTCGGCGCGTATGCATTCGAATACCTCGGGCCCTACGCCGGCTATCTGGTCGGCTGGAACTACTGGCTGTTCATGGTCGGCGTCGGCGTGGCGGAAACCACCGCGGTCGGCATCTACATGGGCTTCTGGTTCCCCGGCGTGCCGCAGTGGCTGTGGGTGGTGGCGTCGATCGCCGCGATCGCGGGCTTCAACCTGCTCAACGTGAAGGCCTACGGCGAGCTGGAATTCTGGTTCGCGATCGTCAAGATCGCGACGATCCTGCTGATGATCGCGGGCGGCCTGCTGATCGTGTGCGTCGGCTTCGGCCATCACGGCGCGCCGGTCGGGTTCTCCAATCTGTGGCGGCACGGCGGCGTGTTCCCGCACGGCGCGGCCGGGCTCATCGCCGCGCTGCCGATCGTCGCGTATTCGTTCGCCGGCGTCGAAATGATCGGCCTCACCGCCGGCGAGGCGCGCGAGCCCCGCAAGGTGATTCCGCGCGCGATCAACTCGGTGCTGTGGCGAATCCTGATCTTCTACGTCGGCGCGCTGTTCGTGATCATGGCGCTGTATCCGTGGAACGAGCTGGGCACGCGCGGCAGCCCGTTCGTGACGACCTTCGAGGCGCTGGGCCTGCGTCAGGCCGCGGGCGTGATCAACTTCGTGGTGGTGACCGCCGCGCTGTCGAGCTGCAACTGCGTCGTGTTCAGCGGCGCGCGCATGCTCGCGGGCATCGCGGAGCGCGGCGTCGCGCCCGCGACGTTCGCGAAACTGAGCGCCAACGGCGCGCCGTCGCGCGCGGTCAGCGTGACCGTGCTCGGGATGATGGCGGGCGCGGCGCTCAACTACACGATCCCCGAGCGGGTGTTCGGCTGGCTGATGTCGCTGCTGTCGTTCGAGGTGATCGTGATCTGGGGGATGATCATCGTGATCCATCTGCGCTTTCGTCACCTGCAGGCCGCGCGCGGCGCGGTGTCGAGCTTCCGGATGCCCGGCGCGCCCGTTACGTCGTGGCTCTGCCTCGGCTTCGTCGGCTTCGTGTTCCTGATGCTCGGCCGCGATCCGCAGACGCGCAGCTCGCTGTATGTCGGCGCGGCGCTGATCGCCGCGCTGAGCGTCGCGTATCGCAGCTCCCGCACGCTGCGTGACGCCGCGCGCAACACGCGTGCGGCGCTGGCAGGCAACGGTTGAACATGCGCGCTGCATGCATGCCGTACACGGTCCGCTGAGCGAATTTCAGCGCAGGGCCGGCGCGCGGCGCGTACTATGCAAGACCCGTGTTTCCCGCAGTCCGGGGCTGCTTTTTCGTCGAGTCGAACCGTATGTCCGAGCCTTGCTTCCGTCCCGTTTCCCCGCACGATCTCGCGTCGTGCCATGCCATCGAGGTATCCGCCTACGAGGGCGACGAAGCCGCCACGCGCGAGAAGATCGCCATGCGAATCCGTCAGTATCCGGCCGGCTTTCTCGTGATGGAGCAGGACGGCCAGGTCATCGGCTTCATCAACTGCGGCTGTGCGCATGAAGTCGTGATGTCGGACGAAGCGTTCAAGGAGCTGGTCGGGCATGATCCGGACGCGCCGCATGTCGTGATCATGTCGGTGGCGATCGATCCGCGTCATCAGGGGCGCGGCCACGCCACGCGCATGATGCGCGCGTTCATCGAGCGCATG
>NZ_JAAGNW010000225.1:0-539 GCF_010645215.1 Burkholderia multivorans | reverse complement strand
CATGAAGGCGCTGGGCAAGCGCACGCTGCACCTGATGTGCAAGGACCGCCATGTCGCATTGTATGAACGGCTCGGCTTCCGTTACGAGCGGCCCTCCGCATCGACGCACGGCGGCATGGCGTGGCATGAAATGAGCATGACGCTCTGAGGGTTCCGGTGTGGGTGCGCCCGGCTTGACTGCCGGGTGCCGGCGTCGGGTGCGTGATGCCCGGTTGCGAGCGCGACGACGTCGGCTTTCCGACATCGCCGCGCGTTCCCGACGGCCACCTTCAGCAACCGTCACTCCCACTACGGAACGCAGCCCCCCTCACCCGCGCCCGACCATCGCCCTCAGCACCCCATCCCGCCGGATCAACCCGTGATAAAGCGCAGCCGCGAAATGCGCGAGGAACGTCGCAAAGAACAGATAAGCCAACACCCGATGCGCGACCCTGAGCCACGCAAACGTCACCGGATCGGCCGGAACCAGCGCCGGCAACTGCACGCCCCCGCCCAGCGTCACCGGATACCCCCCGGCCGACAGCATCGCCCACCCGATC
>NZ_JAAGNW010000224.1 GCF_010645215.1 Burkholderia multivorans | reverse complement strand
GCCGCCGCCAGCACCGCGATGCCGACTTCACCGCCGCCGGGGAGTTTGAGGGTCTTGAGCATCATGCAGGCCTCGCATCAGGAGAAACGGATGCCGGATCGGCGTCGCGGGCGCCCGCGACGGCCTCGACCCAGCGCAGGATGGCGGCGACGGTCTCGAACAGCGCGTCGGGGATCGCGTCGTCGCATTCGACGCGGTACAGCGCGCGCGCGACGGGCGGATTGCCGACGATCGGCACGCCGAGCGCATGCGCTTCGCGGCGCAGCGCGAGCGCGCCGGCCTCGAGCGCCTTCGCGATCACGCGCGGCAGCGGATGTTCGTCGGGCGCATAGCGCAGCGCGACCGCGTAGTGGGTCGGATTCACGACCAGCACGTTCGCCTGCCCCATCCGCTGGCGCGGGCCGGGCGTGGTCGCGAATTCGCGCGCGAGCCGGCGACGCTCGCCCTTGGTGTGCGGATCGCCGTCCGATTCCTTCATCTCGCGCTTCATCTCCTCCTTGCCCATCCGGTTCTGGCGGATGAACATGATCTTGGCGATCTTGTAGTCGGCGGCCGCCAGCACCGCGATCACCATCAGCACCACGCCGAGCAGCTTCATCAGCAGTGTCCACAGCACGCGCGACAGCTGCGGCGCGGGCTCGTAGATGCTCGCGGCGACGAGCGGGAACAGGCCGACCACCACCTTCCAGACCACGCACATCAGCACCACGGCCTTGACGATGGTCTTGGCCAGCTCCAGCAGCGCCTTGAGCGAGAAGATGCGTTTCAGCCCGGCCATCGGGCTGATCGAATCGAGCTTCGGCATCACCGGTTCGAGCGTGATCATGAAGCCCGCCTGCGGCGCCTGCGAGCCGATGCCCGCGAGGATCGCGCCGGCCGCGAACGGCAGCGTCAGCCACACGGCATCGCCGGCGAGCGCGTACAGCGTCGCGAGCGCGGCCTGCGGCGAGCGCTCGCTCGCGACGAAATCGAGCGCGGTGCGCATCAGGTGTTCGAGCCCGCCGCCCAGCATCGCCTCGCCGGTCGACAGCACGCCGATCACGACCGCGAGCGTCACCGCGTCGGCGATCTCCTTGCTCTTCGCGACCTGGCCTTTCTCGCGCGCCTTCTTCAGTTTCTGCTCGGAAGGCGCTTCGGTTTTCTCTTCTGCGTCGGCCATCGCCGTCCGTTCCTGTCGAGAGTCGTAACGACGCGTACCTTAGCCGCGCCGCCCGCGCGCCCCCTGCCCGGACCCGAAGCCGCGCCGTCCGGCGCGAAGCGCGCGCGCCGCTTCGCATCCGGCGCGTGCGCTTCGCATCGCGCGCCGGCCGGCTGCGCGGCGCTGCTACCTTGCGCTCCACACCAACACGCTTTCTTCAACGCCACGCGGAGCACACCACCATGGAAGATGTACGGCCGACTTACCTGCGCTGCAATCAGGCTGCGCTGAACGGCTTGATCGACGCCGCCAACCTCTCGCTCGGCGGCGCCCTCGACGGCCCCGCCGCCGATCCCTACGACATCGGCCTCCTGATCGACGCGCTGCGCGTGCTCGCGCCGCAGCTGCCGGCCGCCGACATGTTCGACGGCATGCTGCACGTCGCGATCGGCAACTGGGACGACGCCGCGCGCTGCTTCGCCGACATCGCCAACGGCTCGTCCAACGCGAACTACGGCCGCGCGCTGCTGGCGCTCGCGCTGCACGGCAAGCGCGATCCCGCGTGGCGGCTCGCCGCCGACGAGGTGCTCGCGGCCGGCGGCCCGGCGCAGGCGATCGCGCTGGTGCGCGCGCTCGAACGCCAGAACGACGTGCTGCTCGCGAAGGAACATGCGCAGCGCACGGGCGTCTGGGAATTGCCGGAATCGGTCGCGGCGCTCGAAGAGCCTGCGGCCGACGCCCCCGCCACGGCCGGCTTCGACCTGCAGGCCGCGTTCGCGCATCAGCAGTTCCTGCGCATGTAAGCCCCTGGAGGCCCGTATGCACCCCACGCTTTCCGTCACCGAACTCACGCGCGCGCTCGACACCACGCTGGGCGAAACGACCCCGGCCGCCGCGGCCGACGTACCGGCCGCCAGCGCCGAGCGTTTCCAGGCGCTGATGGCGGGCGCGACGCCCGCCGCGCCGGTCGCGCCCGCGCAGCAGACCACGGCGATCTCGAAGCTGGTCGAGACGGCCGACACGCAGATGCGCCAGGTGCTCGACAACACCGAGTACCTGAGCCTGCATGCAGGCGAGCTGTCGCTCAACGAGATGCTGGCCGCGTCGATGCAGCTGTCCGCCGAGGCGGCCGCGATGCAGATCGACCTGCAGGCCAAGATGAGCGTGGTCACGTCGACCAAGGACGCGATCGGCTCGCTGATGAAGAACCAGTGACATGAAAACGCCCCGTTCCCCTTCCCGCGCCGCGCTCGGCGCGCTGCTGCTGGCCTGCGCGCTGCTCGCGGGCTGCCAGCAGGAGCTGTACGGCGGCCTGGCCGAGCGCGACTGCAACGAGATGCTGGCCGCGCTGCTGCAGAACGGCATCGACGCCCAGAAGAAGACCCCCGACGCCGGCAAGACCTGGACGCTGGCGGTCGACGACAAGCAGATCGTGCGCGCGATGGAGGTGCTGCGCGCGCACGGCCTGCCCGCCGCGCGCTACGACGATCTCGGCGCGCTGTTCAAGAAGGACGGCCTCGTCTCGACGCCGACCGAGGAGCGGGTGCGCTTCATCTACGGCGTGTCGCAGGAGCTGTCGGACACGCTGTCGAAGATCGACGGCGTCGTGGTCGCGCGCGTGCACATCGTGCTGCCGAACAACGACCCGCTCGCGCAGACCGTCAAGCCCTCGTCCGCGTCGGTGTTCATCAAGTACCGCCCGAGCGCGAACCTCGCGACGCTGACGCCGCAGATCAAGAACCTCGTCGTGCACAGCGTCGAGGGGCTGACCTATGACGAAGTCAGCGTCACCTCGGTCGCGGCCGATCCGGTCGATCCCGCCGCGCCCGCATCCACGCAGAAAACCGGCGGCGCATGGCTCGCGACCGGCGCGGCCGCGCTCGTCGCGCTGCTCGGCCTCGCGGCGGGCGCTGCGCTGTGGTGGCGTCGCCGCGCCGGCACTGCCGCGGCAACGGGCGGTGCCGCGTCGGGCGCTGCTGCGTCGGCCGCCGCTGCGCCGAAGCCGGCCGCGTCATGAGCCCGCCCGGCGTGAGCGAACGCGCGCGCTGGCTGGCCGGCTACGACGCGAACCTGCGTCGCGCGGCCGACTGGGTCCACGTGAGCTGGCATGGCGCGCTCGCGCCGCTCGTCGCCACGATGCATGCGCATGCGCCGGCGCTGCGCGCCGCGTGCTCGCAACTGCTGCTGCGTACGCTCGGTCACGCCGCGCCGGCGCTCGACGGCTTCGACGCGCCGGCCGACCGGCTCGCCGCGCTGCCGATCGAGGACGCGTTGCGCCTGCTGCGCCTGCGCGCGCTGCTCGCGCGGCACACGGAGCTGCGGCACTGGATCGATCGCGCCAGCCGCGCGCGGCTCGCCGCCTGGGTCGGGGCCGATGCGGCGCGCGCGCTCGCGACGCTGCCCGATACGCCGCGCGCCCGCGCCGACGCCGTTCCGCCGCTCGCCGGGCAGTCCGACGACACGCTGGCGTGGGAAGGCTGGTGCCGCTTCGAGCGCGAGCGCGCATGGTCGCCCGCCGGCCCGACGCGCGCCGTGCGCTTCGCCCTGCCGCGCGACGCCGCGTGCCCGCCCTGGATCGCCGACGCCGTGCCGGCCGGCGACGGCGCGGCGCTGCTCGCGCGTCTGCTCGCTCAACATCCGGAGTGGTCATGGTTGTCTGGCTGAAAAACCACGGCGTCCCGCTCGCCGACGATCTGTGTCTCGACGTGCCGCACGGCGTGCTGCCGCGCGGCGCATTCGAGACCGTCACCGCGCTCGCCGACGCGCTCGACGCGCTCGCGGCCGAACGCGACGCGGTGCTGTGCGCGGCCGCCGAACAGGCCGAGCGCGTGCTCGCCGAGGCGCGCGCCCAAGCCGACGCGCTCGTCGACGCCGCGCGCCTCGAACACGACAACGCCTACGCGCGCGGCTACGACGCCGGCTCCGCGCAGGCGCTCGCCGACTGGCACGCGCGCGCCGCCGACGCCTTCGAGGAAGAGCGCCGCGTGCGCGACGGCATGCGCGAACGGCTCGCCGAGCTGGTTGCGGCCGCGGTCCAGCAGATGGTGCGCACCGAAGATGCGCGCGGCTTGTTCGCGCGCGCGGCCGAGACCGTCGAACGGGTGGTGGCGGATGCGAGCTACCTGACCGTGCGGGTCTGCGACGCCGACTACGAAACCGCCCGCGCGCAGTTCAGCGAGCTGGCCGACGCGTGGCGCCGGCAAGGCCGCAACGTGCCGGTCGAAGTGCTGGTCGAGCCGCGCGTCGCGCCCGGCACCTGCCTGTGCGAATCCGATTTCGGCACCGTCGACGCGAGCCTCGACACCCAGCTCGGCGCGATCCGCCAGGCCCTGTCGCGCGCGCTCGAGGATGCCCAACGCTCATGAATACGATGACTGACCTGTCCCGCATCGCCGACGCGCTGGCCGCGCGGCTCGCGATCGACCCCGCCGTCAACATGACGGGCAAGGTGCTCGAAGTGATCGGCACGCTGCTGCGCGTCGTCGGCCTCGAAGTGACGCTCGGCGAGCTGTGCGAGCTGCGCAGCCCGTCGGGCGTGCTGCTCCAGCACGCCGAGGTGGTCGGCTTCACGCGCAACGTCGCGCTGCTGTCGCCGTTCGGCGCGCTCGGCGAGATCAATCGCGGCACCCGCGTGATCGGCCTGCGCCGGCCGCTCTCGGTGAAAGTCGGCGACGGCATCCTCGGCCGCGTGATCGACAGCTTCGGCGAACCGATCGACGGCCGCGGCCCGCTCGTGTGCGACCAGATGCGCCCGGTGCTCGCGCCGCCGCCGAACCCGATGTCGCGCAAGATGGTCGACGCCGCGATGGCGACCGGCGTGCGCATCGTCGACGGCCTGATCACGCTCGGCGAAGGGCAGCGGATGGGGATCTTCGCGCCCGCGGGCGTCGGCAAGAGTACGCTGCTCGGCATGTTCGCGCGCGGCGCGTCGTGCGACGTGAACGTGATCGCGCTGATCGGCGAGCGCGGCCGCGAAGTGCGCGAATTCGTCGAACTGATCATGGGCGAAGACGGCATGGCGCGCTCGGTGGTCGTGTGCGCGACCTCGGACCGCTCCTCGATCGAGCGCGCGAAAGCCGCCTACGCGGCGACCGCGATCGCCGAATACTTCCGCGACCAGGGCAAGCGCGTGCTGCTGATGATGGATTCGCTGACGCGCTTCGCGCGCGCCGGCCGCGAAATCGGCCTCGCGGCCGGCGAACCGCCCGCGCGGCGCGGCTTCCCGCCCTCGGTGTTCGCCGAGCTGCCGCGCCTGCTGGAACGCACCGGCATGGGCGAGCGCGGCTCGATCACCGCGCTCTACACCGTGCTCGCCGAGGACGATTCCGGCAGCGACCCGATCGCCGAGGAAGTGCGCGGCATTCTCGACGGCCACATCATCCTGTCGCGCGACATCGCCGCGCGCAACCAGTATCCGGCCATCGACGTGCTCGGCAGCCTGTCGCGGATCATGCCGCAGGTGACCACGCGCGAACACATCGGCGCGGCGGGCCGGCTGCGCCAGCTGCTCGCCAAGCACCGCGAGATCGAGACGCTGCTGCAGCTCGGCGAATACCAGGCCGGCAGCGATCCCGCCGCCGACGAGGCCGTCGCGAAGATCGACCGGATCCGCGCGTTCCTGAACCAGCGCACCGACGAATACATGCCGGCCGAGGAAACGCTGGCCGCGCTGCACGAGCTGGTCCAATGAAGTCGCGCCAGCAACGCGCATTCGAGATCCTGCTCGCGCGCCGCGAAAAACGCGGCGTCGCGCTGCGCGAGCAGCAGTCCGGCGAACGCGCCGCCCAGGCCGCCGCCGCCGCCGAGCTGGCCGACGGCGAAGCGCGCGCGCAGGCCACGCTCGACAACGCGAACCGCTACGCGGCCCGCCTCGGCGCGCTCGCGTCGGGCACCGATCCGTTCACGATCGGCGACTACAGCGCATGCCGCCGCTACCGCGACACGCTGCTCGACGAACATGCGCTGGCCCAGTCGCACTGCGCACGGCTGCGCGCCGCCTGGCAGGCATGCACCGAGCGGCTCGCCGACACCACGCGCCGGATCGCGCGCAACGACGCCCAGGTCGAGGTCGTGCGCACGCGCATCCAGCGGCTCGCGCGCGCCGCCGAGGCCGCGGCCGAGGATCTGCAGGACGAGGAAATCGAGGAAGGCGTGCTGGCCCGCCGCCTCGCCGCCCGGGAGAGCCGCGCATGAACGCCCACGACCTGTTTCCGCTCCAGCCGCTCGGCGACCAGCTGATCGGCTTCATCACGCTGCTCGGGGTCTGCAGCACGCGGCTGCTGGTGCTGATGACGATCCTGCCCGCGACCGCCGACAGCGTGTTCAAGGGCTCGCTGCGCACCGGCGCGGCGGCCGTGTGGTGCCTGTTCATCGCGTTCGGCCAGCAGGCGCTGATTCCGCAGCTGCATGGCGCGTTCCTGTTCGTGGTGGCCGTCAAGGAAGCGCTGATCGGGCTGGTGCTCGCGTTCGCCGCCTCGACCGTGTTCTGGGCAGCGGAAGGCATCGGCACCTACATCGACGACCTCGCCGGCTACAACAACCTGCAGGTGCAGAACCCGAGTTCCGGCTCGCAGGCGTCGCTGATGGCGACCCTGCTGAGCCAGCTCGCGATCGCCGCGTTCTGGCTGCTCGGCGGCATGACCTTCCTGCTCGGCGCGCTCTACGAGTCCTATCAGTGGTGGCCGCTCGCGAGTTTCGATCCGATCCCCGCGCCGCTGCTCGAAGCGTTCGCGCAGGCGCGGCTCGCCGGCCTGATGGACATGGTCGCGCGACTCGCGACGCCGGTCGTGGTGATGCTGCTCCTGATCGACGTCGGCCTGGCCTTCGTCGCGAAGGCCGCGCAGAAGTTCGACGTGATGTCGATCAGCCAGCCGCTCAAGGGCGCGGTCGCGATCCTGATCGTCGCGCTGCTCGCCGGCCGCTTCGTCAGCGAAATGCACGCGCAGTTGTCGCTCGCCGGGCTCGCGCAGCAGCTCCGCCAGATGACCGGCCATTGAACGCGCGGCCGCGCCGCGTTTTTTTCCTGTGCAGGAGGCATGTCGTCATGGTTCGCTTGATTTCGCGCCTGTTTCAGTCCGCCACGCCGTCCGCCGCCGGACAGGCGCCCGACGACGCGCCTCCGCGCAACCGGGCGCGCGGGACAAGCGCACCGCGCGCGGGCGGCCCGCTGCGCGACGCGCCGCCCGCGCGTCAGGCAGGCGCGCCGCCGCGTCTGCCGGCCCCGTCTGCCCCCCTGCCCGCGCGCGACGACCGCTGGTTCGAGGGCATCCCGCATGTCGATGCGAATGCGGTCGCGCCGCCGCCACCACAACCACCACAACCACCGCAGCCGGTCGCATTCCAGGTGCCGGCCGCGCCGCGTCAGCCCGGACAGGCGTTCGAGCGAGGCGAACCGGGGTTCACGCCGCTGGAGTTGAACGGCATCCGCGCCGAGGGCCCGCTGCTGAACGCCGTCGCCACGGCGCAACACGGCGCGGCGGCGACCAACCTCGGCATCGGCGCGCTCGCGGCGGGGCTCGCGCATGAAGGCGCGGGCGCGAGCCTGAACAGCCATGCGCTGTTCGCTTCCTGGCGCAAGCACAAGCGCTATGACGAGCAGTTGAATGCGATGCTCGACGCCGACGTCCGCGCATTCCGGGCGGCTGCGCAAGGCGCGGGGCCCGGGCCGCGCCTCGACACGCTGATCCTGACGCGCGAGAGCGGCGGCGCGTTCCGCTACGACCCGGACAAGCTCGCGAAACTCGCGGCCGGCACCGATCCGGAGCGGGCCGCCGAGCGCACGCATGCGAAGGACGTGCTGCTGACGCTGTACATCCGCGATGAAGTCGCCGGCAAGCGGATGAGCCGCGCCGGCTACGAGCTGGGCCGCAACGTGATCGGGATCGCCTCGGGCGCGGCGCTGATCGCCGGCACGCACGGGCTCGCCGCCGCGCCCGCCGGGGCGGCGGCGCTCGGCGCGAAGCAGGCGGGCTTCGCGCTCGGGCTCGTGAACGCGCTCGATGTCGGCAAGGGCATGCGCGGCGTGAAGCAGCAATGGCGCAACGACAAAGCGCGCGAGATCGAACGCGGCGCGCTGTCGCGACGCCTCGCGCTCGATCCGACGAAGGTGCCCGTCGACACGCCGGCCGCCGCGCGCGACGCGATGCATGCGATGTTCCAGGAGCAGAGCCGGCTCGACGCGGATCGCCAGGTGTTCGGACGGATGTTCCCGGGACGGCTGATCGACGAGCGCAAGGCGACGGCGCGCAAGGAAGAACGCGCGGACCTCGTGGCCGCGCATGCGCTCACGCTGATCGATCGCGATCTCGATCGTTATGCCGGAGAGGGTACGGCGACGCTGCATGCGTTTCATCGCGCGGTGCATGCGCCGGGACAGTCCATCACGAAGCAGCGGCGTGTGCTCGGCGAGCGGATCGAACAGGATCCGCATCTCGGCAATGCGTACCGGCTGATGCGCGATCTCGGCATGCGCGGGCGCGAGGCGCGCTATGCGATCGAAAGCCTGATCGTGCGACGCGGCGAGATCGCGCTCGCGAACGATCCGGCGAGCGCCCACGCGCGCGCGACCGAAGCAGGCCGCACGCAGGCCGAGCGCGCAGCGAACGGCGAACGCACGGAGGGGGAGATCGTGACGATGCGGGACGTGTTGCGGCGACGGTGAGCCACACCGATGGCGCAGGGCCGGGCGAAGCCGCGCCGGCCCGGCATGCGCTTACTGCGCGAAACGCGTGCCCAGGTACGCATCGAGTTTCGACTTCGTCATTCCGACGTAGCCGTCGTTCATCTGTTGCAACGACGGCTGGCCGCCCAGTTCGCCGGCCATCTTCGTGAGAACCCCGGACATGAGCGTATGCGCGCGGGCGTCGTTCGCGGGCTTCTGCAGTCTCGCATCCGCGATTTGGCCGCTCCCGGAACGCGCGCCCCAATGCGCCACCATCGCGCCGACGAGCTTTTCCTTGCCGCCGTCCTGCACGTACGCCTCCAGCATGCCGCGCTTGATCCCCTCGTCCGCATCGGCCAGGCCCAGCAGCATCTCGGCCGGCGCGTGATGGGCGTGCGGAGCGCCCATCCCCTGCTCCCGCTCGATCAAACGCGTCACCGCTTCCGCGAGCGCTTCATCGAGCTTCG
>NZ_JAAGNW010000223.1:1144-9317 GCF_010645215.1 Burkholderia multivorans | reverse complement strand
ATCGGCGGTTGCGATGTCCGCTTCATCTAAAGGAGCTTCCCATGAAGAAAATCAGATGCGCGCTGATCGGGCCGGGCAACATCGGCACCGATCTGCTGTACAAGCTGCGCCGCTCGCCCGTGCTCGAACCCGTGTGGATGGTCGGCGTCGACCCGGCCTCCGACGGCCTCGCGCGCGCACGCGAATTCGGCCTGAAGACGACCGACCAGGGCGTCGACGGGTTGCTGCCGCACGTCGAGCGCGACGCCGTCCGCATCGCATGCGACGCCACCTCCGCCGCCGCGCACCGCGCACACTCCGACAAGCTCACCGCGCTCGGCGTGCGCATGATCGACCTGACGCCGGCCGCGATCGGGCCGTACTGCGTTCCGCCCGTCAACCTAGACGCGCATCTGGACAGCGCGCAGATGAACGTCAACATGGTGACCTGCGGCGGTCAGGCGACGATCCCGATGGTCCACGCGGTGTCGCGCGTGCAGCCGGTCGCTTACGGCGAGATCGTCGCGACCGTGTCGTCGCGCTCGGTCGGCCCCGGCACGCGCCGCAACATCGACGAATTCACGCGCACGACCGCCGGCGCGATCGAACGGGTCGGCGGTGCGCGCACGGGCAAGGCGATCATCGTGATCAACCCGGCCGAACCGCCGCTCATCATGCGCGACACGATCCACTGCCTGACCGACGGGCCGCCCGACGTCGAGGCGATCACGGCATCGGTGCACGCGATGCTCAAGGAAGTGCAACGCTACGTGCCCGGCTATACGCTGAAGAACGGTCCCGTGTTCGACGGCAATCGCGTATCGGTGTTCATGGAGGTCGAAGGGCTCGGCGACTACCTGCCGAAATACGCGGGCAACCTCGACATCATGACCGCCGCCGCAACCGCCACGGCCGAGCGTTTCGCCGAACAGATGCTGGCCGCGACGGCTGCCACCGCTTGAGGAGCACGCCATGTCACTTGCAGGCAGAAAGATCACCGTCCACGACATGTCGCTGCGCGACGGCATGCACCCGAAGCGTCACCAGATCACGCTCGACCAGATGCGCGGCATCGCGCGCGGGCGCGACGCGGCCGGCGTGCCGCTGATCGAGGTCACGCACGGCGACGGGCTCGGCGGCGCATCCGTCAACTACGGCTTTCCCGCGCATACCGACGAGGCGTACCTGGGCGCCGTGATTCCCGAACTGAAGCGGGCGAAGGTGTCGGCGCTGCTGCTGCCCGGCATCGGCACCGTCGAGCATCTGCGGATGGCGCACGCGCTCGGCGTCGCGACGATCCGCGTCGCGACGCACTGCACCGAGGCCGACGTGTCCGAGCAGCACCTCGACCTCGCGCGCACCCTGGGCCTCGATACGGTCGGCTTCCTGATGATGGCCCACATGGCGACGCCCGCGCAGCTCGTCGCGCAGGCCAGGCTGATGGAAGCCTACGGCGCGAACTGCATCTACATCACCGATTCGGCCGGCCACATGCTGCCCGACGACGTGAGCGCGCGAATCGGCCAGGTTCGCGACGCGCTGAAGCCGGAAACCGAGCTGGGCTTCCACGGGCATCACAATCTCGCGATGGGAGTCGCCAATTCCGTGGCGGCGGTCGCCGCGGGCGCGAACCGGATCGATGCGGCCGCGGCCGGACTCGGCGCGGGCGCCGGCAACACGCCGATGGAGGTGTTCGTCGCCGTCTGCGACCGGATGGGAATCGAGACCGGCGTCGACGTATTCGCGATCTCGGACGTCGCCGAGGATCTCGTCGTCCCGATCATGGACGCGCCGATCCGCATCGACCGCGACGCGCTGACGCTCGGCTATGCCGGCGTCTATTCGTCGTTCCTGCTGTTCGCGAAGCGCGCGGAAGCGAAATACAAGGTGCCTGCGCGCGACATCCTCGTCGAGCTGGGCCGGCAGCGGCTGGTCGGCGGCCAGGAGGACATGATCGAGGATGCGGCGCTGACGATGGCGCGCCAAAGGACGGCGTAAGCGGTTCGCGCGGCATCCGGGCGCTATATGGAACGGGGCACACGTCCCGTCTCTGCTTGCGGGCGTCGCCCGCCCGCGATCGCCGGGTGCGCGCCACGTCCGAAGGCGCCCGACGGTCCGCGCCGGGCGCCTCGCCTCACTGCTCGAACACGTGGTGCAGCACCGGGGCCTCGACTTCTCCGCGAATCCGCATTTCGAATGCCTTGCGCGCGACGCTGGACGGGCGCACGTCGGCGACATCGCGATAGAACTGCGAATACCAATCGCGCATCTGGTACAGCGGCCCGTCGCCCTCGCACAGCAGCGGGTTGTCGATCCGCGTCTTGCTGTGCCAGATGTCGACATCCTCGTAGAACGCGCGCTGCGCTTCCTTCACGTACGCGGCCGCGATCTCCATGTTCCGTTCTTCGCTCAAGCCCGGCACCTTCTTCACGATCACGCCGTAGCGCAGCTCGAAGCTGTTCATGTCGATCGGCACGTGACAGTTCAGCAGCACCGAATGGATCGGCTGGCCGCCGCTTTGTCCCGTCATCTGCGTGATGTGCACGGCCGGGCCGAAATACGTCGACAGCGCGGTCAGGCTGTCGCCGCCGAGCCGATCGCTGCGGCCGACCAGCAGCTGGGTTGCCTTGTGACCCTCGAACAGGTTCGCGAAATAATCGACCGGCGCATGGTGGACGGTCGCGAAGTGCGCGACATCCGAGATGTTGTCGACGAGTTCGCGGCAGTTCGCCTGAATCAGCATCGTGTCGACGACCCAGTCCGACCAGGCGTCGGAGAAGCAGACTTCGAGGCGCGGAATCGCGACCTCGGGCGGCGGCGGGCTGCCTTCGGGATCGTTCCACACGAACAGCAGCCGGTTCTCCTCGCAGGTCGGCCATGCGCCGATCCGCGCCTTCGGCGGAACGCGCTTGCAGTACGGAATCGACGCGCACCGCCCCTCCCCGCTCCAGGCCCAGCCGTGGAACGGGCAGACGAGGTTGTCGCCCTGGACCGTGCCGAGGCTCAGGTCCGCGCCCATATGCGGGCAGTACGCGTCGACCACGTTCGCCTTGCCCGTCGAATCGACGAACACGGCGAGCTTGCGGCCGAACGCGCGCAGCGTGTGCGGCTTGCCGTCCTTGTAGTCGCGGGCGGGCCCGAGGCAATGCCAGCCGCGCGCATAGCGCGGGACGAGCGGCTGGGCTTCGATCTGGTAAGGGCGTGCGGACATGGGAGCGTCTCCTTTTAGGAGCGCGCGGCGGCCTGCCGCGCGCCTGGGGGAATCGGTAGCGTGGGCTCAGCGCAGCGGCTGGCCGGATTCGAGCGCGCGTGCCGGATTCAACGTCGCGCCCGGCGCGGCGCGCGGTGCGCGGCGTTCGGCGCGCTCGACGCCGAGCCACACCGCCAGCGCGGGCAACAGGAACACCGCGCCGAACAGGTTCACGAGGAACATGAACGCGAGCAGCACGCCCATGTCGACCTGGAATTTCAGCGCGGAGAAGGCCCAGGTGCCCACGCCGATGAACATCGTGACGGCGGTAAACAACGCCGCGGTGCCGCGTTGGCGCATCGCGGCGGCGAATGCGTCCGGCAGCGTCGCGCCATGCCGGAGCTCGTGCTGCAGCCGTTCGTACAGATAGATGCCGTAGTCGACGCCGACGCCGACGCCGAGCGTGATCACGGGCAGCGTCGCGACTTTCAGCCCGATTCCAAACTGCGCCATCAGCGCGTTGCACAGGATCGACACGAGCGTGAGCGGCACGACGATGCACAGCACCGCGCGCCACGACCGGAACGCCACCGCGCACAGCAGCGCGATCGCGCCGAAGATCGACATCAGCATCGCGACTTCCGCTTCGGCGACCGCCTCGTTGGTCGCGGCCATCACGCCGACGTTGCCGCCCGCAAGCCGGAACGCGAGGTTCGGCGTCGGATTCTCGGCGGCGAAGCGCTTGATTTCGTCGACGATGTGCGCGATGGTCGCGCCTTCGTGGTTGCGCGTGTAGATCAGCACCTGGATCGCCTTGCAGTTCGCGGTGTTCATGCCGTTGTCGGGGTCGAACGCATTCGCGCCCTGCGTCAGCCCGGCGCTCGAACGGGGCAGCGCCGCCCAGCGCGGATTGCCCTCGTTGAACGCGGCGATGAACACTTTGCCCTGCGACGCCACGCTCGTCACCGACTGCACGCCCGCGACGCCGCGCATCCGCATCTCGAACAGCTCGATCGCGCTCATCACGGGGTAATGGAGGCAGGCGTCGTCGAAGCCGCTCGTCTCGACGATCACCGACAGCACATCGACGCCGATGTCGTACTGATGCGTGATCGCCGCGTTGTCGAGGTTGTAGCGCGAGTTCGCGCGCAGTTCGGGCGCGCCCGTGCCGACGTCGCCGATCTCGAGCCGGCGCGATTCGAACGTGCCGTAGGCGAGCAACGCGAGCGCGACCGCGAATACGCCGAGCGCGGGCAGCGGCCGCGCGAATACCGCGAAGCCCGCCCACATCCGGCCGCCGCCCGCACTCGCCGAACGCTGCGCGCGGGCCAGCGCGCCGCGTTCGAGGCGCGTATACGACAGCAGGATCGGCAGGAACACCTTGTTCGTGACGATCATCAGCAGTACGCCGAGGCAGGCCGTGATGCCAAGCTCGCGCACGATGTCGATCTCGATCCGCATGATCACCATGAAGCCGAGCGCGTTGGTCAGCAGCGCGACGGTGCCGGGCACGAACAGCTTGCGGAACGCGTCGCGCGCGGCGTCGATCGACGACTCGCCGCGCACGAGCGCCTGCTTCCACGCATTGGTCATCTGCACGGCGTGCGATACGCCGATCGAGAAGATCAGGAACGGCACGAGGATCGACATCGGATCGATGCCGAGCCCGAGCAGCGGCAGCGCGCCGAGCAGCCATACGACCGGCAGCAGCGCCACCAGCAGCGCGAGCGCGCTGGTCCTCAGCGAACGCGTATAGGCCAGCAGCAGCGCGGCCGTGATCAGGAACGCAAGCGTGAAGAACGCCATCACGCCCGCGATGTTCACCTCGATGCCCTGCTTCGCGTAGCGTGCGCGAATCTCCTCCAGCTGCCGCGCGACCGAGCCGTAGTCGAGCCGTTTGCCCGTGATCGGATCGGTCTCGCGCAACTCGGCGCGGATCAGCGCCGACTTCAGATCGTTGCCGACGAGCCGGCCGATCTGCCCCGAACGCGCGACATTGCGGCGCACCTTGGCGAGATCGTCGGGGTTCTCGCTCGAGAACCGGCCCGGTACGACCACGTCGCCGCGAAAACCCGCTTCGGTCACCTCGGTGTAATGGACGTTCGGCGTGAACAGCGAAAACACGCGCGAGCGGTTCACGCCGGGGATGAAGAACACGTCGTCGGTCGCATGACGCAGCGCTTCCATGAAGGTCGGGTTGTAGATGTCGCCCTGGCCCTTCCAGCGCAGGCTCACGAGGATCGTGTTCGCGCCCGGGAATGCTCCCGCGTAGCGCTCGAACACCTGCATGTACGGGTGCTGCATCGGGATCATCTTGTTGAAGCCCGGGTCGAGCCTGAGCCGCGTCGCCGACCAGCCGAGCGAATCGGCTTGCAAAACGGCAAGGCGGCGGGCGCGCCGCGGTCAGGACGGCGGGGCGGCGCGCCGGGCGATGCCGGCCTCGCCGCCGAGCAGCAGCGCGCCATGTCCCAGGTCGAGCACGGCCGCGAGACTTTGCACGCCGCCGAGCTTGCGCACGTCGAAGCTCAGCCCGTTGTCGCGCGACTCGACGATCGCGCCGCCCTGGCCGACCAGCACCAGCTCCCCGCTCGTCAGTTGGGCCGCGCCGAAGTACGACGCGGGCACGTGGCTGTCCACGTGCGCCCAGGTTTCGCCGCGATCGGTGCTGCGCAACACGTTGCCGCGCATCCCGTAGGCGAGCCAGTCGCCGTTCGCGAGCATCAGCGCGCCGAACAGCGAACCGGCGTACGGCGAAGGCCGCTTGTCCCAGGTCGCGCCGTCGTCGGTCGAGCGCAGCAGCAAGCCGCTCTCGCCCACGATCAGCAAATGGCCGCGCTCGTCGCCGACGATCGCGTTCAGGTGGCGGTCGCCGGCAGGTATCGTCATGGCCTGCCAGGTCGCGCCGGCATCGTCCGAGCGCAGCAGCTGGCCGAAACTGCCGGCCGCGAACAGCGGGCCGCGCGCGCTGCCCCAAACGGACAGCAGCGGATCGGAATGCGCCTGATCGACCCGCACCTCGCGCCAGTGCACACCCGCGTCCTCGCTGCGGAGGATCCGGCCGTCGTGGCCGACCGCGAGGCCGAGCGTCGGCGAGACGAAATCCACCTGCGTCAGCGTCGCCGGCCGGGCGGGCGTGACGGACGGCTGCCGCCAGTTCTGGCCGCCGTCGTCGCTCAGCAGGATCACGCCGCGCTCGCCGACTGCGACGAGACGCGTGCCGGCCCTTGCCAGGCCGTTGATTTGCAGACGATCCGCCTGGATCGAGGTCGCGGGAAACGCCGGCAGCGGGCGCGGCGAAAACGCGAACAACGCGGCGCCGAGCACGAGCGCCGACATCGCCAGTCCCGGCAAGGTTCGTTTCATTGCTTGTCTCCTGTCCAGCGCTTCAGCGCTGATGTCGTCCGGCGTGGCAGCATCAACGCGCTTCGCCGTGGATACCGTGCGCCTCCGGGCCGACGTTCGACGTCGATGTCGAAGCGCCGAATGGCCCGGGACGCGACCGTCGCATCCCGGCCGCGGCTACGCGCCCACCTCGAACAGCGCCGCGGCGCCCATTCCACCGCCGATGCACATCGTGACGACCGCATACCGCACGCCGCGCCGCGCGCCTTCGAGCAGTGCATGCATCGTCATCCGCGCGCCGGACATCCCGAACGGGTGGCCGAGCGCGATCGCGCCGCCGTCGACGTTCAGCCGTTCGTCGGGAATGCCGAGCCGGTCGCGGCAGTACAGCACCTGGCAGGCAAAGGCTTCGTTCAACTCCCACAACCCGACGTCGCGCACGGCTAAGCCGAAACGCCCGAGCAGCGCCGGGATCGCGAACACCGGGCCGATCCCCATTTCGTCCGGCTCGCAGCCGGCGACCGCGATCCCGCGAAACGCGCCGAGCGGCGCGAGGCCGCGGCGCGTCGCCTCGGCGCGCGACATCACGACCACGGCGGCCGCGCCGTCCGACAGCTGGGACGCATTGCCGGCCGTGACGAATTCGCCCTGCGCGATCGTCTCGCCGCCGCGCCACGACGGGCTCAGCGCCGCGAGCCGCTCGGCCGTCGTGTCCGCGCGCACGCCTTCGTCGCGCGCCGCCCGCACGTCCTCGTGCCCGGCCGGATTGCCTTCCTTGTCGAACAGCGCGCGCCGCACGTCGAACGTCGCGATCTCCGCCTCGAAGCGCCCTGCCGCCTGCGCGTCGGCGGTGCGCCGATGGCTGCTCAGCGCGTATTCGTCCTGCGCGGCGCGCGAGATGCCGTAGCGGCGCGACACGATCTCGGCCGTCTCCATCATCGCGATGTAGGCGGCCGGCTGGTGCGCGAGCACGGCCTGCGAACGTGCGCGATAGGCGTTCTTGTGCCGGTTCTGCGTGAGCGAGATCGACTCGACGCCGCCTGCGACGACGATCCGCGCATCGCCCGCGGCGACGCTGCGGGCGGCGACCGCGATCGACATCAGGCCCGACGCGCACATCCGGTCGATCGACATGCCGGGCACCGAGGCGGGCAGGCCCGCCGCGGCCGCCGACAGCCGGCCGATGTTGTAGCCTTGCGTCCCCTGCTGGGCGGCGCAGCCCATCAGCACGTCGTCGGCCTCGTGCGGCGCGACGCCGGCGCGCTCCAGCGCGGCGCGCACCACGTGGCCGCCGAGCGCGGGCGCCTCGGTATCGTTGAACATCCCGCGAAACGCCTTGCCGACCGGCGTGCGCGCGACGGAAACAATCACTGCGTCTGCCATGTGTCCGGCGCTCCAAAGTAGTAGCGGCTGATCGTGTCGGCAACGCAGCCGGGCTTGCCGCCGCCTTCGACCTCGACCGTCACGCGGATCCAGGCCTGCACGCCGCCGTCGAACGGCTCGACGCGCAGCAGCTCGCCGACGCCGCGTACGCGCGCGCCGACCTTCACTGCCGCCGGAAAGCGGATCCGGTCGCAGCCGTAGTTGACGCCGAAGCGCGCGCCGTCGATGCGCACGATCTGCGGCAGGAAGGCGTTGACGAGCGCGAGCGTCAGATAACCG
>NZ_JAAGNW010000223.1:0-1134 GCF_010645215.1 Burkholderia multivorans | reverse complement strand
GCGACGCCGTCGATGCGGATCTGGTCGATCGCGAGCCACGCGCTCGCGCCGAGCGTCTCGCCCACGGCCGCCGCCAGCTCGCCGGGGTGTGCGAACACGCGAGGCCGCGCGCGCGCGAAGTCGGAGAGCGCGCCCGTCATGCGCGCTGGCTGCTGACCGACAGCACTTCGCCCGTCATGTACGAAGCGTAGTCACTTGCAAGAAACACCATCACGTTGGCGACCTCCCAGACTTCGGCGGCGCGCCCGAACGCCTCGCGCGCCGCCAGTTGATTCAGCAAGTCGGCCGGCGCCGACTTCTTCAGAAATTCGTGCATCGCGAGACTCGGCGCGACCGCGTTGATGCGCACGCCATGCGGCGCGGCTTCGAGCGCCGCGCAGCGCGTGAGCGCCATCACGCCGGCCTTCGCCGCCGCGTAGTGCGCCTGTTCCGCCTGCGCGCGCCAACCGAGCACCGAGGCGTTGTTGACGATCGCGCCGCGGCCGCGGGCCTGCATGTGCGGCAGCATCGCCCGCATCATCCGGAACGTTCCGGTGAGGCTAATGTCGATCACGCGAGACCATTCGGCATCGTCCATTTCGACGATACGCCGGGTTCCCCCCAGCCCCGCGTTGTTGATCAGGACGTCGACGCCGTCGAGCTGCGCCTCGGCGGCCGCGACGAGCGCCTGCACGTCGTCCTCCACCGCGACGTTGCCGAGCCGTCCATGGATCTGCCGCAGCCCCGTTTCGGCGCGCAGCGTGTCGACGGCCTGTTCGAGGCGCTTCTCGTGGATGTCGGAGATGAACAGCGCGCGACAGCCCTCCTCCGCACAGCGGCGTGCGGCGGCGTAGCCGATGCCGGCGCCGGCGGCGGCGGTAATGAGCACCGCCTTGCCGGCGAGCAGCCGGTGGCCGGGCACGTAGGGGGGCGCTTCGTTGATCCGGTGGGGTTCAGTCATGCTTGACCTCGCGGTTCCCTCGGCATGCCGAGCCCGCGCTCGGCCATGATGTTGAGCTGGATCTCATTGGTGCCGGCATAGATCGTGTCCGCACGGGAGAACAGGAACAGGCGCTGCAGACGGGTGAGCGTTTCATCGGACGGATCGATCACGTTCGCGCGCGCGCCGAGCGCGTCCATCGCGAGCTGGCCGAG
>NZ_JAAGNW010000222.1:5531-9383 GCF_010645215.1 Burkholderia multivorans | reverse complement strand
TGTTGGCCGTCGAGAGGCCGGTCGACGTGGAGGTCGAGAGCGACGTGACGGTGCTGTTGGTCGTGCTGAGGCCGGTCGAGAGCGAGCCGATGCCGGTCGAAGTCGAGGTGGACAGCGAGGCGATCGAACTGTTGGCGGTCGAGAGGCCGGTCGACGTTGAGGTCGACAGGGACGTAATCGAGCTGTTGGCCGATGAGAGGCCGGTCGACGTAGAGGTCGACAGCGATGCAACGTTGCTGTTGGTGGTGCTCAGGCCGGTGGACAGCGAGCTGATGCCGGTCGAAGTCGAGGTGGACAGCGAGGCGATCGAGCTGTTGGCGGTCGAGAGACCGGTCGACGTTGAGGTCGACAGGGACGTAATCGAGCTGTTGGCCGACGACAGGCCGGTCGACGTCGAGGTCGAGAGCGACGTGACGGTGCTGTTGGTGGTGCTCAGGCCGGTCGAGAGCGAGCTGATGCCGGTCGAAGTCGAGGTGGACAGCGAGGCGATCGAGCTGTTGGCGGTCGAGAGGCCGGTCGACGTTGAGGTCGACAGGGACGTAATCGAGCTGTTGGCCGATGAGAGGCCGGTCGAGGTAGAGGTCGACAGCGATGCAACGTTGCTGTTGGTCGTGCTCAGTCCGGTGGACAGCGAGCCGATGCCGGTCGAAGTCGAGGTGGACAGCGAGGCGATCGAGCTGTTGGCGGTCGAGAAGCCGGTCGACGTCGAGGTCGACAGGGACGTAATCGAACTGTTGGCCGATGAGAGGCCGGTCGAGGTAGAGGTGGACAGCGATGCAACGTTGCTGTTGGTGGTACTGAGGCCGGTCGAGAGCGAGCTGATGCCAGTCGAAGTCGAGGTGGACAGCGAGGCGATCGAGCTGTTGGCCGTCGAGAGGCCCGTCGACGTAGAGGTCGACAGCGAGGTGACGGTGCTGTTGGTGGTGCTCAGGCCGGTGGACAGCGAGCCGATGCCGGTCGAAGTCGAGGTGGACAGCGAAGCGATGCTGCTGTTGGCCGTCGAGAGGCCGGTCGACGTGGAGGTCGACAGCGACGTGACATTGCTGTTGGTGGTGCTGAGGCCAGTCGACAGCGAGCCGATACCGGTCGAAGTCGACGTGGACAGCGAGGCGATCGAGCTGTTGGCCGTCGAGAGGCCCGTCGACGTAGAGGTCGACAGCGATGCAACGTTGCTGTTGGTGGTGCTGAGGCCAGTCGAAAGCGAGCCGATACCGGTCGAAGTCGAGGTGGACAGCGAAGCGATCGAGCTGTTGGCTGTCGACAAGCCGGTCGACGTGGAAGTCGACAGCGACGTGACGTTGCTGTTGGTGGTGCTCAGGCCAGTCGACAGCGAACCGATACCGGTCGAAGTCGAGGTGGACAGCGAAGCGATCGAGCTATTGGCCGTCGAGAGACCGGTCGACGTGGAGGTCGACAGCGACGTGACGGTGCTGTTGGTGGTGCTCAGACCAGTCGAGAGCGAACCGATGCCGGTCGAGGTCGAGGTGGACAGCGAGGCGATCGAGCTGTTAGCCGTCGAGAGACCGGTTGACGTGGACGTCGAGAGCGACGTGACGTTGCTGTTAGTCGTGCTCAGTCCGGTCGAGAGCGAACCGATGCCGGTCGAGGTCGACGTGGACAGCGAAGCGATCGAGCTGCTGGCCGTCGACAAGCCGGTCGACGTGGAGGTCGACAACGAAGCGACATTGCTGTTGGTGGTGCTGAGGCCAGTCGACAGCGAGCTGATGCCGGTCGAAGTCGAGGTGGACAGCGAAGCAATCGAGCTGTTGGCCGTCGACAAGCCGGTCGACGTGGAAGTCGACAGCGACGTGACGGTGCTATTGGTGGTGCTCAGGCCAGTCGACAGCGAACCGATGCCGGTCGAGGTCGAGGTGGACAGTGAAGCGATCGAGCTGTTGGCGGTCGACAAGCCGGTCGACGTGGAAGTCGAGAGTGACGTGACGGTGCTATTGGTGGTGCTCAGGCCAGTCGACAGCGAGCTGATACCGGTCGAAGTCGAGGTGGACAGTGAAGCGATCGAGCTGTTGGCCGTCGACAAGCCGGTCGACGTGGAAGTCGAGAGTGACGTGACGGTGCTATTGGTGGTGCTCAGGCCAGTCGACAGCGAGCTGATACCGGTCGAAGTCGAGGTGGACAGTGAAGCGATCGAGCTGTTGGCCGTCGACAAGCCGGTCGACGTGGAGGTCGACAGCGACGTGACGGTGCTATTGGTGGTGCTGAGGCCAGTCGAAAGCGAGCTGATGCCGGTCGAAGTCGAGGTGGACAGCGAAGCGATCGAGCTGTTAGCCGTCGACAAGCCGGTCGACGTGGAGGTCGACAGCGACGTGACGGTGCTATTGGTGGTGCTCAGGCCAGTCGAGAGCGAGCTGATGCCGGTCGAGGTCGAGGTGGACAGCGAAGCGATCGAGCTGTTGGCGGTCGAGAGGCCGGTCGACGTCGAAGTCGACAACGAAGCGACATTGCTGTTGGTCGTGCTCAGGCCGGTGGACAGCGACGAAATCGCGCTGGTAGCCGTACCGACTTGTTGGGCGACGGAATAAAGCTGGCTGCCGTTGATTGCGTCGGTGCTGGTGGCGGTGACTTGTCCGGCGGCGACGTTGGTGACCTGGCGTTCGGAGCCGGGGGCACCGACGCTGACGACGCTGGCCGGGTTGGTGCCGGCGAAGCCGCTGAAGGTGGTGCCGGCGATGGTCGCGCTGCTGGTGGGGTTGGGAGCGGCGGTGACGGAGTTTGCGCCGAGTGCGACGGCGCCGTTGTTGCCGGCGGAAGCGCCGGAGCCGATGGCGACGGCGTCGGTGCCGGTGGCGATGCTGTCAGGGCCGGTGGAATTGGCGTGGAAGTACTTGATGCCCTGGCTGTTGATGTTGTTGATGGCCGATCCGACGTTGTTGTTGGTCGTGGTCGTGCCGTTGGCGTTGTAGGTGACGTAGGCGGGCGCGGAGATGGTGCCGGTGGCCGGGTTGTAGGCTGCGCCGCCGCCGAGCGCCGCGGCGGTGCTGTTGCCGAGGTTGTTGGTGGTGGCGGTGACGGTGCTCAGGCCGGTGGACAACGAGCTGATGCCGGTCGACGTCGACGTGGACAGCGACGAGATCGAGCTATTGGCGGACGACAGACCGGTCGACGTCGAAGTCGACAGCGAAGCGATGTTGCTGTTGGCGGTGCTCAACCCGGTCGAAGCCGACGTGGACAGCGACGTGATCGAGCTGTTGGTCGTCGAGAGGCCGGTCGACGTGGAAGTCGAGAGAGAAGCGACGTTGCTGTTGGTGGTGCTCAGGCCGGTCGACAGCGAAGCGATGTTGCTGTTGGCGGTGCTGATGCCGGTCGAAGTCGACGTGGACAACGACGTGATCGAGCTGTTTGCCGTCGAGAGGCCGGTCGACGTGGAAGTCGACAGCGAGGCGACATTGCTGTTGGTGGTGCTCAAGCCGGTGGACAGCGAGCTGATGCCGGTCGAAGTCGAGGTGGACAGCGACGAGATCGAGCTGTTGGCCGACGAAAGACCGGTCGACGTGGAGGTCGACAGCGAAGCGATGTTGCTGTTGGCGGTGCTGATGCCGGTCGAAGCCGACGTGGACAGCGACGTGATCGAGCTGTTGGTCGTCGAGAGGCCGGTCGACGTGGAAGTCGAGAGCGAAGCGACATTGCTGTTGGTGGTGCTCAAGCCGGTGGACAGCGAACTGATACCGGTCGACGTCGAGGTGGACAGGGACGAGATCGAGCTGTTGGCCGACGAAAGACCGGTCGACGTGGAGGTCGACAGCGAAGCGATGTTGCTGTTGGCGGTGCTGATGCCGGTCGAAGCCGACGTGGACAACGACGTGATCGAGCTGTTTGCCGTCGAGAGGCCGGTCG
>NZ_JAAGNW010000222.1:0-5431 GCF_010645215.1 Burkholderia multivorans | reverse complement strand
TGGTGGTGCTCAAGCCGGTGGACAGCGAGCTGATACCGGTCGAAGTCGAGGTGGACAGCGACGTGATCGAGCTGTTTGCCGACGAAAGACCGGTCGACGTGGAGGTCGACAGCGAAGCGATGTTGCTGTTGGCGGTGCTGATGCCGGTCGAAGCCGACGTGGACAACGACGTGATCGAGCTGTTTGCCGTCGAGAGGCCGGTCGACGTGGAAGTCGAGAGCGAAGCGACATTGCTGTTGGTGGTGCTCAAGCCGGTGGACAGCGAGCTGATACCGGTCGAAGTCGAGGTGGACAGCGACGTGATCGAGCTGTTTGCCGACGAAAGACCGGTCGACGTGGAGGTCGACAGCGAAGCGATGTTGCTATTGGCCGTGCTGATGCCCGTCGAAGCCGACGTGGACAACGACGTGATCGAGCTGTTAGCCGTCGAGAGGCCGGTCGACGTGGAAGTCGACAGCGACGTGACCGTGCTGTTGGTGGTGCTCAGGCCGGTGGACAGCGAGCTGATGCCGGTCGAAGTCGAGGTGGACAGCGACGAGATCGAGCTATTGGCCGACGAAAGACCGGTCGACGTGGAGGTCGACAGCGAAGCGATGTTGCTATTGGCCGTGCTGAGACCGGTCGAAGCCGACGTGGACAACGACGTGATCGAACTGTTTGCCGTCGAAAGACCTGTCGACGTGGAAGTCGACAGCGACGTGACGGTGCTGTTGGTGGTGCTCAAGCCGGTGGACAGCGAGCTGATGCCGGTCGAAGTCGACGTGGACAGCGACGTGATCGAGCTGTTGGCAGACGAAAGGCCGGACGACGTCGAAGTCGACAGCGACGAAATGCTGCTGGTGGCGGTGCTGAGACCGGTCGAGGTCGACGTGGACAGCGAAGTAATCGAACTCGTTGCCGACGAAAGGCCGGTCGACGTCGAAGTCGACAGCGAGGTGAGGCTGCTTCTGGTCGTGCTGAGGCCAGTGGACAGCGAACTGATGCCCGTGGACGTCGAGGTGGACAGGCTGGTCAGGCTGGAACCGACCGTATTGATGGCCTGGTTGGTCGCATAGAGTTCCGAGCCGTTGACCGCGTCGGTGCTGGTCGCGGTGATCTGGCCGGCGGCGACGTTGGTGATGGTGCGCTCGCCGCCGACGGTGCCGACGCTGACCGTCGAACTCGGCGTCGTGCCGGCGAAGTTGTAGCTGGTGCCGTTGATCGTGGTGCCGGTGGTGGCGATGGCGGCCGCGGTCGCCGACCCGGAGCCGAGGGCCACCGAGTTGGCATTGCCGGCCGATGCACCCTGGCCCAGCGCCACCGCGCTCGCGGCGGCCGACGTCGAACCCAGGCCGATCGCCACGCCGGACGTGCCCGCCGACGTCACATTCGATTGCCCGCCGATCGCGATCGCGTCGGTTGCGGAGGCTTGCGGGCCGGCCGTGGCGTTGCCGCCCAGCGCGAGTGCGCCGGCCGCCGCCGCGGTGGCGCCGTTGCCGAGCGCGGTCGTATTGGTGGCCGAAGCCGTCGTGGATGCGCCGACCGCGAGGCCCGACGTCGCCGTCGCCGACGTGCTGGAGGAGCGGCCGATCGCAATCGAGCTGGCGCCGAGCGCCGCGGCGCCGCCGGTGCCGGTGTTGTTGCCGCCGCCGATCGCGATTGCGCTGGTGCCGGACGCGGTGGAGTCGTTGCCCACTGCCGTCGCACCGGTGTTCAACGCCTTGGCGCCCGAACCGATGCCGATCGCACTCGCGCCGGTCGCCGTCGTGGCCTGGCCGAATGCCTGGGAGTAGTTGCCCGACGCGGTGGCGTTCGCGCCGATCGCGATCGAGGCCGCGCCCGATGCCGTCGTCGTGCTGCCGGAGAGACCGCCGATCGAGATGGCCTGTCCGCCCGTCGCCGTGCCGCCGCCCGCGGCGTATTGCGCGTGCGCGACGTTCATGCTCGCTCCCGCCACCAGCATCACCGCGGCGATTGCTTTGGCCACCGACGACTTGTTGGACTTGCCGCGCGCGGACGAGATTTCGGACGCGGCCACCCAGGCGCCGAGGGATTCATTCCAAATTGAGCGGTATGTGCGGTTCATGACGAGAGGTTCCTTTGCGAACGTGCGCGCCACTTCCGACCGGATTGAAATCCTTCAAGGTCTCTCGTTCGCGCATTTACTAGACTGGATGCGCGAATTTTATTGTGAATAACATTTTGAGATTTATAAGAAATGCAAAAACTAAATTAAAAAACATCAAATATTGTCAATGACTGTATTTTAAGCTTTTTAACTATTTTGCCGAGCGGGGCCGAGAATGGCCGTGTGGTGGGCATCGAGCCGAGTTTGTGCGTAAGGGTTTGGGGGTGTTGCTGGGATGTTTGAGCGCGGAAATGTATTTATAGGATGTTTCTTATCATGCGCTGAAAATCTATTTTTAGATATTGATTGATATTCTGTCAGCTGAATAATTTACATTTCTTTCGGTCGGAAATTTTAAATATTACGGGTGAAACATATTGAATCCGAGAATTGGCAGGCGGGGCTTCCGGGTTTGAAGGGATTTCGTGCGAGGAAATGCGCGTTGCGTTGCCGCGTGCGTAAAGAGGGCGGGGGCTCGAATGGCGCGCCGCGGAGCGGGTTGCATCGAGGCGGATGCGATGGCATGCGCTTCGACGCACCTCGACGATTGTTCAGGGATGCGTAATCACTCGGGTTCGCCGTGTGTGTCGCGGCGGGGTGGACTTACTGGGCGGTGTCCGGGGTTTGGGCGTTCGCATCCGCGCACTCGAACGTCAGGCTCGACGGCTCACGCTGCTTGCTGCCCGCGTAAGGCGCGACGGATTCGAGCGGATTGACCTGCCGGCTGCCGCAGATGCGCGCTGCAACCTTCTGGCAGGTCTTGTAACTGCCGAATACGCCGTCGCAGCTGACGCGGTAGGCTTGATCATGCCCGGGCTGGCGGACCGAGGTGACGGAGTAGTTCGGCCCGCTCGTGGCCGTGCAGCCGACGAGCGTCATGAACGCGAGGCCGATGAATGCTGCGTGCTTCATTCTGTGCTCCAAAGGCGCGGTGGGTCGGCAAGACGGCCGCCGCGCAAGTATCCGGGCGCGCCGCCGGGCACGGAGGCCCGGCGGCGAGTGAGCATGCCGCGCCGGGCGCGGCATGGAACGCTTACTTCCATTGATACAGCATGCCGGCACCGATCACCTTCTGGGCGCCGCTGAAGCCGCCGTTGACCGAAGCCTTCAGGTTTTCGGTGATGCGGGCCTGCATGCTGACGGCCATCGCCTTCTGGCCCATGAAGGTCGACGTACCGACACCCATGCCGAAGTTCGCGTCGCGATCCAGTTGCGGGATCGAAGCCATCGCGCCGACCGCCGCGATACCTTGCTTGGCCATCTGGTCGGTCTGCTGCAGTTGCTGCTGCGTCTGTTGCAGTTGCGAACCGAGGCTGCTGATCTGCGTCTGCTGGCTCGACAGCGTCTGCGTCATCGACGTCGACGTCGACAGCGCAGTCAACTGGTTGACGTTGACGGCGTCGGTGCCTTGCGTGCCGGGCGCGACGTTGATGACCTGGCGCTGATCGGTGCTGCTGCCGACCGAGACCACGTTCGTGCGGCCGCCGTCGGTGGAGTTGGCGCCGATCGCGACCGAGTTCGAGCCGGCGGTGACGGTCGGCTTGTCGGTGCCGGAGCCGTTCATGTCGGCTGCGATGCCGGTCGTGTTGTTCGAACGGATCGTGTTGTTGTTGATCGTCGACGACAGGGAGGTCAGCTGGTTGTTGATGTTGGTCACGCCGGTCGACAGCGAGGCGACGTTGCTGTTGGTGGTGCTGAGGCCCGTGGACAGTGAGCTGATGCCGGTCGACGTGGAAGTCGAGAGCGAGGCGACGTTGCTGTTGGTGGTGCTCAGGCTGGTGGACAGCGAGTTGACGGCGGTCGACGTCGAGGTCGACAGCGACGAGACGGTGCTGTTGGTGGTGCTCAGGCCGGTGGACAGCGAGTTGACGGCGGTCGAAGTCGAGGTCGAGAGCGAGGCGACGTTGCTGTTGGTCGCGTTCAGGCCGGTGGACAGCGAAGCAACGTTGCTGTTGGTCGCGAACAGCTGGCTGCCGTTGACCGCGTCGGTGCTGGTCTGGCTGATCTGGCCGGCGGCGACGTTGGTGACCTGGCGCTCCGCGCCCGGCGCGCCGACGCTGAATACGCCGACCGGGTTGCTGCCGGCGAAGTTGCCGAAGGTCAGGCCGCCGACGCTGGCCGACGAGACCGGGACGGCTGCGGCCGTGGTGGCGCCGTTGCCGATCGCGACCGAGTTGTCGACGCTGGCGACTGCGTTCGGTCCGATCGCGACGCTGTTCTGGCCGGTGGCCTGGCTGTCGGCTTCGGTCGAATTGGCGTGGAAGTACTTGATGCCCTTCGCGTTGATGTTGTCGATCGCCGAGCCGACGTTGTTGTTGGTCGTGGTCGTGCCGTCGGTGTTGTAGGTGACGTAGGCCGGGGCGGAGATAGTGCCGGTGGCCGGGTCGTACGTCGCGCCGCCACCCAGCGCCGCGGCAGTGCTGTTGCCGAGGTTGTTGGTGTTGGTGGTGATCGAGCTGATGCTGGTCGAGAGCGAGCCGATGCTGGTCGAGGTCGAAGTCGACAGCGAGGTCAGGCCGCTCGTGACCGACGACAGGCCGGTCGACGTGGAGGTCGAGAGCGAGGCGACGTTGCTGTTGGTCGTGCTCAAGCCGGTGGACAGCGAGTTGATGCCGGTCGAGGTCGAGGTGGACAGCGAAGCGATGCTGCTGTTAGCCGTCGACAGACCGGTTGACGTGGAGGTCGACAGCGAGGTGACGGTGCTGTTGGTGGTGCTCAGGCCGGTGGACAACGAGCTGATGCCAGTCGAGGTCGAGGTGGACAGCGAGGCGACGGTGCTGTTGGTGGTGCTCAGGCCAGTCGAGAGCGAGCCGATGCCGGTCGAGGTCGAGGTCGACAGTGAGGCGATCGAGCTGTTGGCGGTCGAGAGGCCGGTCGACGTGGAAGTCGAGAGCGACGTGACGGTGCTGTTAGTGGTGCTCAGGCCGGTGGACAGCGAGCCGATGCCGGTCGACGTCGAGGTGGACAGCGAAGCGATCGAGCTGTTGGCGGTCGAGAGGCCGGTCGACGTGGAGGTCGAGAGCGAAGCGACGTTGCTGTTGGTGGTGCTCAGGCCAGTCGAGAGCGAGCCGATGCCGGTCGAGGTCGAGGTCGACAGTGAGGCGATCGAGCTGTTGGCGGTCGAGAGGCCGGTCGACGTGGAAGTCGAGAGCGACGTGACGGTGCTGTTGGTCGTGCTCAGGCCGGTCGAGAGCGAGCCGATGCCGGTCGAAGTCGAGGTGGACAGCGAAGCGATGCTGCTGTTGGCCGACGACAGGCCGGTCGACGTGGAGGTCGAGAGCGACGTGACGGTGCTGTTGGTCGTGCTCAGGCCGGTCGAGAGCG
>NZ_JAAGNW010000221.1:4196-9461 GCF_010645215.1 Burkholderia multivorans | reverse complement strand
ATCGCCGGCCTGCACGGCGTGTGCGCGAACGTACAGTTCACCTATCTCGCGCAATGGCTGTGGGCACAGATCGGCGAGGTGCTGACCGTGCCGCCGCGTTCGCCGTATGCGCCCGACCGGCTCGTGTGGCGCTGTTACCGGCTGTTGTCGGACGAGGCCGACGCGCCGTGGCGCGCGTCGCCGCGGCTGTCCGCCTACCTCGCGGCGGCCGATGCGCCGATGCGTCACGAGCTGGCGCAGCGCATCGCGATGGTGTTCGACCATTACCTCACGTATCGGCCGGAGTGGCTCGCGCTGTGGCGCGACGGCGGCTCGATCCTCGAACGCGAGGGCACGCCGCGCCACGGCGCAGACGCCGCGCGCGACGACGAGGCGTGGCAGGGCGCGCTGTGGCGCGCGCTGCTCGCCGAGCTGAGCGACAGCGGCGTGCCGCCCGCGCACCGCTTCCTCGACGAGGTGAAGACGCTCGATCCGGCCGCGCTTGCGCCGCGCTGGCCGGCGTCGGTCAGCGTGTTCGCGCTGCCGACCATGCCGCCGCTGCACGTGGCGCTGTTGCGCGAGCTGTCGCGCTGGATCGACGTGCGGATCTACGCGCTCAATCCGTGCCGCGAATTCTGGTTCGACATCGTCACGGCCGCGCGCGCGGAATCGCTCGATGCGGCCGACCAGCTCGACTACCAGCAGGTCGGCCATCCGCTCCTCGCCGAGTGGGGCCGGCAGACCCAGGCGCAGCTGCACATGCTGCACGAGCTGACCGAGAGCGCGGCGGCGGGCGATGCGTCGCTGTACGTCGACAATCCCGCGCCGACCTGGCTCGCGCGGGTCCAGAACGCGATGCTCGCGCTGCAGCCCGAGGCGGAGCTGGGGCCGGCGCCCGCCGAGGCGGGCGTCGAGGTGCACGTGTGCCACAGCCTCGCGCGCCAGCTCGAAGTGCTGCACGACCGGCTGCTCGCGTGGTTCGACGCCGATCCCGGCCTCGCGCCCGCCGACGTGCTGGTCGCCGTCGCGGATCTCGCGGCGGCCGGGCCCTTGATCGACGCCGTGTTCGGCACCTCGGCGCCGCACGACGCGCGCCGCATTCCCTATCGCATCACGGGGCTGCCGCCGTCGCAGGCGAACCCGGTCGCGCGCGTGCTGCTCGACTGGCTCGCGCTGCCCGAGCGCAGCGTCGGCGCGCCGGAGCTGGTCGAGTGGCTGCGCGTCGACGCGGTCGCGGCCCGCTACGGCATCGACGCGGCCGCGCTCGAAACCGTGCAGACCTGGCTCGCGGCCGCCGGCGCGCGGCGCGGGCTCGCGGCCGAGCCGGGCGAGGCGCCCGCGGTGCCCGCGCCGCGCCACACTTTCGCCGATGCGCTCACGCGCCTGTTTCTCGGCTATGCGATTCCCGACGGCGCGGCGCCCGTCGAGTCCTGGCTGCCCGTCGAGGGCGCGGAGGGCAGCGAGGCCGAACTGCTCGGCCGGCTCGCGCGCTTCACCGACGATCTCGACGGCTTCGCGCGGCGGCTCGCCGACAGCCATGCGCCGCAGGGCTGGAGCGAGCTGTTCGCGGACACCCTCGCGCGTTTCTTCGATTCGGGGCCGGCCTATGCCGACGCGCTGTCGGGCGTGCGCGACGCGCTCGACGCGATGCTCGCGGCGATGGCGGAGGGCGCGCTCGACGCGCCGCTGCCGGCCGCGGTGGTGCGCGCCGGCTTCGCGTCCGCGCTCGACGATCCGGCGCGCGGCGGGGTGCCGTGGGGCGGCGTCACGTTCTCGTCGCTGACGAGCCTGCGCGGCCTGCCGTATCGCGTCGTGTGCCTGCTCGGCATGGACGACGGCGTGCTGCCGAGCCTCACGCGCGCGGACGAGTTCGACCTGATGGCGGTGTTCGCGAAGCTCGGCGACCGGCAGCGCCGCGACGACGAGCGCAACCTGTTCCTCGACCTCGTGCTCGCGGCCCGCGACCGGCTGCTGATCGCCTATACGGGGCGCAGCATCCGCGACAACGCGCCGTTGCCGCCCGCCGCGCTCGTCGATGAACTGCTCGACCACCTCGCGGCGATCTCGGCGGGCGATAGCGCGTCGCCGGCCGAGGTGGACGCCGCGCGTGCGGGTTTCATCGTCGAGCATCCGCTGCAGCCGTTCTCGGCCGACTATTTCAACGGCGTGAGCAGCGGCGCGCATGCGCTGTTCAGCTACGACAGCGAACGCGCGACGCTCGCCGCGCAGCTCGCGTTGGACGACGCCCGGCCGGTCGCGCCGTTCTTCCCCGCGCCGCTGCCGGCCGAACCGGCGACGCCCGTCGCGTTCGGCGATTTCGAGCGTTTCTGGCGCCATCCTGCGCGCGCGCTGCTGCGCGAGCGGCTCGGCATCGTGCTGGCCGACGCGCAGGCGGAACTGCTCGACACCGAGCCGTTCGCGCTCGACTACGCGGGCAGCGACGCGCTCGCCGCGCGCGTGCTGCCGCTGCTCGTCGACACGGGCGATGCGGTCGCGCACGACCATGCGCTGCGCGTGGCCGATGCGAGCCCGGAACTGCCGGGCGGCGCGACGGGCGCGGTATGGCGCGACCAGGCGCTCGACGCGCTCACGCAGCTCGCGGGCAAGGTGCGGCACGCGCTCGCCGACGGCGCGACGCGCCTGCCGTTCACGCTCGACGTGACGCCGCGCTGGCCGCACGGCGAGCCCGCGTGGTTCGGCGCGCACGATGCGGCGCTCGCGCGCGACGCGACGGCCGCGCCCTTGCAGCTGCACGGCACGCTGAACCGGTTGACCCCGGCCGGCCAGGTGATCTACCGCTATGCGCGGCCGGGCGCGCGCGACTACCTGTCGGCCTGGCTCGCGCATCTCGTGTATTGCGCGGTCGCGCCCGACGGCCCGCGCCGCACGCTGTGGTTCGGCAGCGGCGAAGCGTTCGAATTCGCGCCGGTCGCCGCGCCGGGCGAGCAGCTCGCGCCGCTCGCCGCGCTGTTCCGCGCGGGCCGTCGCATGCCGCTGCGCTTCTTCCCGCGCAGCGCCTGGGCGCTCGTCTCGGAAGGCGAGGCGAAGGCGGCGGGCGCATGGATCAACGAACGGGTCGCGAGCGAGGCCGACGATCCCGCGCTCGCGATCGCGTGGCGCGGCGCGAACCTGTCGCTCGACGCGCCGTT
Organism: Burkholderia multivorans; assembly: GCF_010645215.1. GTDB lineage: Bacteria > Pseudomonadota > Gammaproteobacteria > Burkholderiales > Burkholderiaceae > Burkholderia > Burkholderia multivorans_A. The sequence continues at coordinate 6,333 of NZ_JAAGNW010000221.1, read as the reverse complement.
CGGCGCGCTCGCGCATGCGGTGTTCGATCCGCTCGTCGAGCATCTGCGGAGGCCGGCATGAGCGCGACGCCCCCCTTCGCGCGCGAGCTGGACGTGTTCGCGTGCGCGCTCGACGGCGTCAACCAGATCGAGGCGTCGGCCGGCACCGGCAAGACCTGGAACATCTGCGCGCTCTACGTGCGGCTGTTGCTCGAAAAGGATTTCAGCGCGGACCAGATCCTCGTCGTCACCTTCACCAAGGCTGCGACGGCGGAACTGCACGAGCGCATCCGCGGCCGGCTCGCACAGCTCGCGCATGCGCTCGAGACCGGCGACGACGACGGCGATCCGTTCATCGCGCAGCTGTTCGAGACGACGCTCTCGGCCGACGGGCTCGACGCGGAAACCGCCGCGAAGCGCGTGCGGCGCGCCTTGCGCGCGTTCGACCAGGCGGCGATCCATACGATCCACGCGTTCTGCCAGCGCGCGCTGCAGGAAGCGCCGTTCGCCGCGGCGATGCCGTTCGCGGTCGAGATGGAGACCGACGACGCCGGCCTGCGCTTCGAGCTGGCCGCCGAGTTCTGGCGCACCCGCGTCGAACCGCTCGCGGCCGCCCATCCGGCGTTCGCGGCGTGGCTCGTCGAGCGCGGCGCGGGGCCGGAGGCGCTCAACGCGCAGCTCGCGCGTCGGCTCAAGAAGCCGCTCGCGCAGTTGCGCTGGGATGGGCTGGAACTGCCGGAAGCCGATCCCGAGGCGGCCGCGCATGCGTGCTTCGCGGCGGCCGCCGCACTGTGGCGCGAGCAGCGCGACGCGATCGCCGGCTTGCTTGCCGCCGCACAGGCGTCGCTGAACCAGCGCTCGCACAAGCCGGAAGCGGTGGCCGAAGCGCTCGACGCGTGGGCCGCGTGCGCCGCGCAGGCCGCGCCGCCCGCGAGCCTGCCGCGCGCGACGCTGCGGCTCACCCAGGCGGCGCTCGCGAAGGCCACCAAGAAGGGCGGAGCGACGCCGCAACATGAATTCTTCGCGCAGCTCGACGTGCTCGACGCGGCGCTCGCCGCGGCCGAGGCCGCGCAGCGCGCGCGCTGGCTGGGCGTGCTCGCGCAGTGGCTCGATTACGCGCCGGCGGCGCTCGCCGAGCGCAAGCGCACGCGCCGCGTGGTGTCGTTCGACGATCTGCTCGCGAACCTGTACCGCGCGCTGCATGCGCATCCCTGGCTGGCCGAGACGCTGCGCGTGCGCTATCCGGCCGCGCTGATCGACGAATTCCAGGATACCGATCCCTTGCAGTTCGCGATCTTCGACCGGATCTTCGCGCCGGCAGGGCCGCTGTTCCTGGTCGGCGATCCGAAGCAGGCGATCTACAGCTTCCGGGCGGCGGACCTGCATACCTATCTCGCGGCGCGCGACCGCGCGACCGCGCGCTACACGCTCGCGGTCAACCAGCGTTCGACGCCGCCGATCGTCGATGCGTGCAATCGCGTGTTCGGTGCGAATCCGCGTGCGTTCGTGCTCGACGGCCTCGACTACCAGCCGGTGCGCGCGGGCGCGCGGGTTCGCCCGCCGCTGCACGACGGTACGGATCCGTCGGGCGGCGGTCCGTCGGGCGGCGATCCGTCGGGCGGCGATCCGTCGGGCGGCGCGGGCGATTTCCGCGTGTGGTGGCTGCCGGAGGGCGAGGCGGCGCTCGCCAAGCGCGACGCGCAGCGTCAGGCCGCGCAGGCCTGCGCGGCGGAGATCGCGCGCCTGATGCGCGGTGCGCGCGAGGGCGTGGTGCGGCTCGGCGACGTGCCGCTGTCGCCCGGCGACATCGCGGTGCTCGTGCAGACCCACAAGCAGGGCAGCCTCGTGAAGCGCGTGCTCGCGAACTGGGGGATCGGCGCGGTCGAACTCGCGCAGGCATCGGTGTTCGCGACGGTCGACGCGGAACAGCTCGAACGCGTGCTGGCGGCGGTCGACGCGCCCGGCGACCTGCGCCGGCTGCGCGCCGCGCTCGCAGCCGACTGGTTCGGGCTCGACGCGGCCGCGCTGTGGCGGCTCGAACAGGGCGAGGCCGATGCGAGCGAGGCTGCTGCGCCGGCCGATGCCGAGCCGGGCGCAGCATCGGCTGCCGCAGCATCGGCTGCCGCAGCGCCGGCTGCCGCAGCACCGGCTGGCGATG
>NZ_JAAGNW010000221.1:2798-4186 GCF_010645215.1 Burkholderia multivorans | reverse complement strand
GATGCGATGAGCTGGGTCGAGCGCTTCTCGCGCTACCGCCTGTTGTGGCGCGAGCGCGGCTTTGCGGTGATGTGGCGCACCTTCGCGCGCGAGCTGAGGATCGCCGAGCGGCTGATGGCCGGGCAGGACGGCGAGCGCCGCGTGACCGACGTCAACCATCTCGCGGAGCTGACCCAGGCGCGCGCAGCCGCGCAGCCGGGCATCGCGCCGACGCTGCGCTGGCTGGCCGCGCAGCGCATCGACGGCGGCGGCGAGGACGCGCAGTTGCGGCTCGAATCGGATCGCAACCTGGTGCAGATCGTCACCGTGCACAAGTCGAAGGGACTCGAATACGCACTCGTGTTCTGTCCGTTCCTGAACGACGGCGCATTGCGCGAGCCGCCCGCGTCGGGCCTGCCCGATGCGCGCGAGTACCACGACGACGCGGGCGACGCGGTGCTGCATTACGGCTGCGACGATGCGGCGGCCGAGCATGCGGCGCGGCAGGCGCAGCGCGAGCAGGCGGCCGAGCGGGCGCGGCTCGTGTACGTCGCGCTGACGCGCGCCGTGTACCGCTGCTACGTGGTCGCGGGCGCGTACCTGTCGTCGCGCTCGACGCGCGAGTCGCGCCGCAGCGTGCTGAACTGGCTGGTCGCGGGCGCGGGGCATGCGTTCGACGACTGGCTGAAGGAGCCGCCCGAGGAAGCCGTGCTGGCCGAGCGCTGGGGCGCGCTCGCCCACGGCCCGATCACGCTCGCGCCCTTGCCCGGCCCGACGGCGCGCACGCCGCTCGCGGCGGGTCACGATGCGGCGCGGCTGCAGGGCGCGCGCCGCGCGGCGCGCGTGCTGCGCGATGCGTGGCGGATCGCGAGCTTCAGTTCGCTGACGGCGTCGCTCGCGCGCGAGGAGGCGGGCGTCGCGCCGCCGCCCGACGACGCGCTGCGGCCCGATCACGACGCGCTCGCGGTTGCGCCGGCGGCCGACGGCGCGCCCGACGCGGCCGGGCCGGCCGAGCACGACATCCTCGCGTTCCCGCGCGGCGCGGCGGCGGGCGAATGCCTGCACCGCCTGTTCGAACTCAGCGATTTCTCCGCGCCGGACGGCTGGCCCGAAGCCGCGCGGCGTGCGCTGCACGAGCGGCCGGTCGAAGCGGAGCCGGCGCTCGCCGAGCGCCTGCCCGCGATGATGGACGCGCTCGTCGCCGATCTCGCCGCGACCGAGCTGGTGCCCGGCATGCGGCTCGCGGCGCTCGATCCCGCGCGCCGCCTGACCGAAATGGAATTCCTGTTCCCGGCGCCCGCGCTCGATTTCAATGCACTGCGCCGCCTGCTCGCGGCGCACGGCTATCCGGACGTCGCGTTCGACGCGGGCACGCTGGCCGGTTTCATCAAGGGATTCATCGACATGAT
>NZ_JAAGNW010000221.1:1354-2761 GCF_010645215.1 Burkholderia multivorans | reverse complement strand
CGCTACCTGGCGCGCAGGCTGCCCGATTACGACTACGACACGCATATCGCCGGCTACCTGTACCTGTTCGTGCGCGGCGTGCGGCCCGACTGGCGCAGCGGCGGCATGCCGGCCGGCGTGCACGCGCGGCGGCCGGCGCGCGCGCTGGTCGATGCGCTCGACGCGCTGATGCGCGGGGAGGCCGCATGAATCCGGCGCCGGAACTGTATCCGTTCACGGGCGGGCTGGCGGCCCGGCTGCCCGAGCCCGCCGATTTCGGGCTCGCGCTGGCCGAAGGTTTCGCGCGCCGCATCGGTCTGCTCGCAAGGCGCGGCGGCGCGTCCGGCGAGGCCGCGCGCTGGGCTGCGCGCGCCGCGTTCGCGGCGAGCCGGGCGACCGCGGCGGGACACGTCTGCGTGGCGCTCGGCGCGCTCGCGCAGCGCTACGACGCGCAGCCCGACGAGGTCCGGCAGGCGCTCGCGGCCGGCGGCGTGACCACCTTCGGGCACGGCGCGCGCGGCGCGGAACGGCCGCTCGTCGTCGATCGCGACGACCGGCTCTACCTCGCGCGCTATTTCGATTACGAGTGGCGGCTCGCGCGTGCGCTCGTCGCGCAGGCGCAGGCGGGCGAGGCGGGGGACGTCGCCGCCGACGGCTTGCGTGAAAGGCTCGTGCGTTATTTCGGGCCGCCGCGCGACGACGGCATCGACTGGCAGCGCGTCGCCGCGATCGTCGCGCTCACGGGCCGCGTGACGATCGTGAGCGGCGGCCCCGGCACCGGCAAGACGACCACGGTGGTCGGCGTGATCGCCTGCCTGCTCGACGTCCACCCGGACCTGCGGATCGCGCTCGCGGCGCCGACCGGCAAGGCCGCGCAACGGATGCAGGAAGCGCTGCATGCGCGTGCGGGCGACTTGCCGCCCGCGCTGGCCGCGCGTTTGCCGCAGACCTCGTATACCTTGCACCGCCTGCTGGGCGGCGGGCCCGGCGGGCGCTTCCGGCACGATCGCGACAATCCGCTGCCCTACGACCTGGTGGTGGTCGACGAGGCGTCGATGATCGACGTCGCGCTCGCCGCGCATCTGCTCGACGCGCTCGCGCCGGGCGCGCGGCTCGTGATGCTCGGCGACAAGGATCAGCTCGCGGCGGTCGAGGCCGGCGCGGTGTTCGCGGAACTCAGCGCGCGGCCCGCGTACAGCGCGGCCGGGCGGGCGCGCATCGCGGCGGGGCTCGGCGTCGCGGTCGAGGCGTTCGAGGCGGCGCTGCCGGAGGCTGTGCGTGCGGAGGCGGTCGACGTGTCGGGGGCGGGAGCCGTTGCGGCGTCGCCCGCGGTGGCGCTGCCGCCGTCCGCACCACCTGCGCCGCTGCGCGGCGGCCGGCGGCGTGCGCCGCGTGTCGACGAAGCCCAGGCTTCGCTGTTCGATTTCG
>NZ_JAAGNW010000221.1:0-1344 GCF_010645215.1 Burkholderia multivorans | reverse complement strand
CCTGCGCCTCGATGCCGACGACGCGGCGCTGGCGGCCGCGCGCGCGTCGGGGCGTGTGGAGGCGAGCCTGCATGCGCCTGTCATGGCGCCGCCCATCGATTCCGCCGCCGCGCCCCTGACCGATTGCGTCGTCTGGCTCGAACGCAACTACCGCTTCGGGCTCGATTCGCCGATCGGCCGGCTGTCGCTCGCGATTCGCGCGGGCGCGGCGAGCGAGGCGCTCGACGTGCTGTCGACCGCTCCGGACGCCGCGGCCCGTTTCCACGACGATGCCGGCGACACTTTGTCGGCTGCGACGATCGAGCGTCTCGCGCACGGCTTCGCTGCCTACGCGGAGGCGCTGCGCGCCGCGTTCGCTGAAGCGGCGCCCGATCCCTTGCCGCTGTTCGATGCGCTGAACCGGTTCCGGATCCTGTGCGCGACCCGCACGGGCGCGCGCGGCGCGGACCAGGTCAACGCGCTCGTCGCGGCACAGGTGCGCCGCGCGGTGCGGGTGTCGCTCGGCGTCGGCGCGCAGTGGTTCGCGGGGCGGCCCGTGATGGTGACCCGCAACGATTACGCGCTCGGCCTGTTCAACGGCGACATCGGCATCGCGCTGCCCGATGCGCAGGGTGCGCTGCGCGTGTGGTTCAAGGGCGCCAACGGCCTCGCGCGCGCGGTGTCGCCCGCTGCGCTGCCGCCGCACGACAGCGCGTTCGCGCTGACCGTGCACAAGTCGCAGGGCTCCGAATTCGACGAGGCCGCGCTGATCCTGCCGGCCTCGTTCAGCCGCGTGCTGTCGCGCGAGCTGATCTATACCGCGATCACGCGCGCGCGCGCGCGGGTCGAGGTGATCGGCCCGCGCGCGGTGCTCGCGCAGGCGATCGCGACGCGCACGCAGCGCGATTCCGGGCTGGCCGCGCGGATCGACGAGGCGCTTTGCGCCGCGCGGGAGGACGCATGATCCGCTACACGCTGCGGCCCGAGGAGGTGGAACTGTCGGCGGTGCGCGCGCAGGGCGCGGGCGGGCAGAACGTCAACAAGGTGTCGAGCGCGATCCATCTGCGCTTCGACATCCTCGCCTCGTCGTTGCCGGAGATCGTGAAGGCGCGCCTGCTCGCGCTGTCCGACCAGCGCATCACGCGCGAGGGCGTGGTGGTGCTGAAGTCGCAGGAGCACCGCACCCAGGAGCGCAACCGCGAGGCGGCGCTCGCGCGTCTCGATGCGCTGATCGCCAGCGTCTGCGTGACGCCGCGCGCGCGGGTCGCGACGCGGCCGACGCGCGCCTCCAAGGAGCGTCGTCTCGACGCGAAGAACCGGCGCGGGAACGTGAAGGCCGGGCGCGGCAAGATCATCGAGTAAGGC
>NZ_JAAGNW010000220.1:8007-9487 GCF_010645215.1 Burkholderia multivorans | reverse complement strand
ACATCGGCGATGCGCAGCGCGCGATGGAGGCCTCGCTCGCGCAGCGCACGCTGGCCGATGTGACGGCCGACGTGCTCGACGCCGAGGCGCATGGTGGAACATCCGCCGCGGCAGCGCGCGGCGGGTGAGCAGGATGAGGCCGGCGGCGCCGGCCCGACAGGTAGCCATGGGGTGATCCCCGCTTTTTTTTATCTTGATATGTAATCGATTTGGTTACATATTGACTTCACTGGAGAACGAGCATGACCCAACGTACTTTGAACATCGCTTTGTTTGGCGCCACCGGCGTGATTGGTTCGCGGATCGCTGCGGAAGCCGCCCGACGCGGCCATCGCGTGACCGCGCTGTCGCGCCAGCCGGGCGCCGCTGCCGTGGCGAACGTGACCGCGCGCGCGCCCGACCTGTTCGATGCGGCGAGCGTCGCGGCGGCGCTGGCCGGCCAGGATGTGGTGGCGAGCGCCTACGGCCCGAAGCAGGGTGACGCGGCGCAGGTCGGCGTGGCGACGCGTGCGCTGGTCGAGGGCGCGCGCCGGGCCGGCATCAAGCGCCTGGTGGTGGTGGGCGGCGCGGGCTCGCTCGAAGTCGCGCCCGGCAAGCAGCTCGTCGACGCCGAAGGGTTCCCCGACGCATACAAGGCGGTCGCGCTCGCGCATCGTGACGCGCTTACGTACCTGAAGACGGCGGACGATCTCGACTGGACGTTCTTCGCGCCGGCCGCGATGATCGCGCCGGGCGAGCGCACGGGCACCTTCCGCACCGGCACCGATGCGCTGCTGGCCGATGCGGACGGCAACAGCAAGATCTCGGCGGAGGACTATGCGGTCGCGTTCGTCGATGCGCTGGAGCAAAACGCGTTCGTGCGCCGGATCGCGACGGCCGCGTACTGACGCCAGGCTGCGCCGGTCCCGCGCGTCGGGCCGGCAGTGCGGCGGGCCGTGCAGGTCCGATCGCGGAACAGGCTGCGCGGGTGCATTCGTCGATGCGCCCGCGCAGTTTTCATTTGCGGGACAAGCCGGGATCAACGGGACGGATACGTATTTATACCGGTCGACGCGGAGAAAGGGATTCCATACTGTTCCCCCATCTACTCTTCAGTAGAAAAAAATTCTATCCATACGAGGTTGGGGAAATGGATGCGATCGACCGCAAATTGCTCGAACTCCTTCAGGCAGACGCGACGCTGCCGATCGCCGAGCTGGCGCAACGGGTGAACCTGTCGCAGACGCCGTGCTGGAAGCGGATTCAGCGGCTCAAGGAAACCGGTGCGATCCGCGCGCAGGTGGCGCTGTGCGATCCGCGCAAGCTGGGCGTCGGCACGACCGTGTTCGTCGCGGTGCGCACCAACCAGCACACCGAGGAATGGGCGGCGCGCTTCACGCAGGCGGTGCGCGACATCCCGGAGGTGGTCGAGGTCTACCGGATGAGCGGCGAGACCGATTACCTGCTGCGGGTCGTCGTGTCCGACATCGACGACTACGAC
>NZ_JAAGNW010000220.1:1657-7997 GCF_010645215.1 Burkholderia multivorans | reverse complement strand
TTCGTCGTTCGCGATGGAGCAGATCAAGTACTCGACCGCGCTGCCGGTGCGTGACGGCGTCTGAGGCCCGAGCGCGCGGGGCAACGAACCCGGATGCGCCGCGGCGTGCGGCTCGATCTTCGGCGCATCGGGCCGGAGCCGCCGGCCGAGCCGGGCCAGGGGATCTGAGCGGCCGGCGACCGGCGGCCGGCGACCTAGCGCCCGCGCGCGAGCGCGCGCTGCCGCTCTTCCGCCAGCGTCTCGCGCCGCACGAAGTCCGCGACGAACGCGTCGGCCGGATGATGATGCAGGCGGTACGGCGTGTCCCATTGTGCGATCGCGCCGTCGCGCATCACGCCGATCCGGTCCGCGATCGCGAACGCCTCGGCCTGGTTGTGCGTGACGAGGATCGCGGTGTGGCCGGTCGCCTTCAGGATGTCGCGCAATTCGAACGCGAGCCGCTCGCGCGTATCGACGTCGAGATTCGAGAACGGTTCGTCGAGCAGCAGCAGCTCCGGCGCCGGCGCGAGCGCGCGCGCCAACGCGACGCGCTGCTGCTGGCCGCCCGACAGCTCGTGCGGATAGGCGCGCGCGGCCTCCGCGAGCCCGACCAGTTCCAACATCTGCGCGACGCGTGCGCGGCGCGCGGCCCGCGCCTCGCGCCGCAGCCCGAAGCCGACGTTGTCCTGCACGCTCAGGTGCGGGAACAGCGCGTAGTCCTGGAACATCATCCCGACCCGTCGCCGTTCCGGCGGCACCTCGCCCGCGGGCGTCGACAGCACCGCGCCGTCGAGCACGATCGCGCCGTCGCGCAGCGGTTCGAAGCCCGCGATCGCGCGCAGCACGGTGCTCTTGCCGCAGCCGGACGCGCCCAGCAGGCAGCCGATGTCGCCGCGCGCGAGCGACAGGCTCAGGCGCTCGACGACGGCGCGCGGGCCGGCCGGCGTGTCGTAGGCGAGCGAGATCGAGTTCAGTTCGAGCAGGGGAGCGGGCATCAGGATCCGGGCTTGAGTGGGGTGCGCGCGAGCAGGATCACGGGCGCGAGCCCGGCCAGCACGATCGCGAGCGCGGCCACCGCGCCTTCCTCGTAGGTGCCGCGCGCGGCTTCCGCGTAGAGCCAGGTCGCGAGCGTCTCGAAGTTGAGGGGGCGCAGCAGCAGGGTGGCGGGCAATTCCTTCATCGCGTCGACGAACACGAGCAGCGCGCTCGCGACGAGCGCGGGCCGCAGCAGCGGCAGGTGCACGCGCCACAGCGTCATGCCGGCGCCTTCGCCGAGCGTGCGCGACGCCTGTTCGAGCGCGGTCGGGATGCGTGCGAGCCCGGCCTCGATGCTGCCTGCCGAGATCGCGAGGAAGCGGATCGTATACGCGAGCACGAGCGCGGCGAGCGAGCCCATCAGCACGAGCCCGTCGCGTCCGAGCAGGCCGGCGAGCGCGCGGTCGGCCAGCGCGAGCGGCGTGAGCAGGCCGATCGCGAGCACCGTGCCCGGCACCGCGTAGCCGAGGCTCGCGATGCGCGCGCAGGCGCGGCCCGCGCGTTCGGGCGCGCTGTCGCGACGGTTGCGCGCGGCCCACGCGACGATCAGGCCGCAGGCGAGCGTCGCGAGGGTTGCGCCGCCGGCGAGCAGCAGCGTGTTGCCGAGGCTCGCGAGCAGCTGGCCGGACACGCCGCCCACCCGATGCATGCGCTTCGCGGTTTCCGCGAGCAGATAGGCGGCGGGCGCGCCGAAGCCGAGCAGCACCGGCAGCCAGCCGAGGCAGGCTGCGCCCGCGGCCGCCGCGCCGCGCAGTCGCCGCGGCGCGGCCGCGCGCATCCGGCGGCCGTGCGCGTAGCGCTGGCGACGGCGGCCGTGGCGTTCGAGCGCGATCATCGCGACCACGAGCGCGAGCATCGTCACCGCGATCTGCGCGGCGCCGGCGAGATCCGAGCGGGTGATCCAGGTGGTGTAGATCGAGACGGTCAGGGTCTGCACGCCGAGGAATTCGGATGCGCCGATGTCGTTCAGCGTTTCGAGCAGCGCGAGGCTCAGCCCGACCGCGATCGCCGGGCGGGCCAGCGGCAGCACCACGCGCGCGAAGGTTTCGAGGCGCCCTGCGCCGAGCGTGCGCGCCGCTTCGACGAGGCTCGCCGATTGCGTGACGAACATTGCGCGGGTGCTCAGGTAGACATACGGATACAGCACGAAGCCGAGCACGAGGATCGCGCCGGGCAGCGAGCGCAGGTCGGGCAGGCGGAACTGGCGCGGGCTGTCGAAGCCGAGCAGCCAGCGCAGCGCGCCCTGCACGGGCCCGATCGGGTGCAGCAGGTCGAGATAGGCGAACGCGACGATGTAGGTCGGCACCGCGAGCGGCAGCAGCAGCGCCCAGCTCAGCACGCGCCGGCCCGGGAATTCATAGGCGGTCACGAGCCATGCGGCGCCCGTGCCGACCACCGTGACGATCGCGCCGACGCCCGCGAGCAGCAGCAGTGTGTTCGCGAGCGCGCGCGGCAGCACGAATTCGGCGAGGTGGCGCCAGTGCGCGGGATCCGCGTCGAGCGCGGCCCAGGCGAGCGTCAGGAGGGGCGCGAGCACCCCGGCCGCGACGAGCGCCGCGGCCGCGAGCCAGCCGCGCTGCGCGACGCGCGGGACGCGCGCCGCGAGGCGGTGGCGGAGCGCAAGCGCATCAGTTGTCAAAGCCGACCTTGTCGACCAGCTGGCTTGCGAGCTTGCGATGCTTCGCGATCTCGGCGAGCGGCAGCGCGTCGACCTTGAGCGGGCCGAAGCTCGCGATCACCGGATCGAGCGTGACGCCCGCGCGCACCGGATACTCGTAGTTCGCGCGCGCGTACAGCGCCTGCGCCGGCGCCGACGCCAGGTATTCGAGCAGCTTCACGGCGTTGTCGCGGTTCGGCGCGTGCTTCGCGACGGCCGCGCCGCTGATGTTCACGTGGGTGCCGCCGCTCTTCGCGTTGGCGAAGGTCGGGCGCACGACCTTGATCGCGTCGCCCCACTTGCGCGCGTCGGTGCCCGGCTCGGCGTGTTTCATGTGGCCGACGTAGTAGGCGTTCGCGAGCCCGACGTCGCAGATGCCGCCGAGGATGTCGCGCGCGACGTCGCGGTCGCCGCCCGTCGCCTTGCGCGCGAGGTTGGCCTTCACGCCGCGCAGCCACTGCTCGGCCGCGGCCGCGCCGTCGTGCGCGATCATCGCGGCGACGAGCGCGGTGTTGTACGGATGCTGGCCCGAGCGGATGCACACCTTGCCCTTCCACTTCGGATCGGCGAGATCCTCGTAGCGGATGGCGTCGAGCTTCAGGTTTTTCTCCACGTACAGCACGCGGTCGCGCAGCGACAGCGCGTACCAGTCGCCGTTCGCGCCGCGCAGGTTCGCGGGAATCGCGTCGGCGAGCGCGCTCGAACGCACCGGCTGCGTGAGCCCGCCGTCGACGAGATCGAGCAGGTTGCCGATGTCGACCGTCATCAGCACGTCGGCCGGCGATTTCGCGCCTTCCGCCTTGACCCGTTCGAGCAGGCCGTCCTTCACGAACACGGTGTTGACCTTGACGCCGCTGTCGCGCGTGAACGCGTCGATCAGCGGCTGGATCAGCTTCGGTTCGCGGGTGGTGTAGAGGCTGACTTCATCGGCCGCGTGCGCGGGCAGCGCGAGCGCGGCGACGGCGCCCGCCAGCGCGAACGTGCGGGCGAACGGAACCAGGGGGATGCGGGTCGGGAACATGGAACCTCCGGAAGATCGGCCGCGCGGCCGCGACGCGCCGGCTCGGCGCATTGAATATTACAAAATGAAAGAAAGCGGATTGTAAGTTGAATGCGAACGCGAATCAACTTGGGGGCGCGGCGGGGGAGAAATGCGCGGGGGATGCGGCGTCGCGCGGGCTTGCGCGTAGAATGCCCGCTTCGATGACTTTGACGAAGCGAGACCCGATCATGAACGATCAGCGCAAGAAGAATCCGGTATTCGGCGTGTCCATCCTGATCGTCGTCGCGGTGGTGCTGGTGATCGGCACCATCCTGTACAACGCGATCTCGCAGAAGCGCGACTACGACGAGGCGCATCCGGCGCCCGCGACGAGCGCGCCGGCCGCGCAGCAGGGCAACGGCAACTGAGCGGCCGGACGGGGCGAACCCGTCCGGCGCGGCGTCAGGACGAGGCGGCCGCGAGCTTCGGCCGGATCCGCGTGACGTAGACGAGCGCGAGCAGGACGAGCCAGGCGAAGCCGACATAGAGCGCGACGCGGGTGTCCTCGACGTAACCGATCATCGCGATCACGAACACCATGAACAGGATCGTGAGCGCCGGGCCGACCGGCCAGAACGGCACCTTGAACTTGAGCGCGGCGGCCTCGGCGCGCGACAGCCGCCGCCGCATCGCGACCTGCGACAGCAGGATCATCAGCCACACCCACACGGTCGCGAAGGTCGCGATCGCGGCCACCATCAGGAACACGTCCTTCGGCATCAGGTAGTTGAGCACGACGCCGATCAGCAGCGCGCCCGCCATCACGAGCACCGTGACCCACGGCACGCCGTGCCGCGAGGTCGCGGCCAGCGCGCGCGGCGCCTGGCCCTGGCGCGCCATGCCGTACATCATGCGGCCCGCGCCGAAGATGTCGCTGTTGATCGCGGAGATGGCCGCGCTGATCACGACCAGGTTCAGGATGCTCGCGGCCGACTGCACGCCGAGCGCGGAGAAGATCTGCACGAAGGGGCTGCCGTTCGAGCCCACGCCGGTCCACGGGAAGATCGACATCAGCACGATCATGGTCAGCACGTAGAACAGCAGGATGCGCACCGGCACCGCGTTGATCGCGCGCGGCAGCACGCGCTCGGGATCCTTGGCTTCGCCCGCGCTCATGCCGATCACCTCGATCCCGCCGTACGCGAAGATCACCACCGACAGCGCCGCGATCAGGCCGCCCATGCCGTTCGGCAGGAAGCCGCCGTGGCTCCACAGGTTCGCGAACGAGGGCGCGGCCTGGCCGCCGAGCGCCACGCCCGCGACCAGGATCGCGACGCCGCCGCCGATCATCGCGACGATCGCGCCGACCTTCACGATCGACAGCCAGAACTCCAGCTCGCCGAACACCTTCACGTGGCACAGGTTGAGCCCGCAGATCAGCGCGACCACCGCGAGCACCCAGATCCACTGCGGCACGTCCGGAAACCAGAAGCCCATGTAGATGCCGAACGCGGTGACGTCGGCGATCGCGACGATCACCATTTCGAGCGTATAGGTCCAGCCGGTCACGAAGCCCGCGAACGGGCCGAGGTTGTCGGTCGCGTACTGGCCGAACGAGCCCGACACGGGCTCGCGCACCGCCATCTCGCCGAGCGCGCGCATCACCATGTAGACGGCCGCGCCGCCCAGGATGTACGCGAGGATCACCGCGGGGCCGGCCAGCTGGATCGCGGACGCGGAACCGTAGAACAGCCCGGTGCCGATCGCCGAGCCGAGCGCGAGAAAGCGGATATGGCGCGCGCTCAGGTGGCGCTGCAAGTTCTTCATCGTGTCTCCTGATGACGAGGATCGCGCGCCGCGCGCCATCGCGCGGCGGGTGCCTCGTTCGAGTTGTCTATACAACTTGATGCGGAAATGATCATATCAATCGGGGCGCGCCGGCAATAGTCGGGAATGTCCCGACTGCAACCGGGCGCGCGCAGGGCTAACAGGGATAAGGGGGCGGCCTACGCGGGGCGGCTCGCGCGGGCTGACCGCGGACGGCTGCCCGTCCCACGGATGGCCGTCCCACGGATGGCCGTCCCGCAGAACCTCACTCGGGCAGGCGGATCACGCCGGCGTCCTTGCGGATCAGCAGCGACGACGCGAGCATCTGCTTGCACTGGTGCGCGAGCACCTTGAGGTCGTGGGTCAGGTCGGCGCTCGCCGCGTCCGACTGCTCGGCCGCGACCACCATCGCATCGAGGTCGCGGGTGACGCGCTTGCCGGTGTCCAGGTGGTCCGCGGCGGGGGGCGAACCGGCCTCCGCCTGTTCGAGATTATCCTGGATTGCGGCGAGACAGCGCTCGAGCGCGTCGAGATCGACCCGTGCGTCCTGCGTATACGCATGGCGCAGCAGCGGCGCGGCGGCCGTGATCTGCGCGCCGAGCACGTGGGTCTGCACGAGCAGGTCGTTCAGCTCGGGCACGAACTTCTGGTGTGCCTTCGGCTCGATCATCATGCGCTGGAACGCCTGGCCCAGGTTCGCGAACGCGCTGTGCACGTCCTTGCGCGCGAGCCGGTATGGATAGTCGCCTTCGAGCGGCGGCAGCGCCGCCTCGATCGCGACCGCCACCGCCGGCACGGCCGCCGCGCCGTCCGCCGTCGGCACGACGGGCGCGGGCATGCCGCGCCCGATGCGCGCGGCG
>NZ_JAAGNW010000220.1:0-1647 GCF_010645215.1 Burkholderia multivorans | reverse complement strand
ATCGCGCGGTATTCCCAGTACGGGAACAGCCGGCTCGCGGCGATCGCGATCATGCAGCCGACCACGGTGTCGATCGCGCGTTCGCCGATGATCCGCATGCTGCCCGGCGCGAGCAGGTGGAACATCAGCAGCACGTAGGCCGAGGTGAACACCACGCTCGCGCCGTAGTTGAACAGCAGCAGGCTGTAGCTCATCACCAGCGAGCCGAACATGATGATGATCAGCAGGTGCGGCTCGTTGACCGTGTAGATCAGCGCGAGGCTGGCTGCGCAGCCGATCAGCGTGCCGATGATCCGCTGCGCGTTGCGCTGCTTGGTCAGCGAATAGCCGGGCTTCAGGATGATGATGGTCGTCATCACGATCCAGTACGCATTGGTCAGCGGCAGCAGTCGGCCGACCCAGAACCCGACCGCGACCGCGATCGTCATGCGCAGCGCGTGACGGAAGCTCGGCGAGCGCAGGTTCAGGTTCGAGAACACCAGCAGCGGCGACATGCGCCGGCGCTGCAGGAAGCGGGTCAGCGTCTTGTCGATCTTCAGTTCGGTCTTCTGGCCGTCGGTGCGCTCGGACAGGCTGCGGCGCATCTTGTCGATCAGGCGCGTCGCGCTCCAGATCCGCCGGAAGGTGGTGAGCACCGCCGCGTAGGCTTCCGCGTTGCCGGCGGGGAAGTTCTTCTTGCGCATCAGCTCGATCTCGTACTCGATCGCGCGCAGTTCCGCCTTCACGCTGATGCGCGCGTGCGGCCGGCGGTTCTCCAGCACCGCGAGGCCGATTTCCTCGAGGTCGGAGGCCGCCTTGCGGATCAGGTCGCGGTAGAAGATCATCAGGTCCGAGCCGCCGAAGGTGTTGCGCACGAGCGGGTAGTCGGTATGCGCGCCGACGAACAGCTCGTGCAGGTCGACGCTGTTGATGAACAGGTTGAACATCATCGTGCGGCTCGGGTCGAGCTTGCCCTGGCGCAGCTTCGGCAGGTTGCGCAGCACGATGTCGCGCGCGGTCTCCTGGGTCTCCACGGCGGTGATCTGCTTCGCGACCAGGTTGCGGTAGCACTCGTCGAGATCGGAATCGAGATCGTAGAAATCAGCGCGCGCGAGCAGGTAGGTGGCGCAGGCGAACAGGCTCTCGGCCAGCGCCTGCTGCTCGATGCGGTGCGCCTGCCAGCGCGACACGAGGGTCGCCCAGTAGGTGTACCAGAGCCCGCCCACGAGAATCCACGAGGCATTGACGAGCGCCTGCAGCGGCGTGAAGCGTTCTTCCAGCGTCATCACCATCATGAACAGCGTGGCGAAGCTGATCTGCGGCCAGCGGTTGCCGTACACGACGATCAGCGACAGCACGAAGGTGAGCGGCACGATCGTGAACCACAGCGCGAAGATGTTCGGCGTCGCGAGCCCGGTCGCGAGCGCGGAGAAGAAGCCGATCACGCTGCACGCGAGCATTTCGTTGTGCTTGTACTTCAGCGGGCCGGGCATGTCGACCACGCAGGCGCCGAGCGCGCCCGTCGCGATCGTGAAGCCGAGTTCGCGATTGTCAAATACGATCAGAAACAGCACCGCCGGCAGCGACACCCCGACCGCGATCCGCAGACCGCCGAAAAAATACTGGCTGTAGAAAAACTTCCGGAGTTCGACGGAATAGCGCATCGAT
>NZ_JAAGNW010000022.1:47540-51358 GCF_010645215.1 Burkholderia multivorans | reverse complement strand
GCAGGCTCAGCAGAGCGGCATTGCGCCGCTCAAACTGTTCGCTGAACGCCTGCAACGCTACTGGCACGGCATTCTGGCTCGCTGCAAACACCCGCTCAATACCAGCGTCGTCGAAGGCATCAACAACACCATCAAGGTCATCAAGCGTCGGGCCTACGGCTACCGGGATGAGGAATACTTCTTCCTCAAGATCCGCGCTGCCTTCCCCGGTAATCCGCGAGGAACCAAAAAAAAGCGCGACCCGCGGGTCGCGCCGTTTGCAGCCTGGCGGGGGCCGATCGCTCAGCGGCGTTCGACCTTGCCGCCCTGCCCCTTGCCGCGCACGAGCTTCCACAGCCCGCCGAGCAGCAGCGGGACGATCGCCGCGCCGATCCCCACCAGCACGATCACGTTCAGGTAGTGACGAATGAACGGGATGTTGCCGAAGAAGTAGCCGAGGAACACGAGCAGCAGCACCCAGATCAGCGCGCCCAGCACGTTGAACAGCTGGAACTTGCCGACTTCCATCGACGACGCGCCCGCGACGAACGGCGCGAAGGTCCGCACCACCGGGATGAAGCGCGCGAGCACCAGGGTCTTGCCGCCGTGCTTTTCGTAGAAATCGTGGGTCTTTTGCAGCGCGGCGCGATCCAGGAAGCGTTCCAGCCCCGGAATATGCGTATTGAAGACCTTCGGCCCGATTTTCCGGCCGATCAGGTAATTCACCGTATTGCCGCCGATCGCCGCGACCAGCAGCAACAGGATCAGGGCGGCCAGCTCCATCTCACCCGTCGCGGCGAACGCGCCCGCGATGAACAGCAGCGAATCGCCGGGCAGGAACGGGAAGATCACGAGCCCGGTTTCGCAGAATACGATCAGGAACAGCACCACGTAGACCCAGGCGCCGTACTGCCGGATGAAATCACCGAGGAATGCATCGATATGCAGAACAAGATTGACGAAATGAAGCAGCGTATCCAATGCGTTTCCTTCTTTCCAGGGGATGTGTGCGCCCGCCGGGCACCGCGCCCGACGGCAAAAAACCACGCGTAATCATACAGAAAGTACTCTGCGCGGCCGTGAAATTTTGGCGCGCGGCGTGGGCGAGCCCACGTTTGCGCGCCCCGCGGCCGGCGCGCGGCCTCGTTATAATTCCGTCATGTCCGATATCTCCGAAACCGCCGCGGGCGACCTGCCCGGCGCCCCGCCCTCCGCCCCGCGCCCGCTGCGCGCGATCGAGCCGCTGCCCGACCAGCTGATCAGCCAGATCGCCGCGGGCGAAGTGGTCGAACGGCCCGCATCGGTCGTCAAGGAGCTGCTCGAGAACGCGCTCGACGCCGGCGCGCGCACGCTGCGCATCGTGCTCGAGGAAGGCGGCGTGAAACGCATCGCGATCACCGACGACGGCTGCGGGATCCCGGAAAACGAGCTGCCGCTCGCGCTGATGCGCCACGCGACCAGCAAGATCCGCTCGCTCGAGGAGTTGGAGGCGGTCGCGACGCTGGGGTTCCGCGGCGAGGCGATCGCGACGATCGCGTCGGTCGCCGAGCTGTTCATCACGAGCCGCACCGAAGAAGCCGCGCACGCGACCCGGATCGACGCGCAGACGGGCGTGCTGTCGCCCGCCGCGGGCACGCGCGGCACGACGATCGAGGTCCGCGAGCTGTACTTCAACACGCCCGCGCGCCGCAAGTTCCTGAAAAGCGAGCAGACCGAATTCGGCCATTGCCTCGAAATGATCCGCCGCGCGGCGCTCGCGCGGCCGGACGTCGCGATCTCGGTGCTGCACAACGGCAAGGCCGTCGAGCACTGGAACGCGAGCGAACCCGCGCAACGGGTCGCGAAGATCCTCGGCGACGCGTTCGCGACCGCCCACCTGCCGCTCGACGAGCGCGCCGGGCCGCTCGCGGTCTATGGCTGCGCGGGCCTGCCGACCGCCAGCCGCGGCCGCGCGGACCAGCAGTACTTCTTCGTGAACGGCCGTTTCGTGCGCGACAAGCTGCTCACCCACGCGGTGCGCGCCGCTTACGAGGACGTGCTGCACGGCGACCGCTACCCGTCCTACGTGCTGTTTCTCGACCTGCCGCCCGAGGCGGTCGACGTGAACGTCCATCCGTCGAAGATCGAGGTGCGCTTCCGCGATTCCCGCTCGATCCATCAATACGTGTTCCACGCGGTGCAGCGCTCGCTCGCGCGGCACGCGGGCGCCTCGCCGGACACCACGGCGGGCGGCCACGCCGCGCAGCTCGCGCCCGGCGCCGCGCCGGCCTCGTTCCAGGCCACGCCGCTCGGCCAGTCCGGCGGCTTTGCACGGCCGACGAGCGGCGGCGGGATGTCGGGCGGTAGCGGCCTGTCCGGCGGCGGCGCCGGCGGCAGCCTCTGGCAGCGCCAGTCGCGGATGACCCAGGGCACGTTGCCGGTCGCGCAGCCGCTTGCGCTGTACGACGCGTTGTTCGGCCGCAAGGACAGCGGCGCCGGCACGCCGCTCGGCACGACGGGCGCGGCGGCGGCGGCCGAGGCCGGCGAACGCGCGCAGCCCGCCTGGCAAGGCGAAGGCGCAGCCGCGCCGTTCGCCGCCGGCGATGTCCACGACGCCCAGCCGCTCGGCTTCGCGCTCGGCCAGATCCACGGCATCTACGTGCTCGCGCAAAACGCGCACGGCCTCGTGATCGTCGACATGCACGCCGCGCACGAGCGGATCCTCTACGAACAATTCAAGCGCGCGCTCGCGGACCGCTCGATCGCAGTGCAGGCGCTGCTGCTGCCGGTGTCGATGAACGCGACGGCGGTCGAGATCGGCACGGTCGAGGAGGAACGCGACACGCTCGATGCGCTCGGCTTCGATCTCGCGGTGCTGTCGCCGACCACGCTCGCGATCCGCGCGGTGCCGGCGCTGCTCAAGGACGCCGATCTGACGGCGCTGGCCCGCGCGGTGCTCGCCGACCTGCATGAGTTCGGCGGCTCGCGCGTGCTGACGGAGCGCCAGCACGAACTGCTCGGCACGCTCGCCTGCCATCACGCGGTGCGCGCGAACCGGCGCCTGACGCTCGACGAGATGAACGCGCTGCTACGCCAGATGGAAGCGACGGAGCGCGCGGATCAGTGCAATCACGGCCGGCCGACCTGGTACCAGCTCACGCTCGGCGACCTCGATCGGCTCTTCATGCGCGGCCAATGAGCGCGTCGCCCCTCATCGCACCGCGCCCGGTCGCCTGCCTGCTCGGCCCGACCGCCTCGGGCAAGACGGCCGCCGCGCTGGCGTTCGCGGCGCGGCGGCCGGTCGAGATCGTCAGCGTGGATTCGGCGCTCGTCTACCGCGACATGGACATCGGCACCGCGAAGCCGAGCCGCGCCGAGCGCGCGCAGGTCCCGCACCATCTGATCGACATCCTCGACCCGGCCGACGCGTACTCGGCCGCCGAATTCCGCACGGATACGCTGCGGCTCGTCGACGAGATCATCGCGCGCGGCCGCACGCCGCTGCTCGCGGGCGGCACGATGCTCTACTACAAGGCGCTCACCCAGGGCCTGAACGACCTGCCCGGCGCGGACCCCGAGCTGCGCGCGACGCTCGACGCCGAGGCCGCGCGCGACGGCTGGCCGGCGCTGCACGCGCGGCTCGCGGCCGCCGATCCGGTCACGGCCGCGCGGCTCGCGCCGAACGACGCGCAGCGGATCCAGCGCGCACTGGAGGTGCTGATGCTGACGGGGCAGCCGCTGTCGGCGCTGCTCGCCGTCCCGCCGCGCGCGGATGCGGACGCCGCCCGCTACCGCTTCGTGCCGGTGGCGTTCGAACCGTCCGACCGCGCGGTGCTGCACGCGCGCATCGCCGCCCGCCG
>NZ_JAAGNW010000022.1:46259-47530 GCF_010645215.1 Burkholderia multivorans | reverse complement strand
CGGGCTGTCGTCGATGCGCTGCGTCGGCTACCGGCAGGCCTGGGAATTCCTCGACGGGCTCACCGACTACCGGACCATGCGCGACAAGGGCGTGTTCGCCACGCGCCAGCTGTGCAAGCGCCAGCTCACGTGGCTGCGCTCGATGCCGGAGCGCGTGGTGGTCGACTGCTGCGCCGACGATGCGACCGCGCGCGCGGTGGACGCGCTCGAACGGGTGCTCGACACGCCGCCCGACCGACACGCGTGAACTGCGCACGCAAAAAAGCCCGGCTGATGCAGCCGGGCTTTTTTGATACCGCGGCGGGCCGCTCGGGCCCGCACGCCGTGTCAGACCACGACGGTCTGCGCCTCGCCTTCGCGGCTCTCGCGCACGACGCCGATCTTCCACACCTGCTCGCCTGCCGCGCTCAACTGGCGCACCGCTTCGTCGGCATCCGCCGCCGACACGATCACGGCCATGCCGATCCCGCAGTTGAACACGCGGTGCATTTCCGCGTCGGCGACGCCGCCGTGCTCCTGCAGCCACTTGAACAGCGGCGGCAGCGGCCAGGCAGCCTGGTCCAGCTCGGCGGTCAGGCCGTCGCGCAGCACGCGCGGGATGTTCTCGACGAGCCCGCCGCCCGTGATGTGCGCCATGCCCTTGACCGCGAGGCTCTGCATCAGCGCGAGGAGCGGCTTGACGTAGATGCGGGTCGGCGCGAGCAGCGCGTCGGCCAGCGAACGGCCGTGGAAATCCGCCGACAGATCGGGGTTCGCGCGCTCGATGATCTTGCGCACCAGCGAGAAGCCGTTCGAATGGATGCCGCTCGACGCGAGGCCCAGCACCACGTCTCCCGGCACGATCGTGCTGCCGTCGATGATCTTGCTCTTCTCGACCGCGCCGACCGCGAAGCCCGCGAGGTCGTACTCGCCGTCCGGATACATGCCCGGCATTTCCGCCGTCTCGCCGCCGATCAGCGCGCAGCCCGACAGCTCGCAACCGGTCGCGATGCCTTGCACGACGGTGGCCGCCGTATCGACGTCGAGCTTGCCGCACGCGAAGTAGTCGAGGAAGAACAGCGGCTCGGCGCCCTGCACGAGGATGTCGTTCACGCTCATCGCGACGAGATCCTGGCCGACCGTGTCGTGACGGTTCAGGTGGAACGCGAGCTTGAGCTTGGTGCCGACGCCGTCGGTGCCCGACACGAGCACGGGCTCGCGATACTTCTTCGGCACCTCGAACAGCGCGCCGAATCCGCCGATGCCGCCCAGCACGCCATCGCGCAGGGTTT